>JBDUAY010000440.1:0-4907 GCA_040004415.1 Bacteroidota bacterium | reverse complement strand
TGTAAAAGAATTTGATCTGCAACTGGGTACCATATTTCTGAATGCCGGAAAGAAGGATTCTGCGTACAACTGTTTTAACCGTTTTTATATGAGGGATACAACCAACGGCGTGGCTATGTACAATATGGCCAGGGTATTGTATTTCACCGGCAAAACCGATGAGGCACTGGCATTGTTTGATAAGTCGTTCCAGACAAAAATGGTAACTAAATCAGATATAAAAAAAGACAAGATGAATGATGCGTTCTGGGAGGATAAAAAATTTAAGCCTTTGCGAAGTAAATATTTTTGATTTTTTTTAATAAGCAGGCCGGTAATTTAACCATTTAACAACTTGCATGATCCTAGCCAAATTTTATTATTTAAACGAGACTGGCAGTAAAAAAAACCAGGAAGACTTTATTTGGCCTGCCCCGCGTACAGTGGGTAAGGACAATAAGATTTTTATTGTTTGCGATGGAGTAGGCGGATCTTCAAAAGGTGAAATAGCAAGCCGGCTGGTGGCGGAATACATGGGCAACGCTTTATCAAAAGCAGACATCTCTTTACTCTCCATTGAGCGCATTAATACTTTGCTGGAGGAAGCAAGAAACGTATTGAAAGAATATGCCCGAACCCGCCAAACCGGTACTGATATGGCCACAACGTTTACTTTGCTTGCATTACATGCTGACAGGGCATTTATTGCATGGTGTGGCGACAGCAGGGTATATCATTTCAGATCTGGTAAAGTACTGTATAAAACAGAAGATCACTCCCTGGTAAATTCATTGGTAAAGGCTGGTGAAATATCGGAAACAGACGCGATCGTACATCCTCAAAAAAATGTAATTCTGAAAGCCATAAAAGCTGATTCACCCTCTATTGAGGCAGAAGGCGGCTGGTCGTTGCCGGTTGAAGATGGGGATTATTTCCTGCTTTGCACCGACGGTTTACTGGAAAACTGGCGTGATGACGCAATAGCCGACTTATTATCGTCTCCGCACGAAGACAATGTAAACCTGGCTGATCTTTTTCAAAAAAAATCGCTTAACAATACCAGGGATAATTATTCCATGTACCTGGTGCAGACAACAGCAGACCCGGAACAGCCAATAGGTAAGAAAACGAATAAGAATAAAGTTGCGGGCCTTGTCTTATTGATTGCGCTGGTAGTACTGGCGGTGATTGGTATTGTATATAGTGCCAGCAGAAAACAGAAAACCCCCGTAACGAATACACCGGTAAATATTGTAACAGACAGCATTGCGCATCAGCAGGTGCAACAACCTGCGCCGCAGCCGGTAGGAGATTCAGGTGCCCATATAAAAAAACTGTCGCCCGATACGAACTTACATGCGCCTGTGCATTTTCAGATTATCAATCCGAAAGTTAAAGACAGCGTTCGGCGCAGTAAGCATGAAGTAATAGTTATAAAGACAGCAAAGAAAAAGATACCAAAGGATTCAGCCGCAAGTGTGCAACCGTTGGAACCTGTCCTTCCAAAACAGAAAGAAGATTCTACAAAAGAAAACTTTTAATTAAAAACGCCATGTTGCTTTTTAACCGATATGAGTATAATCCCCAGACTGATCTTTTGGGCAAGGGCGGATTTTCACGGGTTTACAAAGCACTTGATAAAAAGCTTCAACGGCTTGTGGCGCTGAAAATTTATAAGACCGGCGAAGTCTCAGAACGCTATAGCCTGGGTTCAGAAATTCAACGGGTAATTAATCTTGATCATCCTAATATAAGCAGGTACCTGGATATTGATGACCTGGAAAACGAAAATGCATTCGGAGAAGTTGAAAGAATACAGGTTTGTGTGATGGAACTGCTGGATGGCGGCAGTATACTCAGTTATTACAGGGCGCATCCGGAAAATGCTGTTTTAATAAAGTTGTTGACGGATGTTTTAAGTGGACTTGCCTATCTCCACGAGAACGATATTATACACCGTGACATCAAACCTGGAAACATACTCATAAAAAATACAAAAAGTGGTCCGGTAGCGAAAATTACTGATTTTGGAATTAGCAAAATTTCCGGCGCTCCTTCCAATTCTGATTCTTCTTCCGCACTGATAGTCTCTATTCCTTATATGGCTCCTGAACAGCTGAATGCAAAAAAATTCGGGATTGATGGCCGGGTATCTTTTAATATCGATTTATGGTCTTTGGGCGTGGCAGTGTACGAAATTGTTTCTGGCGATACGCTTTTTAAAAATAACCAGGAGGACTCGCCGGAACAGATAATGCTCAATATTATGGCGCCCGGCATTCCCGGTAAAATAAATCAACTGCCTGAACCATTCTGTTCATTTGTAGCTAAATGTGTTATTAAAGATGCCCGCGAAAGAACTGATGATATTGATCACCTGATTGAGTTGTTGAAAAGGAAACCTGCTCAGCCGGCGCGACTCGAACAGCCTGCGGAAATACCCGACCCTGTTATAGAAATAAATGGAAAGCTGCCTGCTGTAACACTAAGTATTATTGATATCCCCGCAAGCAATATTTTTTCTGAAACACATATAATCACTGAACCAGCAAATCAGCCAGTAATCTTTTCTATACCAGAAAATGATTTGCACAATATACCAGCGGCTTCGCGGGAGATTGTAGCATCAGCTGAGGAGGCGAATGATAATACCGGCGATGCACTGGTGCCCGCTCTAAATAAAACAGGCAGCGGGGAAGTAGGGAAAGATCCATCTGATCTGCAGCAAATCCACAACAAAGATTTTACAGTCATCGTTGAAGACATTGAAAAAAATGAATGGGAGAATGATATTGATAGTACACAAATACTGGATGTAAAAACAATAAACCGAAATGAAGTTGAAGACGATCTGTCCGCGCTGACGTATGCCAGCAACGAAGATTCTACAAACATAGCGACGGAGCTTGAAAAGCCTGGATCGAAAGATAATACGGACGATACACAAATACTTGATGTAAAAAGAATAAACAGAAATGAAGTTGAAGAAGATCTATCTGCGCAGCCGTACGACAGTAACGGCAATTCTACAAACATAGGGGATCAAATCAAAAAACCTGGACCAAAAGATAATGCGGACGATACGCAAATACTTGATATAAAAAGTATAAACAGGAATGAAGTTGAAAAAGATTTATCTGCGCTGCAGTATGCCAGCAACGAGGATTTTACAAACATAGGGAAGCACATCGAAAAATATGCAGCAAAAGATGATGCAGACGATACACAAGTGCTTAGTGTAAAAGTAACAGGCAGGGGAGAAGCAGAAGATGAACCGTCGGACGCGGAGCAGATGGAAAACAAAACGGATAGTAATGCAGACGGCGATGACACCCAAATACTTCAGCCTGCGCAAATTGTCAAACAAGAAAACCAGGATGATACAGCACTATTGAGCATAACGCCGCAGTTAACGGCAGACGACGCAGAGGCCACTATGATATTGGGGCCCGGTACCACCGGCAATGAAAGATCTGCTGAAGGAAAACAAAGCGGCGTAGAAAAGGGCGTGGCGAATCATGATGTCAAAGCAGTGCCCGCTGTTGCTGAGGAAACGGAAAATAAAATACTGTTATTTAAACGATACGAATATTATCCACATAAAAACCTGATTGGAAAAGGTGGATTTTCGCGTGTGTATAAAGCGTTTGATAAAAAATTGCAGCGGTGGGTGGCTTTAAAAATTTATAAAACCGGAAATTTTTCTGACAGGTATAGCCCGATTGCCGAAATTCAGCGGGTAATCAATCTTGATCATTCAAACATATGCCGTTACCTCGATATTGAAGAAATTGAAAAGATTAATCCATTCGGAGAAGAAGAAACGATACAGGTCTGTGTAATGGAATTATTGGACAGTGGTAATCTTTTAGAATATTTTGAAAAAAATCCAGATCCGGAAATTTTTAAAAAATTGCTGCGCGATGTTTTTATGGGGCTTTCCTATTTACACAAGAACGGTATCGTGCACCGTGATATTAAACCCGCCAACATCCTGATTAAGCAAACCATGGATGGGCCGATAGCGAAGATTACAGATTTCGGCATTAGTAAAAAATCGGATGCTATCAATAACAATAGTTCTTCAGCACTGGTGGTATCCATTCCCTACATGGCGCCGGAGCAATTGAATGTAAAAAAATATGGCATCAACGGAAGGATTTCATTTAACCTTGATCTGTGGTCCCTGGGTGTGACGATCTATGAAGTACTGAGCGGTAAGGTATTGTTTAAAAACAGTGAAGCCGACAATTCTGAACAGATCATGACCAATATTATGGCTGCGGAGCTGCCGGATAAAATCAAGGATCTGGAATCGCCTTTTGCTGAAATTGTTGCCAGGTGTATTGTAAAGAAAGCAACGGACCGCGCACAAAGGGTAGAAGAATTGCTGGAAATATTACAACACGACGCAAACCCGGTCACGTTGCAACCTGTTTTTTCGGCCGGCCCACCAATGCCCGTTGTAAAAGAAGCTGACAATACGCAAAAGCCGCCCAAACAACCGGACGCGCAACAATCTGCTGTAGAAAAAACTGCCGGTAATGGATCCAGGAGTGGATTTTATGTGCTGGAAGATGATGTGAAATCTACTGATCAGAAATCTGCTTCCCGCAAACGATACCTGCTGCCAGCAATGATCCTGGCATTTTTAGTGGTGGCAATTGCAGTCACGTTTTATATTAAAAGAGACGGCAGTGAAAGGGTGAACGCGCTGCCTGAAAAAGAAAATCATACAGCTGTTGCAGATACAATTACCGCTGTGCAGCATCCGGTGATAAATGATAGTGTGCCAAAAGAATCCCGCAAAAACGATCCCGTTCAAAAGCCCGTCCCTGTAGCACCGGTTAATAACCACAAGGAAAATAATACTGTTGTTGAAAAAAAGAAAAAGACTACGTTACAATGCAAGATACAAGTATTCAACA
>JBDUAY010000439.1:0-4908 GCA_040004415.1 Bacteroidota bacterium | reverse complement strand
ACGCTGGAATACAATTGGGTTGACTGTGTATAATGTCCGAACCGTACATCCAGTGCATTGAAATGCTGATTGAGGATTCCTTTAGGTGGCGCAAGATGAAAGCCAGCACCCAAAAAATGACTTGTTAATGCCGATAGTGCATAGTTGCTGGTATAATATTTATCAGCGGCCGTATGTGTTCCATAAGCGCCGAAATAATTTACGGCCGTTTGCGTATAGTACCGGTAGAAGGGCGCAACAGAAAAGAACGAGGTAATCTTAACAGGCACTTCCAGTTCTGCTGTATGAGCGCGCAATCCCCAGTCATCCATATAATAACGGTAGTAAGTTCTGAGTACCACTTTGTCGCCCAAAAAATAGTTCAGTCGAAATCCAATGGGTAATTTTTTACGGATGTCAGGTAAATTTTCAACATGCACACTGCCATCGGTGAAATAAACACGGTGAAAAGGAAGTCCGAGGTAACCATTTTGCGCTACCAGGTCAAGCATCACACTGAATTGCATACGCGTGTTTACAATTTGAGAGAGGGTCAATGACGCGCTGTAGGTATTACGTGGGTTTGAAGGAATACTTCTTTTTGAAGAACCGCCGCCAGAAGTAACAGTATTACCACTTGCTGTGGTATAAGTGGTTGGTGAAGTGACTACTGTTTCCGGAATTAACTCTGAAGGATAAATCATTTTCACCTTATCAAAAAACCCTGAAATTTTTCCACTAATCTCTGTGTTTGAACCCAGCTTTCTGCCTGCGTGCAGATCAAGACCAAAAGATTTATAGTTATATTCAGTAGAGTAATACGCACCAAAACCGAAGCTGTTTCCTTTGACATTTTCTACGGTATAATCAACAGATGGATAAATCCTTGTCCCCCCTGTTTTGGAAGCACCCGATTTTGAAACATATGCAGAGGAGGCCGATGTATGATGGTCGAAACCCATGTCAATACCGAGGGTATGTTTATTGTGGCTCATGTCCCAGCCAACAAATTTTAGTTCAAGTCCATTGGAAAGATCAACTACATGCTCGGTTCCGATGCCACCCGTTACGGGAGAATGAATACCTTCCTGGGTATAGTAACTGGAGACCAGGTTTACTTCATCAAGGCGTAGCGGTTTAATTTCATATACGGTATCCCTCCGGCTTGTTTTTTGCGCAAAAGCGCCCAGGAACATGATATAAATACCAATAACGGTTAAACAAAGTTTTCTCATGTTAAAAATAAGAATGGGTTAGAAATTAATTACAGCCACAGCCGCCGCCGGTTTTGCCACCGTTAGCGCCGGCAGCACCTTCACGGTAATTTTGAAAATTAGCTTCTGTCTTCTGGCTTTTGCGGGCGCCCAATGTCATATCAGCATCATTGAGTTTGCTTTTCTGGTATTCTTTAACGTGCACGCAGGAAGTTGCAAATAAAAGAATACCAGCCAGGAAGACTGTTACAGAAATAAGTTTTGTTTTCATGTTTGTTATTTAGGTGAAATGCAGGTTTGTAGTGGTATAGATAACATCGTCGTCGTCAATCACGATGGCTTCCATGTTGTTTATCTGGTTAATCATATCAAGTCCGGCGCGTATACCCATAATAGCAACAGGTGTAGCCATGGCGTCGGCAATTTCTGCGTTTGGCGTAATAATGGTAACGCTTTTAATTCCTGTAACGGGCAGGCCTGTGCGCGGATTAATAGTATGGGAATACTTATGCCCGTTTATCATTACAAATTTTTCATAATTGCCGGAAGTAGCCACCGCCATATTAGTAACACTGAGGTAAGAGAAAATTTTCCCACTCAGGTTTGGATTAACAATTCCAATCGTCCAGGGCTTACCGTCCGGCTGATATCCCCAGGTAGTAAGATCGCCGGACGCGTTTACAATGCCGCTGTAAACACCCATATCTTTCAATACTGCTTTAGCTCTTTCAGCAGCATATCCTTTTCCAATGCCACCAAAGCCAATACGCATACCTTTTGCGGTTAAAAAAACGGTCATGGCATTGTCGTCCAGTATAATGTTTTTATAGTTGATAAGCCGCACCATTCTTTTGGCAGTTTTTTCATCTGGCAGTTTTGTCATTGCGGTATTAAAATTCCAGAGGCTTTTATCAACCGATCCGTATGAAATATCAAATGCGCCTTGTGTTACAGCAGAAATTCTAAGCGAACGCTGGATGAGGCGAAACGTTTCTTCGCTCACTTGTACAGCATGATCACCGGCCGCTATGTTTATCTTATTGGTTTCGCTGTCGTCACTATACGTCGTTAGTAATCTTTCAATTCTTTGTATTTCTGATACGGCCGCAGCAATTCGTTCTGCCGCCCATTCGGCGCATCTTCCTACTACTGTAATTTCAAACTGATTGCCCATCAGCTTCATGGACGCTTTGTGCAATGTTGCCGGTGCTGTCCATTTACTGGTTAACATGCATTGCGAGGTTGAGTTCATCTATAAAAGCAGCGGCCCCCTGTTTAGGAAATCCCTCCCATTGTTTGACCACTTTTCCGTCTGCATTTAATAAAACAGTTAATGGAAAAATTCCGTTGACGTTGTACTGATCGGCAAGTTTATCATTTTGTTGCTGTTGTTCTTTCGTAAGCTGATTTTTTTTCTGCCTGGGGAAATCTGCATTAATAAGTACCAGCTTATTATCTGCGACTGCTGCGAAGGCGGTACTCTCAAAAATCTCATGGTGTAACCTGATGCAGGGCCCGCACCAGTCGGAACCTGAAAAAGTGAGTAAAATATGCGCATGCTTTTCCTGCGCCATCTTTTTGGCCTGTTCAAAATCTGTTACCCAGGGTAAAGAATTAAAACTTAGTAGTGAAACAATTGCCAGCGTCAGCAGCTTCATAATTCTATGATTTGTTATATAATTGAATAGTAATACAACGTTTAATTCAAAGAGTTCTTTTTAAAATTGTCTATTTTAACTGTTAACTAACATACCCCGCTAAAGCAATAAGTTATTTTCTCCTGCAAATGGAATTTTTAAAAGCAAGTCTATAAAAATAGACTCGCGAATTACCCAATGAAAGACCAAATAGAAGGTATGTGTAGTGACTTTTTCTTCCTAATCGTTTATCGTTAATGACATGTTATCCTGAAAAACTTGTAATAGATACTTAACCAAATCCGCAACCATTTGGGTATCTGCCGGGTTAGTCAGATTGCCACTATATAATTTACCAACTGAAACAAAGAAATTGAATTGTTAGCGGTTGCGTTTTAAAATACTTAATTTTAAAATTCGCGGTTTTAAACAACGATATTAACAGAGAATAGATGCAGGAACACTAAACAATGGTTGGGTTAGAAAAAAAAGAATTGATGGCTCACCCAACGCATTAACACACTATTAGCATCTTATATATAACCCAATGCAGGAACAGCTCAACAAAATCATACATAAGTGTATTAGGGGGGAGCGCCATTCCCAGCGTGACCTCTATGAACTGCTGGCACCCAGAATGTTTGTAGTATGCCTCCGGTATTCCCGTAACAGGGAAGATGCAGAAGAGGTTTTACAGGAAGGATTTATAAGCGTATTTGAACATCTTTCACAATTTACATTTAGTGGTTCATTTGAAGGTTGGGTAAGGAAGATTATGGTAAATTGTTCATTGCAAAAATACAGGAGCAGATCCCAGCTCCACGCTGTTATAAATATTGACGAAACCAGAATAGAAAATAGTCAGGACAGTGAAAATATCTATGCTAAACTTGATGTAAAAGACCTAATCAAGCTGGTGCAACAGCTTCCGCCAGGATATAGAATGGTTTTTAACTTGTACGTTTTTGAAAAAATGAAACATCGTGAAATTGCCGAATGCCTGGGTATTTCTGAAGGAACTTCCAAAAGTAATCTGTCCGACGCCAAATCCATTTTGCAAAAAGCTATTAAAAAGAGTGAGCTGATTGCCAAACAAAATGTAATGTGAGCATGAGTGAAAATTTACACGATATTGAAGATTTTTTTTATGACCCAATTGAAGGGTATCAGGAGATGCCACCCGAAAGCGTTTGGGAGAGCCTTGACCATAAGCTGGATAAAAGCATCGTTGCCATTACGAGTAAGAAATACAGCCGGCTTAAACGTTTGTCTGCCGTTTTATTGCTCCTTTTGCTGGGCACGATTGCTTATGAGGTTTTCACAAAAACAGTTCACCCGGTTAACAAAAAATATATTGTTATCAATGGTAAAAATAAAATTGAACCTGTTGTGCCCGCTGTTTCTGGACAGCAGCATTTATTAAGAAATGACGACACAAAAGAAACGACCTATTCTCCAAATCCAGTGCCCTCAAATAGCCGGGATAAATCTTCATACGTATCTGAAACTGCAAAGTTGCTGCCTGGCGCGAAAGATGATCGTCGTTCGGTTTATCCGGTAAATAATGCCAGACTTAACCGCAAAAAAATATTATCACAAACACGCGTAACAGGTAAAGTTGATGCGCCAGGTAATAATTCTGCAATAAAAAATTACGCATTAAAAGTGCCTGATGATGCAATATGGAATAGAAATAACAGCGTCTCAAAAAAACAGGTAATAAATATTTCAAACGCTAAAGGGAAAGCTCAGCCAGGAAAAATGGAATTAGTAAACGCGGGTGCTAAAGCAATACGTAATAAAAAATTACAGCCTGTTTCAGATATGCTGCAAACTGTTTCGGCTAAGGTTGTTGTTGAAGAAACAAATACGAAGGATGAACACAAAATTGGAAAAGAGTTCGTTTCTACAAGAGCAGAAAGCAAGCCGCAACTCAGTCGGCTGGTGACTGTGCCAGCTGTTATACATTATAATATGCATTTTGATGTAACAATGAATGAAGCCGGCAGAAGTACGATTGAGTCTAATACCAGGATTGCGCCAATATCTGTTGCTAAAAAACAAGGGCATTTCCATTT
>JBDUAY010000438.1:0-4909 GCA_040004415.1 Bacteroidota bacterium | reverse complement strand
ATCCTGATATACAATGGGAAGTGAGTACACAGACCAATGTGGGGCTGGACTTTGGTTTGTTCCATGGCAGGCTGAACGGTTCAATTGATCTTTTTAACAAGAATACCAATAATATCTTGTTAAGTGTGATACCATTTGACCCTATTGTGCCTGCATCTTCAGTATGGACCAATGTAAAGGATATGAACATAAACAACAAGGGACTTGAAATTGATTTGGAGTACCGCGTGAACAACGATAAAGGTATCCGTTATTCAGTTGGCGGTAACCTTACATTGCTGACCAATAAAGTAACCAATTCGCCTTACACAGTGCTTCCTTCAGGTTCGGCTTCCGGTTCTGGTCTTACTTCAGCTACCATCAATGGTTATGTAAACAACCAGCCCATCGGTACTTTCTACCTGAAGGAATGGACAGGGTTTGACGCCAATGGAATCAGCACTTTCAGGGATACTGATAAAGATGGCATCGTGACTGACAAGGACAGGATTGCTGCAGGAAGGGCCTTGCCCAATGTGCTGTACAATTTTAATGGAAGCCTGGGTTACAAAGGGTTTGATTTGGTAGCAAATTTCAACGGCATATCCGGCAATAAGGTATACGACAATACGGCCAATGCTATTTTTTATAAATTGAAATTGTCAAAAGGTATTAATACTACGGGTGAAGCAATTGCCTTCCCCAATGAATCAATAAGCAATTCAGCTCCGGTAAGTACACGTTATTTAAAGAGCGGCGCATTTCTCCGTTTAAACAACCTGGCGCTGGGTTATAATTTCAACCCCACCAAACTGGGTTTTGGCCGCTGGATTACTGCTTTACGGTTATCTGTAACCGCACAAAACGTTTTTGTAATAACCAAGTATGATGGCTACGACCCGGATGTAAACACAGACAGGCAGGTTGATGGTGTATTGTCTTACGGTATTGATTACCTGACCTATCCCAAAGCCCGGTCATTTATTTTTGGATTAAATGTTTCATTTTAAAAATAACGGTCATGAAAAATATAATGTATAAATATGTCTTATTACTGGTATTGCTTGCAGCAGTTAGCAGTTGCAGCAAACTGAATGAGAAAGTAATGGATGAAATATTGGTAACCACCAATCTTACTGATAAACAAATAGCAGACGGCCTGATTGCCCCGGTATATGCCCGTCTCCCGGACATCTTCCTGCACACCAATTATTTTACCCTGCAGGAAATCTCAACTGATGAAGCGATACTGCCATACCGTGGTGGTACAGACTGGGGTGACAATGGTATCTACCTGAATATGCACAAGCATGAAACCATTTCAAGCGATGTGAACGTGAAGAATACCTGGAACCTGGTTACCCAGGAAATTTCCCGGGCAGTAACGGCCATTACCTCGCTGAAAGATAATAAAGATGCCAGCGCCCCGCAATACATTGCAGAAGCAAGAGGGATGCGGGCTTATTATAACATGATGAGCCTTGACCTTTTCGGGATTGCGTTTGTAAAAGAAGACCCCGCAGCCTTGTCTAAAATAATACGTGGTTCAGAAGCGGTGGAATATATCAAAAGTGAACTGCTGGCGGTAGAACCTGTGCTTGATAATACTACTGGCCCCGGAAGGCTTACTAAAGCTGGTGTTTGGGGATTGCTGGCAAGGCTTTACCTGAATGCCGCCGTTTACCGCGACCCCTATGCCGCCACCTTTGCATTTGCCCCAGGCGATATGGATAAAGTGATAGAATATAGTGATAAGATCATCAGCGCTAACCTGTTCTCGTTATCACCTGATTATTTTGCCATTTTTGGAAATGTTAATCACGACAATAAAGAATTGATTTTCGCTGTTGATCAGCGTTCAGACCTGAATGGGCACAACCGTATGGCTTATTTTTCTTTGTCAGGCGACCAGTATCCGTTGCCTGCATTTCCTGCTGCCAACGGTACGGACGGGCCAGCCATTACGCCTGATTTCTACCAAAGCTGGACAGCAGCAAATGGCGCCACTGACCCTGCCGCTGCTGACCCAAGGTTTTACAAGCAAAACATTTCGATCTATACCAACCCAGGCGATTCCTGTGTCACTGATTTTAATGAAGACAGGGGTATCCTGCGCGGCCAGCAATATGGATTGATACGTGTAGCGGGTGCATTTGTAAAATGTTCCAACGGTAATTTCAAAGTGGGAAAGTTATTTAATTTATCCAGGAGCAATCCAAACTTGCCGGTAGACTTTACATTGGCCATTGATTTCACCGTTGTGGGTAGTAATTATTCCACCGGGTACCGGGTAGAAAAATATGAGTTCAGCCGTGCGTCCGCCAGCGGTAGAAATTTTGGGCAGGCAGATATTGTAATACTCCGCCTTGCTGATATCTACCTGATGCGCGCAGAAGCGAAATTGCGTAAAGGTGACGCTGCCGGTGCCCTCACTGATGTAAATACAGTAAGAACTTCCAGAACAGCCTACGCAGTTAAAGGCACAGCGCTTCCTGCTATTACCCTTGATTTGTTATTCAGGGAAAGAGGATTTGAATTGTATTGGGAAATGGTCCGTCGTACAGATATGATCCGCTTTGGAAAATATGAAGGTACCTGGACAGAAAAATCAAATACAGATAAGAACAAAAGGGTCTTCCCCATTCCGCAAACAGCCATTGATGGATCCTCTAACCTGCCGGGTTTCCTGAAACAAAACCAGGGATATTAAATAATTGATACCGCTACTTAAAAAAAGATGGCCTTCTTGCAGAGAAGGCCATCTTTTTTAAGATATGCAGATAATCTTGTTACAGTCTTTCAGCTGTTTTGGTCATTTCAGTTGCTATTCATTCTCCTGCACCAGCAAGAATTGCTGAGAATTTAAAATTAGTTTCTAATGTAAATGATCTGCTTTTTTAAAACCCATTTCATTAATATTGTTCAGCAGTATATTAAAAACTTTTATCATGATCATCTTATAACTTCACGGTAGCCGGCAGGTATTTCGCTATCAATGCTTCATAGTCTGGGTTTAATTCTTTTACCAACGGCGGTTTGGGGCTTTTAGAATACAAATCATATGGATTAAATTTTTTCACCCATTCAAACATTTCCCTGTCGTGATCATCCGGTAAATGGTCATAGGCGCCTTCGCGGTGATGCGCATAGAATGAATGAGAAAGGGAGTTTGCCGCAATGGTTCTTTAAAATATAAATTTTTTCCCTCTGTATTAATTAGTGCTTCCGTCTCTTACTTTTATTTTCTTCTTACCCGCATTTTTCTTTTCAAAATCAAGTACCTCTTTTGGTTTAACTTTTACTGCGGCAGCGCTATCAGTAACGGCTTTTTTAGCAGTTGCTTTGTTATCGCTCTGATCTAATTTTCCAAGTGTCCAGAATTCTGTTTTCGTAATAAACCCGGTGGAGGGATCATAAAACTTCCAGGCGCCATTTTTTAAAGATGATCCTTCATTTTTTATAATCACTTTGGTATAATGATCGGGCTTCATTACATCCTCTACATCAACTGTGTCATATAGCTTATCCGGGTTAAACGCGCGCCAGCTTTCTTCTTTCAGCATATCGCCATTTATATTAAAATATGTACTGGCTCCATCTTTAAAGCCCCAATGATAATTTTCAATGGCAAACTGATCGCCTGCCAGCGTAAATTTTTTCCATGTACCTTCTTTGCGGTCATCAATATAAATCCCTTCCTCTTCAAAGCCGGGCTCACCTCTAACTTCATCATGACGAACCACCCACTTACCTTGCTTTTTACCCTCTTTATCTACACGATCCAGCGTATCACCCTTTATACCAATAACATAATTTTTTAGCTGTGCTTTTGTGGCCAGGCTGAAGAAAAGGCAGATAAATAAGATTAAACGCATAACATTTTAGTTTTAAACCAGTGTTCTGTTGGGCAGGGAACAATAATTAAACGAAATTCGTGCTCTTTCATTGTTTGTAAACCGAATCTGTTACATTGTTATTCAACATTTTACAAACTAAATCCGTTCTTTTAACATACTAAGTTGAGACATAACCTTCTTACAGTAGGTTCAGGGCCCAGGAATACTACTTTGTGCATTGAAACCGGCAACGTTGTACACAACTGAAATCTCCCATATTATTAATAAAATTTTAATTTACATGCAAAGACCTGTCACTCACATATTTTTGAGAAAATCCTAACAGCTTTAACTGCTGTTTAACCAGTATTATACAGAAATTACACCAGACTTCATTCTATGCTTATGACTTTAAAATGTTTATTACTTAAAGATACGCCGGAAAGCAACCGTCAGCTGACTGGTTTTATTGAAAAAACAGGTTCACTAACATTAGAAGCCATTACCTCTACTATTAAAGAAACGGTGCAATTAATAGATACAGCCACACCCGATATTATTTTTTTACATGCAAGGCAGTATTCGCAGATAAAGAACGACCTGTCTGAAAAAGAAAAGTCGCCCGTGTTTATTTGTACCACGGAAGAAGAAAATAACATAGTCAATCCGGCTTATACTAATCTCTCAATAAACGGTTCCGCATTGTCGTATGCTGTTTTTTTAGACGCAGTAAACAAAGCAATTATAAAATTGCTGGGCACACGTTCAGAAAATAATTACAAGGATGAAAAGTATTTTTTCATTAAATCTGAATACCGCATTTTAAAAGTTAATTATGACGATATTATTTTTTGTGAGGGGCTGAAAGACTATACGCAAGTCTACACCAGCAAAAAATCCAAACCTATCATAACGCTTCAAAACCTGAAGACGTTTTCGGAACGCCTTCCTTCAAGAAATTTTGTACGCATCCATCGTTCTTATATTGTATCGCTTAATCACGTTGAAAGTATCACTAAAAAAGAAGTGGAGATTGCAGATAAAATATTGCCCATTGGCAACAGCTACCGTAACAATTTGCTTGATATTGTTAA
>JBDUAY010000437.1:0-4932 GCA_040004415.1 Bacteroidota bacterium | reverse complement strand
ATCGCCCGTCTTATTTCCAATCGTTGGTACATTGAAAGCGGATACTTTTTACTATGGCAACCAGGCGTACGGGCTGGGCCGTCATGGTTTCGCGCGTGAGATGGAATTTAAAGCATCCATTCAAAATGATCAGTCAATCACGTTTATGCTGGAAAGCACGGAAGAAACGCTTATCAGGTATCCTTTCGATTTCAAACTCGATATAAAATACGAACTATCCGGCAACCGGCTGATGGTAACTTATCATGTAAGCAATACCGGCACCGTCCCCATGTATTTTTCTATTGGCGGGCACCCGGCATTTAAAGTGCCGCTCGTTGCAGGAAACAATTACAATGATTATTATCTTGAATTTAATAAACTGGAAAAGGCCGGGAAATGGCCGATTTCAAAAGACGGCCTGATTGAAGCTACGCCTGTTGAATTATTAAATAATACCGGGCGGCTTCCATTGACCAAAGAATTGTTTGAAAATGATGCGCTGGTTTTTAAGGGGCTTTCATCCAACGATGTAACCTTGAAAACACATAAGGATGAACATGGCCTGTCATTTGATTTTACAGGGTTTCCATATCTTGGTATCTGGGCCGCCAAAAATGCTGATTTTGTTTGTATCGAACCGTGGTGTGGCATTGCAGACAGTGTGAATACAGATCAGCAACTGGTAAATAAAGAAGGCATTCAGCAATTACAGCCTGGAAAAAATTTTGAAAGAACATGGTCGGTAACAATGTTTTAAATATTTAATTTCTGCATGGCAGCAACGCTCATCAGTCATATTAAACTGTTAGCCGGAACCGTAAATCCCACGCAGCCTTTGCGTGGTAAAGATTTAGCGTTACTGCCTTGTATTGAAAACGCTTACCTGCTGATTGAAGATGATGAAATAGCTGCATTTGGATCGATGGACGAACTTCCGCCTTCCGCTGTTCACCTCACAACAATTGATGCATCTGGTCAAATTGTGATTCCCGCCTGGTGCGATAGCCATACCCATCTCGTATTTGCTGCGAGCCGGGAAGATGAGTTTGTTGATAAAATAAATGGGCTCAGTTATGCAGAAATTGCAGCCAGGGGCGGCGGCATCCTTAATTCCGCCAATAAAGTGCATGATGCTACGGAAGATCAATTGTTTAACAGTACCTGGACACGACTGGAGGAAATAAGCAAACTGGGTACGGCCGCCGTCGAAATTAAAAGCGGTTATGGATTGACGGTAGATGATGAGCTGAAAATGTTGCGGGTGATTAAAAAGCTCAAAGAAAAATCAAACCTGGTTATTAAATCTACTTTTTTGGGAGCGCATGCTTACCCGGTTCAATATAAATATAATCACCAGGGCTATATTGATCTGATCATAAACGATATGCTGCCCATTATTGCTGCGGAGAAACTGGCCGATTATATTGACGTGTTTTGCGAGACCGGTTTTTTTTCCGCGAAAGAAACAGAAACCATTTGCCGGGCCGGCATGCAGCTTGGTTTAAAACCCAAAATACATGCGAATCAGCTTGGATTGTCTGGCGGAGTACAGACGGGCTTAAAGCTGGGCGCCATTTCGGTGGATCATTTGGAAGCGATGGATACGGAAACAATTAGTCAATTGTCTCAATCAGCTACCATCGGCACTTTGTTACCCACGGCGGCATTCTTTCTGCGCATGCCTTTTCAGCCGGCGCGCGGGCTGATAGATGCCGGTTGCGCCATTGCGCTGGCATCCGATTACAATCCCGGTTCAAGTCCCAGTGGCAACATGAACCTGGTGGTAGCAATGGCGTGTATTCAGATGAAGATGCTGCCTGAAGAAGCTATTAACGCGGCTACCATCAATGGTGCTTTCGCCATGGAAGTGCAGGGTGAAACGGGAAGCATCGGTATCGGCAAAAAAGCCAATCTTATTCTTATCAAGCCAATTCCGTCGCTGGCATACCTGCCATATTCTTTTGGGTCGAATTGTATTGACAAAGTGATGGTAAAAGGAGAATGGGTTTGAGAACGACATCTGATGTCTGATATTTTCATGTCTGATTTGTTTCAGGATAACGGCGTAACTTATCTTAGCAAGCAGAAAATCAGGGTTGAAATATTTCAAGGCATTCCTAGCCGGTCTAAGTTAAAGAAACAACTCAAATTCTAACCAAATCAGACATCGCCAAATCAGAAATCAGACATCGGTGCCAAAAAATATCCTACCTTTTAATTCAAATTCAATCATATGCAAACACTTCAAACAGCTGCGCGTTCTGCCAGCGCAGTTGCCCATCATTTTAAATTTTATGATAGAGAAGACGTACTATCACTTACCCACATACGCAGGTTCGAAACAAAGCTGGGTGAAAGAATAAAAATTATAAATAATAAAGATCACCTTGAACAATCGTTGCAGCAATCAACCGCCAAATATGTGTTGTTTGGTGTGCCGGAAGATATTGGCGTGAAAGCAAATTACGGAATGGGCGGTACCGATTCTGTGTGGGTGCCTTTTCTAAGTTCTTTCCTGAATGTGCAGAGCAATGATTTTGTTGGTGGAGAAGAAATCCTGTTGCTGGGCCATTTTGATTTTGGTGATATTAAATATTTGATTGAACAAAACGCGCACGGGCAAGAAGAAAGAATAGATGCTTACCGCCATGCCGTTAATACAATTGATGATGAAGTGGAAAGCCTGGCGAAACAGGTTACGGCATATGGTAAAATCCCGATCGCAGTGGGCGGCGGACACAACAACGCATACCCTTTAATAAAAGGTACAGCAAAAGGATTATACAAATCTGGCGTAATACCACTTGCTCAAATAAATGCTGTTAACCTGGATGCGCATACAGATTTTCGTCCGTCTGAAGGCAGGCACAGTGGCAATGGTTTTCGCTACGCGGAAGAAGATGGCTACCTGTTGAAATATTGCGTGGTGGGCGTGCATGAAAATTATTTGCCGCAAAATGTATGGCTTGATATCGTCAATAATCCCTTTATCGATTTTATTACTTACGAAGATATTTTTATTCACGAAAAAAGAAATTTTATCCAGGCCGTCGCACATGCTACTGGTTTTACAGATGATAATTATACCGGCATCGAAATAGATCTTGATTGTATTGAGGGTATTTTGTCGAGTGCCGGTACACCAGCAGGTATCAGCGCTTTACATGCGCGGCAATTTGTAAATTTTGCGGGCATGGACAGCAAGCCTGCTTACCTGCATATTTGTGAAGGCGCTGTTCAATTACACGATGGACGTAAAGATGAAAGCACTGGTAAGCTAATCAGTTATTTGGTGAGTGATTTTATTAAAGCACACAGCTACGGAAAGGATATCTGATTTCTTTTATTTACACATTTATTACATTAGAACGGTATTCCAATATTTACGTAACTGCTCAATTTCTTAGACTGGTCGCTGTACATCAAACTAAACTCCAGCGGGCCCAGCGCAAAATTGTAACCAAACGTTAATGCATAACCGGAAAGAATATTCGGGTTCTGAAAAAATTTGCTGGTGCTGATAAAATTATTGAATAATAAATTTGCCCTGCCCGTTAGATAGGTATTATTAAACAACTCATAACGAAAGGCACCCTGGAAAGCCGCCATGGATGCCGCATACAAAGAACCTTCCTGCAAACCGGCAAACAGTATTTGATTGCGGAATAGCGGTGTTAATCCACCGATAGAAAACTCATTCAATATGTTATTGCTATAATTGAAATTGATCCCTGTCTGCATCAAAAATTCAAACGTGCTGCGTGAACTTAATGGCGAATAACTATCAAGATTAAATGTTAACCTGGGATAAGGCTTATTTGATACTTTCAATGAATCCGGAGCAGCAGGTTGCCCATTCTCAAAAAATGTAATATCCGGATCCTGCCTGGCAACTAATCCAAATTCCGCATTTATTTTAACGCCCCGGCGCGGGTACACCACTTTATCAAGACTGTTGTGGGCGATAAAAAAATACGTCGTAAAAAAATCATTGTTACCGCTAAACTGGAATGATGTAATAATTGCCGGTGTATAGGTGATCGATTCGAAACGTTCGCCGATACCGACCGCTAAATTTCGTAAAGTGGTGTACTGAACTTTTGTATCGAACTTTAAAAATTGTTGTTTATAAATGCCATCCTGTTTATAGGTGTTGTACGTGTTCACATCAAACCGATCATACTGACCGGAAAATGTTGCGGAGAAATTTTTACGCCGTCCAATATATTGCAGGTGTTCTGCCTTTGCACGGAATGTTTCACCAATATTTAAGGTCACCAAATCGCGGGAATTGGTGATAAAAGCATTGCGCGCAGTAAGGTTAACAATGGCCGCTATGCCGGTAAATTTATTGTAATGAAGGCTAAGCTTTGCAAATGTTAATGGGTTCTCCGTTACATCAATGATGATTTTGCAACTGCTGTCTGATTGTGGCTCCAATGAATACGATACCCGGCTATAATACCGTGTTCCAAAAGCAGCGCGCACCATAACAGAAAGTTGTTGCGCTGTATAGTAATGATTGATCTTCAGATCCATCGTGTGCACAAAAAAGTCAGATCCGGTGTTTTCCAGTCCTTTTATTTCATACGATGAAATTTTTACGGGTTTAACATCCGGTAACCTGCTTGCAACAACTTGCTGCGGACCATAAAGAGCATTCAATGAATCAGCGAGCCGTTTAAATTCCGGATATAGTTTTCGTCCTTCCTGCAAGCCCAGGTCCAGGATTTCATTTGCCTGCGAAAAACTACCCATACTGTATTGCTGCAGATCGAACGGCACATAAATATCGCAAAGGTTTACTTCTTCTTTGTGATCCTGCGCTTCCCTGAAAAAAGCTACCTGCAACAAAATCTGTAAAGCATTTCTTACTTTATCAGATGGCAATAATCCACCTGCCACATTGCTGCCAATGACAAAATTGGCGCCCATTTCTTTTACATCACG
>JBDUAY010000436.1:0-4934 GCA_040004415.1 Bacteroidota bacterium | reverse complement strand
TGTACTACTGTGGTTTCAACTCCACCAATCCTACTTTTTGAGAGTCGACTATTTAGCCTTTTGTTGTTAACTTCATCTTAGTTTTTCAGTCCCCCCGGTTGCGGGCTGACGGAATATTATTTTCCTTACTTCGACAATTCCTGAACATTTACATGGAATGCCAAACGACAAGAAAATTGTTAAATAAAATAAAAAGGAAATATGTCAATAACAAAAGAGTCGGAATTAACCGGAATGAAAAAGGCAAGCGAAGCTGTTGCTTACACATTGAAGGAAATGAGGGACTTTGCCCAACCGGGTATGACGACAAAAGAATTAGACAACTTTGGTGGACAAATCCTGAATGACTTAGGGGCAAAATCAGCACCCTATTTAACTTATGGTTTTCCTGGCTGGACTTGCATAAGTGTGAATAATGAATTCTGTCATGGCATACCATCTGACAAAAAAACGCTTACTGAAGGTGATTTAATAAATATTGACGTTTCAGCGGAACTGGATGGCTTCTGGTCGGACAACGGTGGGTCATTTGTTCTGGGACCAGATATAAACCAACACCAAAAACTTATTGAGGCTTCAAAACAGATTTTGCATAAAGCAATCCATAATATAAGGGGCGGGATTCGCATTTCCGACATTGGATTTTTAATCGAAACCGAGGCTAAGAAAAGAGGTTACCGCGTTATTAAAAATTTGACAGGACATGGAATAGGAAGAAGTCTTCACGAAGAACCCCGTAATATAGCTAATTACAGAGATAAATTTAATCTTACAAGATTTAAGAAAAATGCGGTCGTGGCTATTGAAACATTCATTTCAACGACTTCCACTTATGCAGAAACTTTGCAAGATGGCTGGACAATGGTTGGAAATAAAGGCGGTTTTATAGCACAGCACGAACATACTATTGTTGTTACTGACGGTAACCCAATTGTATTGACAGAGATGAATGAAATATGGAATCAGGAAAAACGATAACCTCACAGGCATTGAACTCGTATAGACATTATACTCTCTTTTCCGAATAACTCATTTGTATGCTTATATTACAAATGGCTTTTATATCATTAACGACAAAAGTTAAGCCTGCTTTTTTTCCCCTACTCTTGGGGAGTAAACAACTTCCAGTGTCCTTCGGAGACGACTTCCACGGTGCCGTCGGTCACCTTAATAGCGGTCTGATCGTCAATCGCATATGATGGCATGGGCAGCGTGGATGCCAGTTTTTCCAGGTTGGCCAACGAATTCTCCGGGAACCATTCATGATCCAGGTGCGGATGCAATGCAAAATCAATCAACCCCAGCGACTTGTCGCTTTCAGGTGGCAAGGTATGGTCACCATAGGTTGTTCCAAAGCGGGTCATCACCATACTCCCGGCGCTCAGGCCCACGTAGACTGTTTTGCGCAACAGCGACGGCAACAGGTTTGTAAGCCCTGACTGTTGCATCCAGTAACACAGATACTGGCAGTCGCCACCACCAACCAGTAAAGCGTCAGTTTCCTGCAGCATGGGGATCCAAATCTCTTGTTTGATGCTGGGCAGCGCGGTGAGTTCCAGCACTCCCAGCGACTTCCAACCCATGTCACAGAAAGGGTCACCCAGTGATCCGCAAATCACTCTCCGCGCAATTCCGGAACCGTTGGGCAAGGCATATATTGCTGTGGGAACGAAAAGTGCGGTCGCTTCGGCAACCGGTTTGCCGAGGAGATCAACCAGCGCGTTGCGGATGCTGGTGTTGCTGATGCCGGCGGAAGTAAGAAGAAGCTTCATAATTTATTTTCGTTTGCTTTATTATCGCTCTGACTGATAAGCGTGGCCCTTAGGTTGCCAAAAGTCAACGCACTGCATACTTTGAAATTAAATCATACATGTTAAATTTTCAATACTTGTCGTATCCGGCCACTAAGATTGTCGCATTTACACCGTGATATAATAGTTTTGCTAACGAAATTTACTTTGTAACAAACCAATTTTTGAAGAACTTTTTGAAGAATAAATTATATGAGAAAAATAATTGTCTTATCCATGATTACATTAGATGGAGTGATGCAGGCCCCCGGTGGACGTAAGGAAGATTCATCAGGCGGTTTCAAATATGGTGGATGGACTGAACCATTTGGTGACGAAACCTTTGACAAGGTGGTACAGAAAGAGTTGAAACAACCCGCAGATTATCTTTTGGGCAGAAAAACATTTGAGATTTGGGCCGCTTATTGGCCCGAACATGGAGACTTTTGGCCGGGTATTAATGCAGGCACAAAATACGTGTTTTCAAAAAACATGAAAAAAACGGATCCGAAAGTTACCGGGTGGAAAAATTCTGGCGTAATTAAAAGCTTGGTGGATATCAAAAAGATCAAAAAATCAAAAGGTTCTGACATCCAGGTTTGGGGCAGCAGTAAACTTATTCAGCTGTTATTGAAGAACGATCTGGTAGATGAACTCCGGCTCAAAATTTTCCCCTTGACGCTGGGTAAAGGGAAAAAGTTGTTTGACAATGGTCCAATTCCGGCATCCTTTACATTAACAGAAAGTATTGTTACACCAACCGGGGTAATTATTGCCTGTTACAAACGGTCTGGAAAAGTGAAGACAGGTACTATCGGAGCTTAAGCGAAATAAAATAAGAAAAACAATTGTTTCACCAGGAGCTTGAAGACCGGGCCATCCCGCACGTGCCACCACAAGCCATGAAAATTTACTTTTTTATTGCATGCATCCAGGCAATCGAGCGATGGCGGGAGTAAAAATATTTTAATTGGCAGTCCAGGTTTAATAGTAACCTTAATGCAACTTGACTAATTGATTAATACCAACGCTGTGTTCATCCAATTATTTTAGGACCCGGTTTACCGTTATTAAAAAACATGCAGGATAAAATTAATCTTACACGCTTAAAAGCAAAACCTTTGCCGCTGGATCAATAATGCTTTACTATGCGCCAGCAAAAAAATGAATGATAGCATGAAACGACATGCCTTCGGACGAAGAACAGCACACACACAGAGAACAAAGTATTGTACAAGTGAGGCTGGGCATTGAAAAATTGACAATAAATTACATGTATGCCGGTAACCCGCGGTTTGGCAATATGCCGGGGTGACCAATATCCTCTTCCCGCAAATGCGTAATTCTCTTTACGGCTTCAGTTCAAACAGACCAATAATGCACGGCGTTCGGATAAACAATGAACTTTTAGTTATAAATTTAGCTATAGTTATGGGCTAACAGCTCCGGGGGGTTCGGGACCAATTTACGCATGTTGCAAAACCCGGGTTGGTTGTATGCGCGGCAGCAGCACTAGCTTTAAAGCCACTGCAAAACATGGACATTTATAATATGCCAGATAAAAAAAACTTATTGGGACGAAATAAAGCGACTATCGTCTATAGCATCAGTTTAGCTTTTCTGTTGTTTCTTCTCAAATGGTTAGAACTTCGTTATGTAATATTTGATCATTCAATAGAAATCTACATGGGGTGTATTGCAGTCATTTTTACTGCACTGGGCATATGGCTTGCTTTAAAACTTTCAAAACCAAAAATTGAAACCGTTTTCGTAGAAAAAGAAGTGTATATAACACGAAATGAAAATTTCATGCTGGATACAGCTGTCGTCTCCCAACTTGAATTAAGCAAACGTGAGTTGCAAATATTGAGTCTATTGGCGGAAGGGCACAGCAACCAGGAAATTGCCGCAAAACTTTTTGTTTCATTAAGCACCGTTAAAACACACAATCAAAATCTTTTTGAAAAGTTGGATGTGAAACGACGGATACAGGCAGTTGAAAAAGCAAAAAGGTTACACCTCATCCCTTAAAACTCACACTTTGGTATGAAAACAAGCAGCGCAGTAGAAAAATAGCCGAAAGTATGACTGGAAAAAGCCAGGCAATAGCCACATTTGCACCAACAAAAAATGAAAAATGAAAAAGAATGTTATTATCTATGGGCTTGTTGCAGGCATTGTTGTTTCTTTTCTAATGCTGTTGAGTGTCAACACGAGCAATTCTGGCGGCCACATTGATTTCGACAAAGGTCTGCTCACCGGGTATGCTTCTATGCTCCTTGCCTTTTCACTCGTTTTTGTTGGCATCCGCAATTACAGGGATAAATACAATGACGGCGTTATCAGTTTTGGCAAAGCATTTAAAATGGGGATTATGATTGTTTTAATCGCTTCCACCATTTATGTTGTTGCCTGGCTTATTGACTATTTTTTCTTCATACCCGATTTTTTAGAAAAATATTCAGCACACACGCTTGACAAACTGAAAGCAAGCGGAGCAAGCCAAATAGAAATAGATAAGCAAACAAAAGAAATGGCAAGTTTTGGTAAGATGTATAAAAATCCATTCTTTAATGCGATGATGACTTACATCGAAATTTTACCGGTCGGGTTGATTGTAACGCTTATCAGTTCATTAATTTTAAAAAGAAAAAACGCAAAAAGTTAAACAGTAAAAAGAACATGGGGAAAGTAGCAGAAATCAAAAAGAAAGAAACCAAATCCAGTACAAAATATTTTGTCAACGCATTGAAAGATGAATAAAAACGTAAACACAGTCAGCAAACCGCGAACTGTTATGTGGTATCTTTAAGATGACATGACAGCAAAAAAATAAAAAACTACATGAAAAGGAAATAATTTATGATTCTGATTATTATAATATCCTTTTTTTCCAGGGTTTCACATTTAAATTACAACATATAAAAACAACAAAAATGAAAAAAGTAACAGGCATTGGTGGCATCTTCTTCAAATGCAAAGATCCAAAAGCAATGAACGAGTGGTATAAAACACACCTTGGGTTTAACACAACCCCATATGGAACCAGCTTTGAATGGCGGCAGATTGATGACAGTACTAAAAAGGGGCTTACGCAGTGGAATCCTTTTGCAGAAAACACAAAATATTTTGAGCCTTCAGCAA
>JBDUAY010000435.1:0-4941 GCA_040004415.1 Bacteroidota bacterium | reverse complement strand
ATTCAGTATCTCTGCAATATGTATCACCTTCACTGTTTTGTTCTGTCTTTTCAAAATTCCTTCCATGTGCATCAGGCAACTCATGTCTACACCCGTTATATATTCTGCATGGTGCTGCAAATGATCGGCTACGCGGTCCTTACCCATTTTTACTGATACGGCTTCTTCTGCTACACAAAAAGTACCACCAAATCCGCAGCATTCATCATTTCTGTCAAGATGTATTATTTCTACACCTTTCACCATTTTTAATAACTGCAATGGTTTTGAAAAAGGCGCTGCCACCAATTCTGTCATTTGAGAAATATGCAACCCCCGCTGCCCGTGACAACTTTGGTGCATGCCCACTTTATAAGGAAAACTGGCCGCAATATTTTTTACCTGCAATACATCAGTCAAAAATTCTGTTAGTTCATACACTTTGCTGCGAATTGCCTTTGCCGCTGTCTCATTCTTATCATCATGCAGATGATCTTTAATGTGCAGCGTGCAACTTCCAGACGGGCAAACTATATAATCGTATGCCTCAAAATTTTTTACAAATAATTGATTACAGGATTGGGCAAGATGCTCATAACCAGAATTGGCCATTGGCTGGCCGCAACAGGTTTGATCTGCAGGATAAGCAACAGTGCAGCCAAGCTTCTCAAGTAGTTGCAATGAAGCAATGGCCACCTGCGGATAAAACTGATCTACATAACAAGGTATAAATAATCCAACGGTCATATTTCGATAACCTCAATATCGGCATAAAGTTTTAAATCAATCAGGTTAGCAGGAGAATTATTTTTATTCCAGTACGGATGAACTGCCAATGCCGCGCCGATGGCTGATGCCTGTGCTACAGATGCTGCATATACTTTTATATTGGGAAAAGCCGCAGCCAGCAAATTCATGTAGATGGCATTTTTTCCAAACCCGCCGTCAACAAAAATCTTTTCGACCGCACAATTCTTTAATACGAGGTTAGCAGACACTACCTGTAACGACATAATATCAATCATTAACTGATGATAGGCGTCACTATAGTTTTTGAATGACGATAAATCCCGTTTTTCAAAAGCAGACTCCTGCAACATTTTTTGCGCAGGCGCTTCATTCTTTTGCCTGGAATTATGATGTGTCAACCTAATAACTGCAGCCGGATCAAAAATAACATTCCTGTAATTATCTTCTGCTACCTTAAAATGCGTAGCCAATTTTTTTACCTGCTGTTCATGTTCATACCCTGCAAACAGACGCGATGCTTTTACAGGTTTGCCCCGATATTCCATATAGCATAAACAATCCTGCGCCAATTCTGCCGCGGTTAATTTGGTGTGATTAAACGGATTTAAGCTAATGCACCAGGTTCCGGTTGAAATGAGCAGGAACGGATCTTTAAAACAAGATAGATAAGGAATCAACGCCGCAGAACTATCGTGCAACCCTGCGCCACAAAGAAGCGGTTTGCCATGCCAGTTAGTATTCATTAGCTGATCAGAAGGAAAAATGGGTGCGAGCTTATCTGTAATACCCTCTTTGTACAACCATTCGTGATAACGGTTTTGGGTAAAATCCCACAAAGCCGTATGACATCCAATACTCGTAATATCTGAGCAAAGCCTGCCCGAAACCAGGTAACTCATATACTGCGGCAAATGCAATGAATAATGAATTTTTTTAAACAACACAGGCTTCTCTTCCTTCAGATAATACAATTGCAATCCTGAATTAAGATTACCCAGCAATGGTGAAGCAGTATGCATAGAAAAATTCACTTCCCCACCATATTTTTTATAAAATTTCTTCTTTAGCGCCGCAGGAAAAGATTTGAGGTAATTATACAACGGTGCAACAGGTTTTCCTTCCCTGTCAATATGTACAAAACTGGCACCGTACGTAGAAAAATTAAGTGCCTTGATTGAAATGTTTTTCAGGTCCATCAATTCATCAATGGACTGCTTCACCCATTGCGTAAGCGCCTCCAGGTTTTCACACGCATCTCCATCTTCGTCGGCTGCTTCATCAAACTGCATCGACTTTTCCAACAGGATTTTATACTGCTTATCAAAAACAAATAGTTTTTTATTTGTTTTACCAATATCGAAGATTGCTATGGCCGGCGTTCTGCTCATTTACCTGTTTCTTTAAATGCAGTGTAATGGGGATTTTGTTTTTAGGGATTGGCTCCCCCGTAAAATTGCTGTGTATTTGTTGATGATTGAGAACTGAAGCCCGGTGCCATCTGGAAATTTCGGTACCCAATCCCAAATAACTACAAACCCGTTGCGACCGTTTTCGCTCCGCGTTCTTTTATAAGATGCTCTCTTACTTTTTGCTGGCGGAATAATTCAACCGGTTGCAATGCCGCGCCTGCACGCAAACGTGCTTCAGCTACCAGCGGACGAACATCGGTTCGGTATGCCTGCTGCAAAATTTCCTGTGCCAATGTTACATCGTTTGCATCCTGCGCAGCAGCCAATGCTTTTTTATCTATCAGCAATGCCTGCGCGTACGCAATTTTAATGGCCTCAATGGATTGCAATAAATCTTCCAGCGGATCTTTTACATTGTGCGATGCATCAATCATCCACCCCAAATCGTTGGCATGATCCATGCCCCTAGCGTCCATTCCCTCCACCAGTTCATTAAAAATTAAAAACAACTGATAGGGATTAATGCTGCCCACCGTAAGATCATCATCACCATATTTACTATCGTTAAAATGAAAACCGCCCAGCTTACCTTCATTCAAAACCAACGCAACAATCTGTTCAATATTAGCATTGGGCAAGTGGTGACCTAAATCTACCAGCGTATATGCTTTCGGTCCGAGTTTGTTTGCATACAATAATGACTGGCCCCAATCACCCACTGTCATAGAATAAAAGTTGGGTTCAAATGCCTTGTACTCAACAAACATTTTCCAGTTGGACGGCAATGCCGCATAGATTTCTGTCAAACCTTCCAGCGTTCGCTGAAACGCTTTCCTGAAATTCAATTGGCCGGGAAAACTGGATCCATCGCTCAACCAAACGGTGAGAGAATTTGAACCCAGTGCAATACCATGTTTAATAACTTCTATATTATGATCAATCGCTTGCTGACGAACATTCTTATCAACATGCTGCAATGAGCCAAATTTGTAACTGTATTGCTGATCTTTTTGATCCTGGAACGTATTTGAATTCATGGCATCGAAACGTAAACCGTGTTGCGCGCTAAGCGTTTTTATCGCCTGGACATTTCCGGGAATATCCCAGGGAATATGCAATGAAATTGCACCGCTTGATTTATTCAATGCATGCAGCAAACCAATGTCTTCAATTTTCTCTTCAAGGTTTCCTGGCTCGCCGCCGCCGGAAAACCTGCCAAACCTTGTGCCACCTGTGCCCAATGCCCAGCTGGGTATGGCTATCTGGAAATCAATTAATTTTTGTAATACTTCAGCAGGGTTTGCAACGCCTGCTATCGTAAAATCCAACTTCCGTTTGTGTTCTGCCAGCAGGCTGTTATTGTGCGCTTCAATTTTGTATTTTTCTATCTGCATGATCAATCGTTTGTAATCGTTTATGGTAAGTAAAAGACTTCTTCTAAAGGTACACTAACAGGAGAATTATCAGCATTGCTTTCCATAATGTCTCCCATGTACTGCCACCATCGCTGCATGACCGGGCTGGCCGGCAAATTATTAAGTGCCGCCGGATCAATTGCCTTCAACACACCAAAAAGACTATTGGTTGTTTCATCTAAAAAAATAGAATATTCGCTGATGCCTGTTGTCTTTAACAGCGATGCCAGTTCCGGCCACAATGCGTCATGGCGCTTTTTATATTCATCCTTAAATCCTTTAAACAATTTCATTTTAAATGCGACGCGGTGCATAAGTCGTTTTATTTTGAATCCTTGAAGCGATTGGCTTTTAGCCGTTACCTATTAGCGGTTTCAAAGTTGGTTTTCGTTTTATAAAACTGATTTTGTTAACGTTGATATTTTTTATGGGCCACGCTTTTGCAATTCTATTTGGCATCGTTGCCCGCCCGGACAACACTCAGGTCGGACGGGCGTCGCACACTTGTACTTTTTGTAATTCTATCCGGCATTTTATATACAAGATATCGGGCGAAACAATACTTTCCTGGCGAACAGCTTCTTACCTTACAAACGCCATCGCTACACCACCATCAACATTCAATACATTGCCGGTTGATTTATTCAGTAACCCGCCAACAAATGCAAAACATGCTTTGGCAATATCTTCCGGTAAAATAATTTCATTTAATAAGGTGCGTTTCGCATAGTATGCAGGCAACTCTTCTACTTTAACACCGTATGCTTTTGCCCGTCCTTCTGCCCAGGCACCTGCCCAAATTTTACTATCAGAAATAACTGCATCGGGGTTAACGGTATTCACGCGAATTTTATCTTTTCCCAACTCTGCTGCATTCAACCTGCTTAAATGTATTTGTGCTGCTTTGGCGGAGCCGTAGCCAGCATTGTTCGGGCCGGATACCAATGCATTCTTACTTACAATATTTAATATATCACCCCCCATATCCTGCTTGCGCATCACATCAACTGCGCCTTGTGTAATAAAGAACTGGCCTTTCACCAAAACATCATATAAAAGATCCCAATCTTTTTCTGTGTGTTCTTCTATTGGTTTTGAAATAGAAAGACCTGCACAGTTTACAATAATATCTACACCACCAAAAGCCAGTGCAGCTGTTTTACAGGCATTATCAATGTCCGCTTTTTTTGTTACATCCAGCAATACATCTGTAAATACATCTTTGCCATATTGTTTTTGAAAACTTTCGCGGGCAGTTGTTAACCGCTCCGTATCATTATCATTTACCACAATGCACGCACCCTCATCTGCAAATTTTTGTGCGATGGCTTTTCCAATACCACCGGCACTGCCGGTAATCAGCGCAATGCGGCCGGTCAATGCTTTTG
>JBDUAY010000434.1:0-4951 GCA_040004415.1 Bacteroidota bacterium | reverse complement strand
AGAAAAATTATACCATTATCCACCTGAGTAATAAAAAGCCTTTTATCGTTTCAAAGTCTTTGCTTGAGTATGAAAGATTACTGGAAGGATCCAGTTTTTTACGGGTGCACAGAACTTATCTTATAAACCTGCAGCACGTAAATGAATACCAGCGCGGTGCAGGTGGGGTTGTAGTGATGAGCAACGGTGCTGAAATTGAAATCAGCCGAAGAAAAAAAGATTTTTTTCTGTCCAGGGTTAAATCAATATTCCGGTGCTAATTTTTCTTTGTAACCCTAATGAGACAAATCAGTATCCCGGAAGAGAGAATTAAAACGTCTGAACAACTACCCCGGATAGTAACTGAATTGTTTTGCTGTTCACCCAATGCAGCGCGAAGCATACCCGTGCAATGCGCTTCTGGTATAAAATTTTTTCTACCCGCAAAATATTCCCATGGACGATTACCTCCTTAATTAAGAGACATTGGATTATCAGTTCGTAAGTTTCAGGATACCATGCCAGTGATTTTCCATGGCCTGTGCAATTTTCTTATTGCTGTTGTTTTTGATCGCTGCAATAGATTTCTTCAGTGATGAAAAACGTTCTGGCGTTGGTACAGGCACATGCCTTGTATTAAGACAGCTGTAAAAATTGTCTTTGGCTACTTCTTCGATGGCGGCAATTACTTCCATGCTGTAAGACTGGCTGGTCAGGTAACCAAGCGCGCCGGCTGCCAGCATGTGCCGGGCAAATAACGGATCTGCCTGCCTTGAGATCGCAATTACTCCGGCTGCTGAAGAGGCAATAATTTTCTTGGTTGCTTCAATGGCCGCTAACGGGTCGCTGCTGCCGTCAATTAACACAATATCCGGCCGCTCGCTGGCGCTGATGAACATCGCTGCATGTGTATCGGCACAGACAGCAATCACATTAAACAAGGGTTGGGCAGACAGCAGGCGTGCGATAGCAGTGCGAAATAATTTATGGTCAGAGGCAATCAGGATATTGAGCATGGAGATTGGATTTGTAGCTGCAAATTCCGTTAGAACAATGAGACAAAAAATAGTACATGCTATGAATAAAATGTAGCAAGTAATAAAGCACTCCCTACATAATTACCATTATATGCATCGCGATAAGGTTGCCGTCAGAAAGAACCTTCCAACAACTTGCGCCCTCCGCTAAGCATGAACGGAATTGTACCAATTGATATAAGATAACTTAAGTTTCTTCAATGCATGCAGCCGCCTGCATTGCGTATTATTTTACTTGGTTAAGTTTCACGCAACTTACTTGTTACATCAAAAGATTCTTGTTAAAGGACATGTGACAGAACCCGTCACATATAGGTTATATTCTTAAAATGATGATGCCTGGTTCAACCTGCGGATAGAAAATAGAACGATTACCGGTGATAAAACTAAGTTCCCCTAAGTGTCCGTAAAGGGTTCTCCAACTGAATGAAACAAATTATTCAGCGGGACACCGGCATTCAGGCCTGGATAAATTGCAGCACAGCCTTGCAACAAAAGCACTAAGTGAAAGCGATGAAAGTCAGGCGGGGGAGATCTGGAAAAGCATTTGCCCGCAACAGGACACTTAATTTTTTTCACAAAGTCTTTGGGCTTCATGCCGGACGCCCCTGAAGCCATTGGTAACGCCAAGAAGCGTATTGGTCATCGTATGTTGCCACATCATTTTGTTTTTACATATCCCAACAAGGCGAGCCAGTCACCAAATCTTTCTATCCAGGTATCCGTTGGAATGTTCTGGTTGTGCATACCAAAACCATGACCTCCTTTTTGATAAACATGCAACTCGGCAGGTTTCTTTGCAGCAAGCCACTTTGAATACAGGTCAACACTATTTCCGGCAAGTCCCAATTGATCATCTGAGGCTACCGCAAGAAATAGCGGTGGTGCATCATTCAATACCGGCCCTTGTATTTGTGGCGGCATAAATCCGTAAATTGGAGCAACAAAATCGGGGCGGCTTTCCGCAGTATAATTAAATGCCGTTCCTGCTGCAACCGTGCCCCCGGCCGAAAAACCGATAATACCTATTTGTGCTGGGTTTATTTTATACGCTGCAGCGTGCGTACGCACATATTGTATTGCCGCCTTACCATCTGCAATACATAAAGGAATGACAGGTGTCACTTTTGCAACAAAATCACTTTTTTTCATATTATCGTTTAGCTCCTGTCCCGGATTATCTGTTAAGGTTTGTGCAAGCCTGTATTTCAATAGAAAAACCGTAACACCTTTTTTATTTAACCAGTGCGCAACATCGGTACCTTCATGAGTTGCCGCCAGAATATAAAAACCGCCGCCAGGGCAAACAATAACAGCCGTACCGGTTGCTATCAAAGGATCGGCCGGATAAACAGTGAGCGTTGGGTGTGAAACATTATATATGAGCGCATCTTTGGTTCCTGCCTTATATTCTTGCTCATTATACGTCCAGTTTTCAGAACCCGGCGCCGCGCCATTGTATAACTGAATAACTTTTTGCGCGTTTGTATGAATGGTTACGAATAAGAAAAAAGCTATTACAATCGTTTTGTTCATAAAAAGTATTTTTATAAATATAAGTTTCTTTGCCGGTAAGTCTTTATGATTTGCAACAGGCTGGGCCTTAGAAAATGTTAGCCAGCATTCGCCTGATCAGCCAGGCACATGCGATAACAAGCCCGTTTAATAAATGTTTTTTTGTGCATGCATTTTGTTTTCCTTTAAAATGTTACCGGCGATCGCAACTACATCAATGCGGCGGATATCTTTTTTAAAATAATAGTACAACAGTAATTGTAACATTTCATTGCGAACTGCTTCCAACTTAAAAGTTGCAGGAAAGGCGCGGACACCCCGGAGCGGTTTCTTTCTTCCAATGATCCAGATGGTGATAGAAAAATAATTCATTTTGCTAAAATACTTAGTAAATCCGGTTAGGCAAAATAAAACAGGAACCCGGACAATTTATATTTATACCAGAGAAATAAAGGATGAATTATTTGACGCGCAACCATTTCAAATTTTGCTACCCAGCGTGTTATTTCCAGGCTGCTGGAGATACTATTTTATAACACAATGGGAGTAACTTCTTTTTTTGTCAGCATACGTTCAGCAGCATTCAGATTTATTTTTCAGCCGAAACAAGCGTTGCTATCATTGATGGTCAAGAATTTTATTTGTTTAATCAGGGGATGCGCCTTGCATGGAATTTTACCTGCAAAAAGAATAAATGGCAGTTGGTGAAATTAAGCGGAGATTACGGATTGTTCCAAAAAATCCTGCTTTTCATTTTACAACAATCACAATAGCATTAAAATTATAGTATCAGAAAAAACTTAATTACACAACTATGCAAACAATTATTGGCGCTGGCGGTGCAATAGGCATTGAACTTGCCAAAGCATTAAAACGATACACCAATGAAATTCGCCTGGTAAGCCGCCATCCCAAAAAAGTAAATGAAACCGATGAATTGTTTGCGGCAGACGTGACCGACGCTGCAGAACTTGATAAAGCCATCGAAGGCTCAGCAATTGTTTACCTGACCGTTGGATTTGAATACAAATTAAAAATTTGGCAAAAGAATTGGCCGGCGCTGATTGGCAATATGATTGCGTCATGCAAAAAACACCAGGCAAAACTGGTTTTCTTTGATAACATTTATATGTATGATAAGAAGGAGATTCCGCATATGACAGAGAATTCAAGCGTAAATCCCTGTGCAAAAAAAGGAAAGGTTCGCGCAGCTGTTGCGCAGCTTATTTTAGATGAAATAAAGAATGGAACGCTGACGGCACTGATTGCGCGCTCCGCAGATTTTTATGGGCCCGGTGCAAAAAATAATATCACACAAATCATCATAGAAGATTTAAAAAAAGGAAAGAAAGCCAGTTGGCTGGTGAGTGCTGATAAGTTACATAATTTTACTTACACACCTGATGCGGGCGCAGCTACTGCATTGCTTGGCAATACACCCAATGCATACAACCAGGTTTGGCACCTGCCTACCAGCCATGAAAAGATTACCGGTAAAGAATGGATTGATATGATCGCCGGCGAAATGAAGACTGTCGCAAAATTGCAGGTCTTACCGGTTTGGCTGATGACCGTATTGGGCGTTTTTATGCCACAAATAAAAGAATTGAAGGATATCGTTTATCAAAGTGATCGCGATTATTTTTTTGACAGCAGTAAATTTGAAAAACGGTTTGAGATAAAGCCAACGCTGTTTGGAACCGGCATCCGGGAAACTGTAAAATCATTTATTTAACTATTATCCCGTAAGAATATTCCAATCACAGTGTAAACATCTGCATGTACAATCAATAGATCTTTTATTCCGGGCCGGCATTTTGTAAAATGAAAACAGGATTGGAGTATTTAATATTCGGTTGCAGCTAATCGTTATATACCACCAGTGATTGCAGGAACAGCCAGTTGCTGCCTGAATTGTTGCAAACGCATCTTTGCAAACTGGCTATTTTCTTCCTGGCGCTTGTTGGTAGGTATATGTGTATCGAGGTAGAGACCGACCCGATCAATAAAACGCTGCGTGATATAACCGTTCACCTTTTTATTGCCCAGTGCCCTTACAGCAACCCCGATGTAGCGTTCAATTACTGCTGGTGATGGTGAGTCGATAATTTTATGAACCAGCTTCACCGAAAACATTTCCAGCGACATTTTTTTAGGCGGATATAATTTTTTGGTGGTTTGAAGCGCCATGATTTTTGGAAAGATAGGTATCAAACACCAGACCGGGAAAATACAATCTGTTTTAGCTTAAAAATAACGTTAAATGGCGCAAGTTTTGCGGATATTTGCATTAAACATACGCCCATGAATAAAATATTAATAGCCTTTGTTGCAGGCGTTGCAGCAGGATTTCTCTTAGCACCCGCTAAAGGTTCTCAAACAAGAACTAAATTAACAAACGGCCTGGACCGAATGGCAGG
>JBDUAY010000433.1:0-4951 GCA_040004415.1 Bacteroidota bacterium | reverse complement strand
AAAATTTGCAGCATCAACAAAATTTTTCAAAATATTCCATCACGGTTTTTGTTTTGACGGCTTTGAACAACACCTATGATTTATTAAAGCCTTTAACTTCCCAGGTAAATATGGTACTTGCAGGCGGGCAACTGCTGCCTGGCCCAATAATTATTTCCTTACAATAAAATAATGAACCACACATACATTTCCCTTTGAATTGGTTTATTCGTTTTTGTAGTACATTTACTTTTATTATAGCTCTTTATTTTTCGTGAACAATAAGGTGAACACTTGCATACAGCATTACAATAATTTGGTTTTGAATTCACTATAGGCTATTGGTTCGTTTTGTCGTCCCGACACTACTAGATAACAGGTAATCATTTTCATGATTACCTGTTTCATTTTTATCTGAACCGCCTGTCAGTAAAGGGATTGCGGCGAATTAAGACCTGATTCTGGTCGTTCGAATTGTGTTGTTTTTCATATCATGCATTATTCCACCAGGTACAATAAATATGAAAGACTGCTTTGTAGTAAAATCGCTTGAGTCTAATACTGTACTCAGTTTCGAAGCAATTTAAAATCCTTTATCAATCGCTTTTTAAAGGTTCGAACTCACCGGGGCAGCCTGCGCCGTTTTGTCGGATAATTTCTTAATATCAGTGCTGTATTTTGAAGAGAATTTTACAAATTGTTCTTTGCTGATTTTATCATTTACAAAGCGTTCTTCCAAAATTCAATCTTACTTTTTAGTTCAGTGGTTTGTTTCTTATTGACTGTAAGCTGAATGATTTGATTGTATAATTTTCCTGAATATAATTCTATAATCCTCTGTCTTAAAAGACATCCAATAATGTTGATCATATTGGAACTTCATATCCCTTTTAAAAACAATATTGTAAATACCTGGGAACGGATTGCCTATTCCAGCATAAATGAACATCAATTTGATTTAAGCTTTACACCTTTTGTAAACAAGCAGGCTGAATTCAGCCAGATGGCAGCGTGCCATACCTTCGAGATCTTTATCATGTACCTACCTTACAGGACTTTGCGCCTTATTTTCGGACGTTGTCCGGGTTCCTGGAGAAAGTTGAAAAGGCGAAAAATTCAGCCTCATTGGTGTGAAGAAGTTTTTGAGCAACGAAATGATAAAAGTCATACATCAGATGCAACAATACAAATTTGCCGAAGCGCTGGCTCCCGCATTCTATGAGTCCAAGACAATGGAATTTTTTATCATCATGCTTAAGTATATACCGGATGTTAAAACTTCAGTCACTGTTTTTTACCCCATAAAAATAGAAGATATGCAACGAACCATCAACAGTGCTTTACAGGCTACAGATTTATCAATAGGGTTCAGGCCATGAGTCTTTTCGATATGTTTATAAAATAAACAATTCCTGTAAAAACAGGAATTGTTTACTATTGCTAATGGTATTTATTTCCTCCTGTATTAGTTACAGCAACTTTTTTCCAGCTTTACCGTTGGTTATCGTCAATATGCCATTCACCTCCATGTTATTGTCCATGCCCGGCATTGAATTTTTCTACACCACTTACATTCATTTTTTGTGAAAAAATCTTGATTGGCCCCGGATCACCCGGACCTCCGCCTGTAATGAATAAAGTTTTTTCATTCCTTCCGGCAAAAACATTATTGGAAGCGCCGCCACCGGTAGTAATTGTCAGCAGGTTAATTCCTTTTGGATTATAAACTTTTACTCCATCGTTGGTGCTTACATAAATATTCCCCCATTCGTCCATAGACATACCATCGCAAAAATTAAGACCTGCAACAAACGTCCTCATGTTGAAGAGTTTTCCGTCACTTTTAATATCGAAAACCCAAATTCCGCCGGTGCCATTAGAAGACCATTGATTTACGTACAATTTTTTCCCATCGGGAGTACCCACAACACCGTTTGGCCATGAATCAGCGTTCCATCCTGCCATTGTTGTTACCCTTACCAAACGTCGACTGCCACGAGCAAGGTAATACACATGACCACCTTTGCCCACTGCGGCCTGTTCAGAGTGTGTAGGTTCCCAGGCTTGCTTGCGCGGATCAGAATTATCCCAATAATCCCGTGGAAATATGGGGTCTGTAATATACAAACCACCACTTTCAGGATTGATCCATACATCATTTGGACCATTTAGTAATTTACCATTGTAATTATTAACAAGCACTTCGTGGCTCCCGTTCGGGCGAATTTTCCAAACTTCACCATGCATATCCGCACAAGCAATGAGGTTGCCGTCTTCATCAAATTCCATTCCATTGGAACGGCCGGTTCCGGTTAAGAATAATGAGATAGCACCAGACAATGCGTCCCATCTGTAAATTTTGTCATTGGGCTGATCTGTAAAAAATACGTTCCCGTGTTTATCAACAGCAGGACCTTCTGTGAAACCAAAACCGGATTGAATGGTGACTAATGATCCATTTGTAAGATTTGCAGGTGAGCAGCCCCATTGATTAGACCTGAAATTAGCAAATTCGCCGGATGCAAGTTGTTTTGCATCTTTAGCCATGCTTTCTTGCAGGCCCGGATCCTTAACTGTATTTTTTTGGCAAGAATAAAATCCTAAAGAGCATATTGCCCCAAGGAAAAGAAACAAGGTTTTTTTCATAACAAGCAATTTTAAATTTTAGAAAATAATTTGACACGGTCTTATAAAGACAAATGCATTTTGAACAGTTGCCGAAGATATTCGAACTTCTGAACAAATTATTCTAATAACAAACGGTGGTTGATGTTATACAAGTCCATGATCTTTTATTACTAAATTGGTGCAATGAAATTTGCGGAAACTTACAATCATTCCATTAAATAATTGTGACTTGATTTTTTTTAACTTTTATATAAATATCATGAAACCAGTAATCATTTGTATTTTATGCCTGGCAAGTTTGCTTACTTATGGACAAACAACAAATAATACCCAACCCAAAAACTTTTTGAAGAAAGACAGTATTAATTCATCAATAGATAATACAATTCAAGTTTTTTATTACAGTAGATCAACTAACACTACGCCTGAACCATTAATTGTTCAACTACATTCCTGGAGCTTCCCGGCTGATTCTTTGAAAACAATTGGGTTAGATATTGAAGCCAACAAAAAAAACTACAACTACATATTTCCTAATTTCCGGGGTGTGAATAACCATCCAAAAGCTTGTTGCAGTGAATTTGTGATTTCTGATATAGACGAATCTATTGATTGGGCCTTAAAAAATATGAATGTAGACAAAAAACGAATATATATTATTGGGTATAGCGGAGGTGGATATGCGACATTAGCGATGTATATGAAATCCAGGCACAACGTTCGGGCATTTTCGGCATGGGCATCTATTTCGGATATTGTTGCCTGGTATGGTGAATCGCTGGCACGAAAAAATAAATATGCAGAAGAAATTCTTAAATGTTTAGGCGCTGAAATATTTGATACAATAAAGGCAAAGGAACGGTCGCCATTATTTTGGACAACACCCATTAAGAAACGCAAAAAGAGTACGCTGCAAATATTTGCTGGCATACATGATGGATATGGCTATGACAGGCCAGTACCTATTTCGCAATCAGTGAATTTTTATAATAAAATTTTGTCAGATTTTGAGGAGCGGGATTCGTCTAAATATGCCAACGCCGAAGATTTGAAGCTTATGCTTAAAACACAATCTTTTCCTGCACAAAATACCAATATGCTAATTGGAGATAAGGTTGTTCATTACAGAAGACAATCTAACAATATCATGCTTACCATTTTTGAAGGCGGGCATGATATACTAAGCAAACAAGCATTGGAATATATCGAACAGATTAACGGCATCCGATAACATTCGTTGCCGCTATGCTGAAGGACGGAGTAACATACGGTAGAAATTTATTGCCTGCGCGTTGGCCTTTGCGGATTTCTTCTACGCCCTGCAAGCAAGGCTCCGTAAAAAATGATTGGAAGTAGTCCTTAGTTTTAAACAGCTTGAAAAATCAGGACGCTCCGCATGACTTCACTTTATCTGCCCTTCGTATTATTGCCTTACTACAGGTACTTCGGTTTCTCCCACCATCAGCAGCACACAGATCAGCATCTTCGTTTCTATCTATAGCAGCATGTTTAAATATTACCAACGTTGCATTATGGTAGTTTGATAAAATCTATAGCACATGTTTAATAATTACCACAGTTGTATTATGGTAGTTTGATAAGATTTGCAAGCTTACTTTCGGTAATCAAAAAATATGCTTAGGCACTTTGGATATTTTACAATCACTGGAAAGTTGAATAGTATTTGAAGGATTTAAATGTAATTGTCATTTTGAACCAGCCGTTACAAATCTGTTACCCCCATTCATGTATGTTTAGATGGTCACTTCTTTTGTGTATAAAAAATAATTTTTTTAGCGCTGCAATTGTGTGCGCACGCTGCCGGATTGAGAAGCACATTGTACGATTTTAAATAGCGTTACCTGAGATAGATATTTTAAAAATCAGTAAGGGCATTCTCAATTTAAAATGCCCGGTCGGGTGCTTAGCCTGTCTTCTTTTAATGGAATGACGTTCACACACTGATGGTTTTTGATTTAAAACAACCTTGCCATGGTTTAATCATAAACATAAGTGGGTTACTGAATAACTTGATTATACTAAAAGTTTGAAGCTTTTGGAAAGGCTTAAAATTAAAGATTATTTCTTCACTATAAAATCGATTGCTTATGTAAACTTCCTCAAATTACTACAGATTGACATCGCTTGTTTAAAACATTTTATCAATTGATCCTGGTTGCTTGCTTACGCCGGGGTACTGATTACCAAAACTAAAAATAATATGAAACGAAAAAATTTAGCCTTTTGTTTAAAGGCAGTGGTTGCACTACCAATTATAATGCTGCTATGTTTCACTACTGCTTTTGCGCAAACTACCATTAAAGGAACTGTGGTTGATGCGGCT
>JBDUAY010000432.1:0-4970 GCA_040004415.1 Bacteroidota bacterium | reverse complement strand
AAGGATGTGATGGTTCGAATCCATTCCTGGGCACTCAAAAAACCCTGTAAGTCATTGTTAATCATTGATTTACAGGGTTTTCCATTTTTGAGTTATCCACATTTTCGCTCTTTTTCACACTACTTCCCGGCAAAATGGGCACATAATTGGCACATGCAACGGCACATGAACGGCACACGGTTCATGCACCCAAACCTTGCTATTTATGTCAATAATAATTACTCAAAGAAAGTCAAGCGACGGCTCAAAAGTCTGGTATCAACTAGAATGGGGTAAAGGTGCCGGTCAACGTATTGCATCTGGTATTTTCACATACGCCAAACCACGAAACGCTATTGAAAAAAATCACAACAAGGAAGCATTGCTGATGCTGGAGACCAAGAAATCGAGGCTGATTTTGGAGAAGCAATCTGTCTCAACTGGTTACATACCTGCTCATAAAATCAAGGCCAATTTTCTTGTAAGTGCGCCCCGTAGTAAAAACCTTACACTTGCAATTTACCTTGCAGCAGGCTGTTAATTATAATAAACATGGCAGTTCTTTTGTCGAAGCAATATATTTTACAAAAAAATAGTGTCGTAAGTGTTATTTGGTTAATTATCCAATTTACATGTAGCGCTGCTTTTGATTCAGAGAAACAGTTAATTTTAACCCTTCTGTATACACATTAAATTTTTTGGAATGTCTAATACAATCATCCCCTTTTTTTATCAGCAAGTTAGATGAAAGCTTAATGTTCCGGCAAGCTTACTATTAATTGATTTTAATATGCATCAATTAACTGATTTTTTTGAAAACCTCTTTAGCGTTTCTGACTGGCCCCCCCGTTGGCATTGCGGCCGCTGGTCTGATTTTCATGGATGGCTGTATATCATTAGCGATCTGTTGATATGGACCGCATATTTCACTATCCCTGTTACAATCATACGATTTATATCCCGCAAACAGGATATGCGGTTTACCAGGCTCTATTTTTTGTTTGCAGCATTTATTCTGGCTTGCGGTGCCACGCATTTCCTGGATGCACTTGCTTTCTGGTTGCCCATGTACAGGTTTAGTGCGTTAATGCGACTAGTTACCGGCATCTTGAGCTGGATAACTGTGTTCTACCTGGTCAAATACCTCCCATTGCTGTTTTCACTCAAAAGCCAGGATGCTTTGGAGTCGGAAATAAATTTGCGCAAAATGTCCGAGGAAAAGTTCAAAGCTGTTCTTGAAGCTTCGCCAGACGGCATAGTAATAGCCAATTCTAATGGAGAAATTGTTTTGGTCAATAAACAGACAGAACAGTTGCTCGGGTACAGCCGTGAAGAGCTGATTGATCAAGAGGCTGATATTTTGCTTCCACACAACACAAAGGAAAAATATTTCCAGCTACGCTCCTCTTATTTATTAAATCCCGGCGCCAGAGAAATGGGTACCGGCGTGCAAACATGGTTGTTAACAAAAGAAAATAAAAAAGTGCCGGTGGAAATCAGCTTTTCGCCATTAATGATTAATAATGAATTGCTGGTACTGGCATCCCTGCGTGATATTACAGTGCGACGGCAAAATGAAGAATTATTGGAAAAAACACGTGTCAATTTTGAAATGCTGGTAAACGGCGTAGAAAATTACTCCATATTTATGGTGGATAAAGATGGGTTGGTAACCAGCTGGAATGAAGGTGCCGAAAAAATAAAAGGTTATAGTGCGGACGAAGTAATTGGCCAATCAATCGGGATATTCTATACCGATCCCGACCGTCAAGCCGGACTGCCCGGTAAGAATCTGGCGCTTGCAAAGGAGCGGGGTGTTTTCGAAACGGAAGGCTTCCGCGTTAGGAAAGACGGCTCGGTATTCCTTGCTAATGTTGTTTTTACTAAACTTACAGATAAAGACGGGAATTTTGCAGGATTTGCTAAAATAACAAAAGACATTACCCAGGCAACTAAAGACCAGGAAAAAATGCAATTCCTGGCAGGTATTACAGAGAACATCCAGGATCCAATTATTACTACAGATACAAAGCATTCCATTACACGCTGGAATGAAGCGGCTGAACACCTTCTGGGTTGGAGTAGTGCAGAGGCGATGGGCAAAAGAACAGGTGATTTATTAAAGGTATATTATCCAGGGCAGTCAAGAGAAGAGATCATTGCTATCCTTGACAAAAACAAAAACTGGCATGGTGAAGTCATATATCATAACCGCGATGGCAGGCCCCTGAATGTGTTGGTGACGGTATCATTGCTATCAGACAAGGAGGGTTCTGTTACAGGAAGTGTTGTATTGATAAGAGATATAACAAGGAGGGTAGAAGCTGAAAATGCACTAAAAATTCTGAATGAAGAACTGGCAAGGGCCAATTCGGAAATGGAAGCTTTCAGTTATTCTGTGTCACATGATTTAAGAGCTCCACTACGCGCCATAAGCGGTTATACACACATGCTGGAGGACGCTGTTACTGTCAATGACGCCGAATCTGTGCGCCTGATGAATAATATCAGGGCATACGCTGAAAAAATGGGCAAATTGATTGATGGACTGCTAAATTTCTCAAGACTGGGTAGAAAAGAGTTGATGAAAATAAACGTTGGTTTCAGTCCCTTAGTGAGTCGTCTATGCGCAGATGCTGTGAGTCAGTATCCGGACAGAATAATAACATGTACGATAGAACCACTTCCTGTTGTATGGGCTGACCAGGTGACCATCGAAAATGTTTGGGAAAACTTAATTTCAAATGCAGTTAAATATACTATGCAAAGGGAGTCAGCAATTATTACTATTGGCTATGTTGAAGAAGATAGCAAGTATATATTCCATATTACAGACAATGGTGATGGATTTGATATGCAATATGCCCACAAATTATTTGGCGTATTTCAACGTCTCCATTCCGAAAAGCAATTTCCAGGAACGGGTGTGGGATTGGCGCTCGTTCACCGTATTATTACCAAACACGGCGGTAGTATTTGGGTGAAGGCTGTGCCTGGTGCAGGGGCAACTTTTTATTTTAGCTTACCTAAAAAATAACCCAATGGATCAGATAGACATTTTATTGGTTGAAGATAATAGCAGTGACGCAGAAATGACTCTCTATGCCCTGCGCAAAAACAAACTGGTTAACCAGCTGCTACACCTGGAAGATGGGGCGCAGGCAATAGATTTCCTTTTTGGCCGCAGTTCCTATATTGAACGCAACACAGCAATGATGCCGGCAGTCATTCTGCTGGATTTAAAGATGCCCAAGATAAACGGATTGGAAGTATTGGAAGCCATTAAGGGAGACGAACGAACGCGGAAAATTCCGGTGATTATTTTAACCTCATCTAAAGAAGAACCCGATATCCTCAAAGCGTACGATTTAGGAGCCAACAGTTACATTGTTAAACCCGTAGTGTTTGAGGATTTCCAAAAAGCTATTGCAGATATTGGATATTATTGGATGTTCCTGAATCAGAACTTTAAGTGAAGGGCGTAGTTGGCAATGATCGTGGGATTTTTTTCATCGATCATCGTTATTTTGGATCTATTGGGTGTCGGGTAGCAGTCAGCCAGGAGATACAAACCGGCATGGATACGCTAAATACCCTTAAAGTTCAAGATTATTAATACAAAACTTATTTTATGCAACCCCCACTTAAAATACTTATTCTCGAAGATGACCTTGCCGATGCAGAAATCGTACAACATCTGCTGGCGAAAGAAAAAGAAACTTTTGTATTCATAGTGGCACAAAACAAGATAGAATTTGTTGATGCTCTAAAGAACTTCTTGCCTGCAATTATACTTTCGGACCACTCTATTCCCCAATTCAGTTCCAATGAGGCTTTGCATATTGCGCGCCAACACGCCGGCAATATCCCTTTTATTTTAGTTACAGGCAACGTTTCGGAAGAGTTTGCGGCAGGCATTATCAGAGAGGGCGCAGATGATTATATTTTAAAAGACCGCATGGCCAGGTTGCCCGCGGCTATTCAGGCAGCCATGATAAAAAGGACCATTGCAAAAGAAATATATGATTATAAGGCAGCACTTGACCAGGCGTCCATAGTTGCCATCACAAATCAGAAAGGCATTATTACTTACGCGAACGATAATTTTTGCAGTATTTCCGGATATGCAAGGGAAGATTTACTTGGTCAGGATCATAGAATAATAAAATCAGGTTTTCATAGCGATGACTTTATTAAAAACCTATGGCAAAGAATTGCAAGGGGAAAAATTTGGCGGGGAGAATTTTGTAATCGTGCAAAAAGCGGTTTGCTCTATTGGGTGGACACGACAATTGTTCCCTTTCTTAATGACGCAGGCAAGCCTTATCAATACCTTTCCATCCGCACAGATATCACGGAGCGCAAACGGGCAGAAAAAGAGCTTGAAGAAAGCAAATGGCGCTTTCAGTATGCGTCCATGGCAGTATCAGACATCATTTGGGAATTTGATGTTGCATCGATGAAGTGTGAGCTGTTCCAGGGTAAAAAGCAATTGTTTTCATTAGAGTGTTCTGAGCAAAAAATTCCGTGTATTCTGGATGAATTGGCAGTAGCGCCTGACAAGCAACGTATACAGGCCGGTTTTAATGCGGCAATGGCAGACAGTTTATGTGCTTCATGGAGCGCGGAATACAGCGTTTATTCAAAACAGGAGCAAATCCGTGACATTGTAAACAATTGCATTTTCGTGCGGGATAATTATGGAATTGCGCAGAAGGCAGTGGGTGCAATAACTGATATAACAGAAAAAAAACAATTAATCAGAGAACTTTATGCGCAGCAGGAAAGAGAACACCTGCGTGTGACGGAGGCAACACTGAAAGTGCAAGAGACAGAGCGGACTATGATTGGACAGGAGTTGCATGACAATGTTAACCAGATTCTCTCTACCGCAAAACTTTACCTGGAACTGGCCAAAACAGATACAAAGCAGAAAGATGCACTGATTAAAAGAAGTGCCGACAGCATTTTTACCGCCATCAATGAAATCA
>JBDUAY010000431.1:0-4971 GCA_040004415.1 Bacteroidota bacterium | reverse complement strand
CGAGCGTACCAATTTCAAGAATTTTTTTTGCATTGCAGAGCTTTGCAAGAATATGCAAAAACTTTCCCTGGTTAGGAGATACGCTGATAGCCGGAATTCCCGACGTTTCAATCGATTCTTCTGTTTTTGTAAGTGCAGCATCCGGTGCATTTAGCAGGTTGCTGATATAGGTATCCACTAAAGAAAAAATGCCGGTATCCATATGACAAATAATTTAGGCAGTTTCAATTTATTTTTCGGCGTAACCTTACCAATCGTTTTTTTATTTCATATAATTTGTAGGAAGAACGCCCGCTGGTTGTTATTGCGACCAATCCGTTGGCAGCCGATCCCAACGATGTTGTTTTAGTGCTGCAAGTATATCCTGCGGTAATCCTTTGCCATCGGAACTTGCCATGTTTGAATGAACGTTTTTAATCTTCCGCATACCCGGAATAATCGTTCCAACATCCGGGTTAGATAAAATAAAACGGAGCGCCATTTCTGGCATCGTCATATTGTCCGGGATAAGCGGCTTCAGCGCATTTGCGTGGTCCACACTTGATTTCAAATTCTCCGGAACAAAATAAGTCGCGCGCCAGTCGTCTTTTGGGAATAACGTGTCATAATTGAAAGTTCCGGTTAATGTGCCTTCGTCAAAGGGTACACGTGCAATGATACCAATATCTAATTTTTTACAGAGCGGAAATAAATGATCTTCCGGATTTTGATCGAAAATATTATAGATTACCTGTACGGCGGAGAATAGATTTGTTTTGAGTGATTGTAAAGAATTATCAGGTTCCCAGCGGTTAACAGAAATGCCCCAGTGTTTTACTTTCCCTTGTTCGGTTAGTTTTGTGATTGCTGTTTTCCATTCGTCTTCATTGGCCCACGCATCTTCCCAAACATGAAACTGTAAAAGATCGATGCAATCAACGCCGAGGTTTTCCAGGCTTTTTTCAGTGTACTCTGTAATGTAATCTGCAGGAAAAACGTCTTCAATTTTAAAATCCGGTTTGGATGGCCATTTCCGGTTTTTAGGTGGAATCTTGGTGGCAGCGTATAATTTTTGATTGGGAAAATCTTTTATCAGTTTACCCAATATCTGTTCAGAAAGGCCAGATCCGTATCCCCAGGCAGTATCAAAAAAATTACAGCCCAATTCAACTGCTGTATGCAATGATTCATTGATTTCTTTATCATCCGAACCCGTCCATCCCGCCAAACCCCACATGCCATAACCAATTTCTGAAACTTTCCAGCCTGTTTTTCCGAAGCGCCTGTATTGCATAATTAATTATTTTTTTGCTGGTGCCGAAGTTAGCGACTTTAAATAACCATTTCAATAATCCATTCATGCCCGATTGGGTCTTTAATAATCCCCTGACGATAGCCGTAATCATAACTTTGAGCCGGTGAGATTACTTTTGCTCCTGCTGCCACTGCGCGGGTTATTACCGCATCGGCGTCGGCTACCATTAAGCCAATAGTCGTTGTGATACCGTTATATTTTCCCGGACTAAACGTTCTGCCATCCCAGGATTCTTCATGAAAATGGAACATTGCCCCATCAATAAACATTTCCGAAACATGAATGCTGCCATCGTCATTGGTAATATGTTTTGTTTCCGTGGCGCCAAATGCATTTTTATAAAACCCAAGATCCATGGTACCATGGGCAATAGCTAACTGCGGTACAAAAGCTGTTTTGGGAGAATCTTTCATACAATTGTTTTATGGGTTGATGAAAACAAATCCTGTTTATTAATAAATGTAAGAAGTTTATCACGATCAGCGTTTTATCCTGGCTTTTAAAAGCTTATTCATCTAAAAAAATAAAACTGGTTGTGGGCAACTTTTGTAATTAAATATTTTGATCGTCACCATAATGCACGTCAGGATGTTTGACTTTGGTCATTTGATATTGATAACATGTTTTAGCAAGGATTAAAAAAGCCCCGCAGCGTTCAACTGCAGGGCCACAAAAAATGAGGAATAGTCAGAGTTAAAGTCACACTTGCCATTTACACATACTTCGTAACACCAGGCACCGCAACAGGGTAGTAGCCTTCTGCATTTGGTATAATAGGTGTTGCCGCATTCCAATCGTACGTCTTAGGGTGCAGATCCAATCCTGAATTAATCGCTTTATCCCATTGTACCATCTGCCCGCTGTAAGTAGCCATACGACCCAGAATAGATGTCATGCTGCTCTTTGCGCCATTCTCTGCATCTGCAAATTTGTATTCGCCTTTGGCAATGGCTGCAAACAATTCATCGTGTTCTGTCTGGTAAGGATTGGGCTGATTTTTATTGTCGAACTGGTAAAGAACTTTTCCGGATGGATCCGTTATTCTTGCGTCATTACAATGAATTTTTCCCTTAGTGCCGATAAACAATTCATCTACCCTGCTCATGGTGCCGGGAATGTGACGGCACTGACTGTTCAGCAAACTTCCATCTGCATATTCAAATTCTACATAGTGGTGATCGAATATTTCGCCGTTCTCTTTTCCTTTACGTACCTGCCTTCCACCCATGCCCTGTGCACGTACCGGGTAACCTTGTTTAAACCAATTGATCACGTCCAGGTTATGTATGTGCTGCTCAGTGATATGATCCCCGCAGAGCCAAACAAAATAATACCAGTTGCGCATCTGGTATTCCATTTCTGTTTGTCCTTCTTTACGCGGACGAACCCATACACCATCATTGTTCCACCAGGCCTGCATTGACGTAATATCGCCAATCATGTCTTTGCGTTTAAATAATTCACGATAAGAATTCTGGTAATGACGTTGTAATCCTACTACCACATTTAATTTTTTTTGTTTGGCGATAAGGGCAGTCGCCAATACACTTTGTACACCGGCAGGATCCGTAGCGACCGGCTTTTCCATAAACACATGTTTATTCTGTTTGATGGCTTCATCAAAATGCATAAAACGAAAACCGGGAGGCGTTGCGAGTATTACTACATCTGCCAGTTCAATCGCTTTTTTATAACCATCAAAACCAGTAAACTTTCTTGATTCAGGAACATCTACCCTCGATTTAATTGTGCTTGCTTTACCGGTATCTGCATCATCTGACGTAAGGGCTTTATAACAATTGTCGAGGTTATCGCGAAATGCATCGCACATCGCCACCAGCTTAACATTTTGCTTGGTTGATAAAGCTTGCGTTGCAGCGCCGGTTCCGCGGCCACCGCAACCAACCAACGCAATTTTAATGGTATCATCTGCGCCGGAAAAAAAATTGGCGCGTGAAAGGAGGGGAGCCGCGGCTAAACCACCTGCCAGCAAACTTGTTTGTCTTACAAAATCCCTGCGCGAAAAAGCATTCTTTCTGGAAGCATCGTTGTTCATGATCGGCTTATTTAAATGATTGATTGTATGATTTGGGATGGTTAAATTAATACTTTTTTCTTATATAAAAAGAGTTTGCATTACTGGTTTGCTCTTTGCGCAGGTTCCCTCATCCCCATCCCTTCTCCACGGAATGTAGAAAGGTGCCGCTCCGCTGGTTTGATTTTTAGTATAAGCAGTGGGTGCGAAAAAAACCTATTATCATGAAAAATAAAGCATCATACTATAAATAAATTTTTAAACCTTATAATCACCCCGCCAATATTTATAAACAATCTTACGAATGGTACCTCACTGCATCGCAGGGGGAGCGGGGCTGGGGGTGAGTGTTCTATTGTCCCAAATACTTTTTATAAAATGCATCCGCCTCTTCTTTTGACGGTTGCTTTAGAGGTCTTATCACACGAAATCCAACCCATGGTGCATCTGTGATCCACCATTTGCTCCTGGGTATTTGCGGATCGCGCCGGTTCCAGGTGGGATCCGACTTAATTTTACCGGCGCTTCGCAATTGTGCGGCGCCATCCGCATAGCCGCCACCCTTTAATACTTTTGGATAACGGACAACATTAAACGCCGGCGCCGGATCGGTGCTGTTGCCAGGTATTTTCTCCAGCGCTTTTTCATCATAATGATCCAGTGTCCATTCGCTCACATTGCCCAGCATATCATATAATCCCCATGCATTCGGTAACTTTTGCCCGGCTTTCTGAAATTTATTATCGCTGTTGCCTGCATACCAGGCGTACTTTGCCAATTGACTGCTGTCATCACCAAAATAATAGGCCGTTGTTGTGCCTGCCCTGCATGCATATTCCCATTCTGCTTCTGTTGGCAACCGATAAAAAATTCCTGTTTTGCTATATAACCAGCGGCAATACATCAGCGATGCATATTGTGATAAACTATTGACGGGATAGCCACCTTCTTTACCCATTCCCATACTAAAATCAATGTATTGCTGGCTGGGCCGGGTTACTGCATCTATAGCAGAATTTTGCGGGGTGGTTTCATCTTTGTAAAAGACATCAAATTCGTCGCGACTAACCTCAAACGCATCCATCCAGAAAGGAGAAATAGTAATATTTTTTTGCGGCCCCTCATCGCTGTTCCTATCTTTTTCTTTATTGCTGCTGCCCATTAAGAAATGTCCACCTTTTACGGGCATCATTTTAAAATGCAGCGTTGTGCCGGGTATTGGTTGCTCATACACTTTAAAACTGTCAGCACCATTTTGTGCCGATAAAAAAACAAAACAACCGGTACAGAGTAATAAAGAAATTATTTTTTGCAATGTGTTCTTGTTTGAAGTACTAAGATAGTAGTATTTAGTATTGAAAGGAGGAGAAAGGCAGAATGATACATCATGATTTTATGACGACCATCGTTTAGAGAAATATTAATGCAGGGTCGTTTGGCTAAGCAATGTATGTTTTGAGTAATACTAGTTGCAACGTCCCGCACTGGAGAAAGGGACCGTTTATAGTTATCCAATCTCTTTTGGAACCAGCTCCAGCGTCCTGAATATTATCCCGCGACGGTGCATTACAGGGGGCTCCGCTGGAGCCAATGCCCTAATTTTATTTATGCTATAAACAGGATGCTCCTGGCGGAGCGAAAA
>JBDUAY010000430.1:0-4978 GCA_040004415.1 Bacteroidota bacterium | reverse complement strand
TAAAAAGAAGAACCCTGTAGAGACAGGGTTCGTAACCAAAACTAACTGCTTATGAGAAAAATTTTTATTGTATTTTTTGTATGGCGAAGATCAAACGTTATTTCTGAATATTGTGTTAAGGTATGTTAGCGTCGCGTTAAGGCCTGTACTTTACACAACTAATATCTGCAATACACCAGCGCGGCCGCCAATTAATGATACACATATACTATTGTCATCAGGGTACCGTGCCCGGGGTTATTCGTTTTTATAGCGAACCAACATATCTCATCGCAGACACTGCAGGTTTTTCAGGTTGTTTAACGATATATGCGCAGGTATTTCTACTAAAAACTTCAACACAACCTGTTCCTGTTACAATTTATTTGTTAATAATTACACTGATGACGCTAAATGCCGGCGCAAAACGTTTTAAAATGCCTGCCATTAAACCTCAGGCTTCTTTTCCGTTCCTAATAAAAAATCAACAAAACAATTATGAAAACAACTAATGTAATCCGTATTGGCTTAGTGGCCCTGTCATTTAGCGCCATGGTGGCGTGTAAAAAAGATAATGCTTCTTCCAATACAACACCAGCCACCGTTGATCTGCAGACTTCTACAGACGACCAGACAATGGCCTCCAATGAAAATGACCTGGTTTCCAGTGATGTAAGTGCATCGCTTGAATCCAATGGGTCGTATTCACGCATTTTTGCCGATCCAAACGCATCAAACGCTTCCATGCGTGTTGATGGCAATTCACCCGTTTGTGACGCTACCCTGGCATACGATACAACCGGAGCAACGAAAACATTGACGATTACTTATAACGGTACCAATTGCTTTGGTAACCGCACCAGAACTGGTATCGTGGTGATTTCGGAAGCCAAAGGCGTTCATTGGAAAGATGCAGGCGCTGTAGTAACCATCGCTATACAGAACCTGACAATTACACGTGTTCGTGACGGCAAATCAATTGTCGTAAACGGCGTTAAAAAATTAACCAATATCAGTGGCGGATTATTGCTGAACCTGGCTACTCACGGACCGATTACACATGAAATCAGTGATACGCTTTCTGTTACCTTCGATAAGGGTGCGGTAAGAACCTGGAACGTTTCTAAACACCGCGTGTTTACGTACGACAATGGCGTTAAATTAACTACCACCGGAACACATTCTGATGGCACCAACATTGATATTGCAGAATGGGGTACCAACCGTTTCGGTGTATCTTTTTCATCAAGGATCAGCGTTGCAAAAATTATTACCCAAGCCTGTGATTTCAGGTTAATCAGCGGTCAGAATATCTTTACAAGAGGCGACAAATTTTCAGCCGTTGTTACTTACGGACTGGATGCGGGCGGTAACCCTGTTACATCTTGCCCGTCAGGAAATTTTTATGCTAAAGTTGACTGGACATATATACCAACAGGCAAAACAGGATCATTCCTGTTCCAATATTAATTCACACAAAAACTATAAACCAGGGCCCCCATTTCGGGGGCTTTTTTTATGCAGTACCGTTACCTTGTGCAATAAAATCTGCAACAGCATTGTAGTATTTGCACTGGTATCAATTAAACAACATGATAAAAGATGCCGGACTGGAATGAATTTCCAACTTCGGGAATTTTTAGGACTACGTGTTTTTGTAAATCGATGATAAGCAACCACTTTTAAACAGGCACGCGATTGGAAGTTTCAGTGGCATGGAAACAATGATGCAAAACGATATCGAAATGACAATAGTTCCGGGCGAACCTGTATTGGAAAAAGCACAGGTGGCGGATATTCTTCAAAATGATGTAAGCCAAACCCTGGCGGCCGTTCTATTATGGTTGCAGTCGGCCATGGAAGATGAACAGCATGCCGGTGACCAACGCCTGCAACTGGCAGAAAAAAACCTGAAATCTTCTATTAAACAACTGGTGCGTCTTCATTACGCATTGCTGAAATAATGTTGGAAAAATGCTGTGGCCGTCTTCATTTTAGCCAGATATCCCGCCTCTTTTTGAACGCAATAGCTTCTTTATTGTTTCCGTTCTTACAATCAATACAATCAATAATTTTCCCGATTGCTTTTTACTGCAAACTATAATACTTTTTTATTTGAACGGGGCACTTAGCTAAATGGCCAGCGGGCGCAACCATGAATATTCTGGTCTGCCATTTAATCTGTCTTTGAAAGCTGTTAGTCAAAAACATTGCAAGACTAACAAACGTTAATAGTCGCTTAAACGTTAAATCACCAGAAAAAATTTTTACCGCTGGCATTCAATCATTACATTTGCCTACCAGGTTTGTAGACTTATAATTTCAATCATGACAACTTCTATCTGCGCAAGGTATTTTAATTCGAAACAAATCAGCTGCTGTCTCCGCTGCTGAGCCGTTCCTGCAGAAAATAGTTTCCAATTTGCATTTCTAACCGAAAATTGATTACATGATTGACCAGCTTAAAAACAACTTACTTCAATTAGCCCATCAAAAAGATAGACTAAACATACGCATGCCTTTAAGTGTGCTGGCAAGCGAATATCCCGGAAAAATTATTTTCTCGTCCAGCTTTAGTTATGAGGACCAGGTTATCACACATGAAATTCTGGACAACCATTTGCCCATCAGCATTTTCACGTTAGATACGGGCCGCATGTTCCCTGAAACATATTCAACATGGAGCAGCACCAACGAAAAATATCACACACAGATAAAAGCTTTCTATCCAAAACAGGATTTGCTGGAACCTTTTATCGCAGAAAAAGGTCCCAATTCATTTTATGAATCGGTAGAAAATCGCAAGGGATGTTGTTTTATAAGGAAAGTAGAACCATTGAAAAGAGCGCTTGCAGGCAATGCGGTTTGGATAACCGGGTTGCGCGCAGAACATTCTGCCGGCAGGCATAATTTACCCATGGTGGAATGGGATGAATCAAACCAGGTCATTAAATACCATCCCCTGTTGCACTGGACAACGGAAGAAGTAAAACAGCATATCAAACAAAATAATATTCCATACAACCCATTACATGATAAAGGCTTTGTAAGCATCGGATGTGCGCCCTGCACCAGGGCCGTTAAACCCGGTGAAGATTTTCGCGCCGGAAGATGGTGGTGGGAAGATGCAGATAAGAAAGAATGCGGACTGCACGTACACGAGGCCGTTATTAGTGAGAATGCATAATAATATTTTATACATGAGCGATTATACGTTAGATTATCTTGATCAGTTAGAATCAGAATCCATTCATATTTTCAGAGAGGTGGCAGGCCAGTTTGAACGCCCGGCATTGTTATTTTCCGGGGGTAAAGATTCTATTACACTCGTGCACCTGGCGCTGAAAGCCTTCCGCCCCGGAAAATTTCCTTTTCCACTTGTACATATTGATACCGGCCATAATTTCCAGGAAGCACTTGATTTCAGGGATATGCTGGCAGACCAGATTGGTGAAAAACTAATCGTGCGTAAAGTAGAAGATACCATTAAGCAAAAAAATCTTACTGAACAAAAAGGAAAGTTTGCAAGCCGTAATGCTTTGCAAACTTTTACGCTATTAGATACCATTGAAGAATTTAAGTTTGATGCCTGCATCGGTGGTGCGCGCCGCGATGAAGAAAAAGCTCGTGCTAAAGAAAGAATATTTTCTGTTCGCGATGAGTTCGGTCAGTGGAACCCTAAATTGCAAAGACCTGAATTATGGAACACCTACAATGGAAAAATTCATAAAGGTGAAAACGTGCGCGTGTTTCCTATCAGCAACTGGACCGAATTGGATGTATGGAATTATATCCGCCGGTACAATATTGATCTGCCATCCATTTATTATGCGCACAACCGGGAAGTGCTTGAATATGAAGGTCAGTTGGTAGCTACGTCAAAGTTTATTCAATTGGATGTTGCTGATAAAGTATCCATAAAAAAGGTAAGGTACAGAACCGTTGGTGATATGACCTGTACTGCCGCAGTTGAATCAAACGCATCGAACATTGATGATATTATAACTGAAATAATTGCCACTAAAACAAGTGAGCGCGGTGAAACAAGAATAGATGACCGGGTAAGTGAAGCGGCGATGGAAGATAGGAAGAAGAACGGATATTTCTAGCAAGGTGCCCCCACCCCAAAAAAGGAGAGAAACCTTGCGTAAATAAATGTTGACTATTCAATAGAAGATTATCAAAAAGAACGAATACTTTATTTATAAACAATACAAATTCCCATTCAGGGGCTAGGGGTGTAAGTTATGGATATACTCAGATTTATAACAGCAGGCAGCGTAGACGATGGCAAAAGCACATTGATTGGCCGTTTGCTCTACGATAGCAAATCGATCATGATTGATCACCTGGAAGCGATTGAAAGGCAAACCAAAAACCGGGACGAAGGTGAAATCGATTTGGCATTGCTGACAGATGGCTTGCGGGCAGAACGTGAACAGGGCATTACCATTGATGTAGCGTATAAATATTTCTCTACGCCTAAAAGAAAATTTATCATCGCTGATGCGCCAGGTCATATACAATACACGCGCAACATGGTTACCGGCGCTTCCAATGCAGACTTGGCCATTATTTTAGTAGACGCCAGGAATGGTGTAGCAGAACAAACACGCCGCCATTCTATCATTGCTTCTTTACTAAATATTCCGCATGTTATTGTGGCGGTTAATAAAATGGATTTGGTAGATTATTCGCAAGACGTTTATAATAACATTGTGATTGATTATGCGGAGGTTGCCAAAACACTCGGATTAAAAGATATTACGTACATACCTATCAGCGCGTTGAACGGCGACAATATTGTTGATAAATCAGAAAAATTTTTTTGGTACGAAGGCGAATCGCTTTTGCACATTCTGGAGAATACAGAGGTCGCTGATGATATTAATTTAACGGATGCGCGTTTCCCCGTTCAATATGTGATACGGCCACAAACAGAAGACCTGCACGATTACCGCGGGTATGCCGGTAAAATAATCAGTGGTGTTTATAAAAA
>JBDUAY010000429.1:0-4982 GCA_040004415.1 Bacteroidota bacterium | reverse complement strand
TTTCCGGGAGATATTGTTCCGCTGTTAGTAAAATTTCCAAATACTTGTCCTGTTCCGTTTATAGTGCCGAAGTTTTCTAATTGGGCGCCAGGATAGACCTGTATCGTTGAATTGCAGGTCAATTTTCTTCCGGCAGAAATCGTACTTATGCCACCCGTAAATATGACCCAGTGATCCTTGGAAAAGCTAATATCCATATCTATTTGAGAAGATTTTGTAACCGCAATAGCCAGGGCCGTTGCAAAATCAGGATGATAATTGCCAACCCAGGTTGAACTTGCAGACCAGTTACTGCTGGAACTGTTGTTATCAGTTATCGGCAACTGTGGTATGGGGGATAGATCACCACAGGGTTCGCTAACAGGGCATGTAGCGGGGGATACCCTACGAAAATAAGTACCATCCAAATAACAGGCGCAATAAAAATCTAGGGATTCGGGATCGCCGATAATTCCACCATAAATACAAGTTGCGCTTTTTAATTGACCTGTTGTTTCATCCAGTTTATACCAGCGGTTCCAATAACCCGGCAGGTCGGGAAAATAAGTTCCTTCCCTAAGAAAGGGGTTACCTGGCCCGTTAAAGGTTAGTATTTTAGGGGTCATAGCTTCTATGTCGGGGCAAGCCTGCGTAAAAGCCCTGTTAGCAGGTACGGCCAAAAAAATTACCAGGTAACATAGCACGGAGGTTAGAAATTGTCTCATCTTATTTTGTTAATTATCATTTTTATCGAACACCTTGTAACATGGCTAAAAGCCTGCCCCTTGGTGGTGTTTACTTGTACATATTGCCGTTTGACTCATAAGGAGCTATTCCGCCCAGGTCGTCTGAATGCTTTCCTTCTGAACGGGCTTTTACAATCACCCGGTTTCCTTCGGTCGTCATCTCATCAATGTAAACTTCATAACAGGGAAAGGCTATCTCAAAAAATTCTACATGGCCAATGAGGGCCTCATCGGTTGAAAACAGATCCGATCTTTCCCTTGTTGGGTGGTACCGGTGGCCAATGAATTGAAATAATTAATGATAAATTTTTTGTTGTTCTTTTCCATAATTTTTTTTTAATTGTTGTTTAATGTTTAAGAATTATTTTTTGCTGCTTGTTGTTGCAGCAATGTTTGTAAGATTTGCTTTTCAAAATTTCACCTCACTAATCTGCATAACCGGAGTTATGTTCGTGAAATTTGGAATGTCACCCATAATTGTACTGGAATGAGGCGTAAATGAAGAAATAAAGTCGTCTACGGTGTCGAAGTAGAAATGACCCATTGCAATATAGGTCGCTTTAGAACCAGGCGTACCGCCAGCAATTCCTTGCTCAACTGCCGCATTTATACAGGAGCCACCGAGGATTTGCCTGACCATTGGCATATGCTTGTTGCAGTAATAATTTATATCAAAACTTTTACCTTCCTCATTTGAATAGAACACACTAACTTTTATCATTTTATATCTTCTTTTATTTTAATTTTTAAATTGGGTTACACAACATATCCTCATGGCAATTGAAAGAAAAGCGGCACTTCGGGATTCATTAATGATGCACCGCCATCTGCGATAATCGTCTGGCCGGTAATCCAGCCCGCATCATCAGCACATAAGCTGGCTACGGCGCCACCAATGTCGGCAGGCGTGCCCGGCCGCTTCATGGGATTCCATCCTTCTTTCAGCCATGCTAACATAGCATCCTGGGCTTCCTTCGGCAAAGCATTAACAATGCTATCGTCTGTTATGCCTGCACAAACGGCATTCACTGTGATACCCCTTGGTGCAAGGGCTACCGCAAAATAACGGCACATAGCTTCCACAGCGGCTTTGTTTGTACCCATTGCGAAATAGGGCAGAAAACCACCCGCATGACTACCGCCCCAGTAGCTGGTAGCCACTATGCGACCATTGTCAGTTATAAGGCCGGCAACCTCCTGTACACATACCAAAAAGGCACGGGACTGAACCTGGTAAGCTTCTTCCCATTGTTCCAAACTTACCTGCAATGGCGGACTCATAAATCCCAGTAAGTTTCCGAGTGCATTGCTTACGAAAATATCAAGCTTGCTAAATTTTTCACGCACTTCCCCCACCATCCGGGTCACTTCTTTAGGGTTGGATACATCTGCCTGAACAATGAACCCGTCTGACCCAGATTGTTTAATTTTTGATAGTGTGTCTTTCGCAGCTGTTTCATCATTTAGATAATTAACCGCCACCGTTACGCCCTTTTCAGCCAACTTAAGGGCGATACCTCTGCCAATACCCCTGGAGCTTCCTGTGACGAGAGCAAATTTTCCATTTAAATACTTTTTTTCATTGTTTGACTCAGTCATAAAAATGCTATTTAATGATTATAAAAAGGTTTTGTTTAGGTTGTCATTTTCGGGTCCGGATTACTCTGTGCAAACTCACCAGTCAGGATTCGATGTGTCAGGAATATCACCAAATACCATTCAAGTTTTTTAACGGGCGTTTTTTGTTTATCGCCTGTTGGCACTCATATTCGTTTTAACTAGCCATGACATTATTTTATTCGATATCATTTCCAAAGGATGCTAATTATGAAACATACTTACAAGGCTGGAAGTAATGTGCCTGCTGGTTTTAAATGGGGATAACGGAGCTTAATTTTTATATGTCAAAATTAACAGGCAAATTTTTTTGAAACTATATAACGTTTATTAGGTAAGGTGTCCGGTGTAGATGCTTAAATCCAAAAGCGCAGAAATAAAATTCTAAAACAATCAATGCTTTGGAAATGCTTTATTAATAGCTTCAGTGCGGTTATTTACGTGCAGCTTTTCGTAAATATGGTGTATGTGCTGGGTCACCGTGCCGAGGGTAATGTGCAATTGCATGGCTAACTCTTTATATAAAAAACCTTTGGACAAAAGTAGCAGCACTTCGTTTTCTTTATTGGTAAGGTCAACATGTCCTTGCTTTGTTTTTTCTTTAAAATAGCTGATTACTTTACGGGCTATCTGGCTGCTCATGGGACTGCCGCCATGATACAGTTCGTGTATGGCTTCTATAATTTTATCACCGGAAGTTTTCTTTAACAGGTAACCGCTGGCACCTGCGGCCAGGGCGTCAAATACTTTTTCATCATTTTCATAAATGGTAAATATCATAAATTGCGTGCCCGGGCAATCGTCTTTGATTTTTCGGATACAATCAATACCGTTGATGCCGGGCATGTTAATATCCATTATCACGATGTCGGGTTGCTGCTGAGGCAAAAGAGGAATGGCTTCTTCGGCATTCGAAAAAGATGAAAGCAACACCATATCGGGTTCCTCTTGTATCAGCTTTTCCAAACTGTACCTTATTTCAGATAAATCTTCAACAATGCTGACACTTATCATCCGATAAAATTAATACATCAAATAATTTTGCTACCCTAAGATTTATTAGAGTGGTATTATAAAATGAACGGTTGTTCCGTTGTTGCCCGATTTAATATCAACAATTCCCTTTAAACTAGTCATTCTTTTTTGATAATTGCTAAGGCCATTCCCTTTTATCCGTCTTTCATTTACATTAAAACCTCTGCCATTATCAGTAATAGTAATGTGCAGATTATTTTCGATTTGCATGTCAATATTTACAGTGGAAGCCTGTGCATGTTTGATGATATTATGCACTGCTTCTTTTACCACGAGGAACAGGTTTCTTTTTTCTTCGCTGTTTAATATTTTTTCAGGAATGAATTCCGGCAGCATGGCCTGCAAAGCAATTCCAGCACCATCAAGCATTTCACTGCACTGGCTGCGAATGTAGTAGAGAACATCTGCCAGTTTTTCATCGCTGCTATTCAGCGCCCAGATGATTTCATTCATCTTATCCACCAGTTCATCGCTTCCCGTTATGATCTTATCAAAATCTTTTTTCAGCCCTTCATCTTTTATTTCATTTTTCATTCCCGTGCTCATATAGCGGATACGGCTGAGACCTGCACCGAGGTCATCATGCATGTCAGTGGCTATCCGGGTTCGTTCGCTTGCCAAAGCCAATTGCCTATCAACAATCGCTTGTTGTTTATCAATACGCCGCGTGTAGTAGGTTTTTATTAATTGCCAGGCTATTAATAATATTGTTGCAAATACTAATGTAAGGAACCACCAGCTTTTGCTCCAGGGTGTGGCAATGGAAAACGTAAAAGGATTACTGCAAAAAATGTATTTTCCCGTGGCATCTTGCAGCAAGCGTGCCTGCAAGGTATAGGTACCGGGCTGCACGGCCGTAAACGCAATGGAAGTTGTTCCATTCAATTTTTGCCATCCACCTTTTTCATTATTTCTTTTAAGGAGGTATTCAATATGTCTTTGCTGGATGTTTTGCGCCAGGTCCAGCAGTTCAAAACTAAAGAACAGGTTGTTTTCAGTAGCTGCTAACTGTATGTTCTTTTCATTGTCAACATAATATGGTTTTGCATTTACCTGCATAGCTTCTATAAACAGTTTGGTACCTGTTTGTTTTTTACGGCTTAATAAGGTATATGTATTAATGCTGTATAAATAACCCCGGTTGCTAAAGTAGAGGCTGGAATCATCCTTATCAAAAAATAAATAGCTGTCAGAATAATCAGTGAAAGGCAAGCCATCTTTTTCAGTAAATGTTATAAACTTATCCGTAGCAGCCAGCAGGCAGCACAGGCCTCTGGGTGTGGGAAACCAAATATTATCATTCGCATCTGCCACCAGGTTGTCAAAACTATTATAGGGCAACCCATCTTCAGTTTCATACAGTTTTTCTTTTTTTGTTTCAAGGTTGTATTTCACCAGGCCCGTTTGTGCGTACATCACCCAAAGATTTTGCCTGCTGTCAATAATATGATTGTATATCTGCCCGAAGTGCATATCCTTGTAGCCAAGAAGATTGTTCATTTGCCATGTTTCAAACTGCTGGTCTTTATTTTTCCATACCAATATTTCACTGCTATAATTTACCGTAAAATAAATATTACCATTTTTGTCTTCAGCAGCTTTGTT
>JBDUAY010000428.1:0-4985 GCA_040004415.1 Bacteroidota bacterium | reverse complement strand
TTTTGTACTACTGTGGTTTCAACTCCACCAATCCTACTTTTTGAGAGTCGACTAATTAACTAAAAAAATGTTTTGTATTATTGAAAGGTATTAAAAGACCAGCAAATGCATAATATTTGAGATAATAATTTGTACCATCCCGCATTGATTATCATCTCCGGTCTAATTCTGTCTTCTGTGCGACAGGGGGTGAAACTACACTTGCTCCATATAAATATATTTATTCAAAAAATCATTCCTGAATTTGCCTGTTGGATCATATTCTTTCAGCATTTTCCTGAACGCAGGTAATTTTTCATACAGTGATGCCAGGTGCGCGGGCGACATCGTAAACAATTTACCCCAATGCGGTTTCGCATTAAACGGCGCCAGTTCTTTTTCTATCAATGGCAATAATTTTTGTACTGCGGGCCATTCCTGCTTCCAGGTGAAATGTATGGTAACAGAAGGTTGTTTATAGCAAGGACTCATCCAGTAATTATCAGCATCAATGGTACGTATTTCCGTAATAAAAAGCTGTGGCCCTATTTGCTTGCCCAATTTGGATATTGCGAATATTGCTTCTACTGCGTGTTTGCGCGGAACAAAATATTCAGACTGCAATTCTACCCCGCTGCTGGGTGTAAAGCCCATCTTAAAATGCGGCAGTCTTTCGTACCATGCGCCCGGTACGCCCATTTGCGCTGTACAATTTTCTGCTGAAAGCGCCGCAATGGGATGCATATTTTTCGTGGCCGCCTTCGCCCCAAAAAATTCAGGGCCAAAATTGAATTGACTGTCTGCAGCTATTTTACTCTTTATCCAAACTTCATTGATAGTATCAGACTGCCAATCGGTAAAAAGACTTACACTGTAACCGGCGGATTCAATTTCTTCAAAATGATCCTTTAATTGCGCCATGGGTAAATGCTCGTATACATCCTGCCGCATTTTGTATGTTGGCTGAATATCAAGCGTAACTTTTGTTATAACACCAACGCCGCCAAGGCCAACCAGGACAGCATTAAATTTTTCGCCATCTTTATCACGGTCAAGGGTAACTGTTTTTGCATCTGCTGTTACAAACTCAATGGCGCGGGCGGCCGTTGACAGGTTGCCATTCTTTAAACCAGATCCATGCGTTGCCGTTGTACAGGCGCCCGCTACAGAAATATGCGGCAAAGAAGCAAGGTTGTGCAATGCGTAGCCCCTTTCTTCCAGGTAAGGACATAGCAAACCGTAATTGATGCCAGCTTCCACTGTCACTGTGTGCGCAACCGTATCAATTGAAACAACCTTGTTCATTGGCTTCAGCGAAATAAAATTGTCTTTACTGTCGGCAATTGTATTAAAGCAATGGCGGGTACCCAACACTTTAATTTTACTGTATTTTTTAACAATGTCAGCAACTTGCGCTACAGACTCTGCCGGAAATAACCGATCCGTGCTATATTCAATATTACCCGCCCAGTTTTTTAATTTCTCCCCGGGCATCAATGTAAGAAATGGTGAAAATAATGGTGCAGTCATGAGTGTAGAGGATAATTTGATAAAAGTTCTTTTTTTCATTGTAATTTTTTATGGCAATCAAAAGCAAAAAATACGATGGCGGTTAGTTAGATTATTGTTTAAATTTACTTGTAAAATCTAATTAACGCATGAAAACAATCCAATCAATATTTTTTATAAGCTTATTCTTCATTGGCCCCCGTGCTTTTTGCCAGGCTAAAGAAACACCTGCCCAGAAAATAAGCCGGCTGGAAGATTTGGAAAGAAGTTCTATTTTGAAAAGTGATACTCAAACCTTGTTTCAGTTGTGGTCTGCAGAATATATTGTAAGCAATCCTAACAATATGATTTTAAATGCAGCTCAAATAAAGAGTTTTATCAGGAGTGGCGGTATTGATCATACTCCTTTTACAAGAAATATTGAACGGATGACGTTTACCAAAGGCATCGCCATTGTAATGGGCACAGAAATTGTTTCGCCCAAAAGCAAGACTGATAATGATGGCAAAAATGTTACCCGCCGCTTCACCGATGTGTGGACCAAAACCGATACCAGCTGGCAATTGTCCGCAAGACAGGCAACGAATGTTTTGATGCAATAATGAAAGGGGGTTTTAAAAAATTTGCCATCTGTTAAGGTGAGCCGCTCTTCTGTAATCTTTCCATTTTCAGATCATCAAAGGGTGATTCCCCTTTGATCGCTTTACGCTTCCCCGCCCAACCATAACGCGCCATTGATAGAATTGCGGGCAGCGCCGGTTACGGAAGACAACACATTGTATTCTTCGCGCCAGCGTAAAATGCCAATCAGCGCCATTACCAGCGCTTCTTTATAATTGACCAGCTGCTTATCTGGCACGACCGTTTCAATTGAAAGTATTTTTAACTGTTCGCTGATTCTTTCAACCATAAAAATATTTAACGCACCGCCGCCTGTTATCAATAATTGCTGATTATCATTTTTCGGTTCTCCATCTGCGTTAGATAGTAATTTACGTGCCGCATCCGCAATCTGTGCAGCAATGTGTTCAACATACGTTCTAAGCGCATCCGGCACTGAAAGCTTATATTGTTGAATAAGCGGATACACCACACCGGTTCCAAAATCATTGGCCAGCGATTTGGGAAAAGATTGCTGATAATAATCCAGTTTATTTAATTGCGCCAGTAATGCCTCCTGTACAATTCCGGTTGCCGCCATCTTGCCTTCATCGTCATAGGCTTTACCTGTTTCCTTTATCAGTAAATTCAAGACACGGTTAGCCGCACAAACATCAAAAGCAATGTATTTTCCAGGACCGTTAAAAGACAGATTGGCAATACCGCCAAGGTTTAAAAACCAATTATATTCTGGCAGTAGAAGTTTTTCTCCGATCGGTACGATGGGTGCTCCCTGTCCGCCAAAAGCAATATCCAGCGCACGTAAATCGCTCACTACGGGCAAGCCCGTTACTGCTGCAATAGCTGCGCCATCGCCCAGTTGTGCCGTCATTTTATGTGCAGGCAAATGAAAAGTAGTATGCCCGTGAGCAGCAACAAGATGCACCTGGTGATGCAGGTTGTTTTCATCAATAAATTTATTTACCATTTCGCCGGTATAATGACCATAGGCGGTATGCAACAGCTGGTAATCCACGGCGGGCAAATGAACGGCGTTGCCAAGTTTTTCTATCCACACAGCGTCATATGGCTGGCAATCCGCATGCAGTATTTCATAGGTCCATTTGCCAGCGGTTTCCTGCAAATGAACATAGGCAATATCCAGCCCGTCCAGCGAGCTCCCGCTCATTAAGCCAATAGCCTTGTACACCATACCGATATTTGATTTTAGTTTTCCGGTTGCAGCAATTAGATTTGCCGGGGCAAATTACTGGAAGATCGCTGATTACAGCGCAAAATAATAGCTGTAACTACAAGGAGAATAATTTATAAGTAGCAATTAGCATCATCCATTCACAGGTATAAAAATAACCGGCGGGTTACAAAATATTTTCTACATTTATCGGGATGGTATCTCAAAAAATTAAACGGTGAATCATGGTTGTAAATCTGAGCCAGCATTATTCCTTATTGAGCGATTGGGTGGGTGAACTCAGAAATACTGAAGTTCAGGGCGACCGTATGCGGTTCCGCCGTAACCTGGAACGTATCGGGGAAGTGGCGGCTTTCGAAATAAGCAAAGAGCTTCCGTTTATTGAAAAAGATATTCAGACACCACTTGGCATTTCCAGTTGCAAGGTCTTAAAGGAGCAGCCGGTGCTCGCCACCATATTGCGGGCAGGTCTGCCACTACACAACGGATTATTAAACTATTTTGATAAGGCCGATAACGCATTCATTTCCGCCTACCGCAAACACAATAAAGATGGCACTTTTGACATCAGCCTGGATTATGTTTCCTGTCCTGAACTGGAGGGCCGTGTAGTGATTGTTTCTGACCCCATGCTGGCTACTGGTTCATCACTTGTAAAGACCATCCAATTTTTGCGGGAAGAAGGCCATCCTTCTAAAATACATGTCGTAGCCGCTATTGCCTGTACCGTAGGCATTGAATATGTCTTGCGCAGTGAGCCAAATTGCAAAGTCTGGTGCGGAGCAATTGATGACGAGCTTACCGCAAAAGGCTATATTGTACCCGGGCTGGGTGATGCCGGGGACCTTGCATTTGGCACCAAGGTTCAAATGTAGACTGGGTGCTGGTGTAAAGTGTAAGGCTTTTAATGTAAGTTCTTTCCTACATCTTCCACCTTTCACCATTTTTCGCCTGCACAAATACGCTTGCTACCGATAAATTCTAAAGCAGCGTAATTTTAAATTTGCAACTCTTATAAATGTTTGTATTTTGTACAGACTTTAACTACTGAAATGAAGAGAATAGCGCTGCTGGCAGGTTTAGTACTCCTGGTGAAAATGCAAGGTCTTGCACAGGATCCGCATTTCTCACAGTTTTTTTCTTCTCCACTTACTTTAAATCCGGCGCTAACTGGTAAGTTTGACGGCGTTTTCAGGGCAGCTGGTAATTATCGTGACCAATGGCCGGCCATCAGCAAAGCGTTTATTACTTCCACGCTTTCTTTGGATGCGCCCATGTTAACCAACAAGATTAACCCCAATGATGTATGGGGCGTTGGTTTAATGGCCATGACCGACCGGACAGCCAATGGAATTCTCAACAGCAATTATATTTCTCTTTCCACTTCCTATCATAAGGGGCTCGATGAAGATGGCTATCACCAATTGGGTTTTGGCTTCCAGGGAACTTATGCCTCCAAACGTTTAGATGGATCGCAGCTAAAGTTTGAAAATGAACTTGATCTTAATGGCACCTGGACCTTACCGAGCAATGAGCCGGTAGATGGCAGAAATGTGAACATCAATTATTTCGATTTTAATGCAGGCGTTCTATATAATGGTTCAACTGATGGAACCAATAATTTCTATTTGGGCGCTTCCATGTATCATATCAACCGGCCAAAAGAAAGTTATTTTGGCAGTGG
>JBDUAY010000077.1:0-16988 GCA_040004415.1 Bacteroidota bacterium | reverse complement strand
ACGATACCCCGGATGAATGAAGTTCCGCGGTATCGCTATTGTATGCGAAGCATGTTTGCCACGTAATTTAACAAGCTTGCAGGCTGCATGTCTGCATTTATTCTTTCATGATTTTTTTCGTTTGGAGCTGGCCGCCAGCATACTGGATCGTTATGTAATAAAGTCCGGAGGCCATTCCTTTAACAGCGATAGATAGCAGGTTGTTGCCTTGAACGAGCTTTGCCGCACGCTGCTGTACGAGTGCGCCTTTGCCGTCGAACAGTTTGATAGCAGCACCTGAATTAAGCGCTGACGGCATGCTGATATATAGCACGTCACTAACCGGGTTTGGCCATACCCGAAGCATTTCATCATTATTGCAGGAATTCCGCAGCAGTTCCGTGTAAAGAACGCGGCCATCCAGATCGTAACTGGCAACGCGGTAATAACCATTTTGCTGAGGGTTGTTATCAGTAAACGAATAATTGTTTTCGCCGGTTGTGTTGCCATTACCGGTGGAAGGAATGCTACCAATGTTGTTCCAGCGAATTCCATCGGTACTGCTTTCAATTTCGAAATGACTGGTGTTTATTTCCTGTGCAGTTTTCCATGATATAATTGTTTTGTTGCCGTTGCAACTTGTAGCAAATGATAAAAAATGCAATGGCAGCGCATTGTTTACGGAAGAAAGTGTAAGGCGCGAAAAAGAATTGATGCCCGTTTTTTCCACGTAGTTTGTACTGGTATTACGTGTGTCAAAGCCCTGGCTGATCCAATGAACGCCATCATCACGTGTATAGATATTCAGTAAATTTTCATCGAGTCCGTTCAGTTCGCTGTCAAAATATTGAACACGCACAGTTGCGTTGAGTGAAGTATTATTTGCCGGGGTAATATCATAATAGCGCAAAATAGAATTGCCACTGTTGCTGCTGTTTGTTTGCGATTGTTGCCCGCGTTTTATAATGGTGTTTCCAAAATTTTGGGTGGATGTCAGCATGATGCCAAGATTGCCGGGATTAGCCGAAGAGGGTGCATTCAATGCGGTATTAAAAATAACATTGCCGCCATTTGCGCCAATGATATGACTTGATTCCTGTTCGTTACCTAATGAACCAGTGGTGCCTAAATTAGCATCAAAACCATTGAGATCTAAAAACCCCGACGTGAAAATAATTTGCTGATCAACGATAACCGGTTTTAGTAACGACACGCTGATGCCCGGAGATTTATTTACCTGCAGATTATAAAAACGGGTGGACTGGTTTCCGCCAATACCTGAAGGCGAACTACCCGTAAATGAAATAGTGCCGGAGCCTGTTACCAGATTTCCATTATTCACGAGATCCGTATTGGCAAGTGTTAGTTGCGCATTACCGGATACCGTAAACTGGGCGCCGCTGGTAATGGTAAGTTGTGCCAGCAGGGGCTTTGCATTCAACAGCAGTAAAACAACAAGGCAGCAGGCAGATGGTAACTTTTTCATGGTGTAAAAATTAGTGTTTATAAAAGCTTGTTTATTTAAGTGCGTAGATACGCGGCGGCTTCTTTTGATTGAGATGCCTCTGAGAAAACAGGAAAGTGTGAATCAATAATAAAAAAAGTTGCTTAGTTATTTATTATTTGCGGCCAACAATGAAACACCTGTATTATTTTTTTTGCTTACAAGGTTGGTCATTTGTTTTTTCATCTCTGCAACAGCAAGCGATAATTCCTGCAGTTGTTTTTTTACCGATGCATTTTCGTTTTTTAATATTATATTTTCATTTTGCAATGCTTCTATTTTTTCTGTTCGTTGCCCCAATGCTTTAATGGCAGCCATATTTACACCGATCATATCAATCGGGTTTACGGTAGTATCATTGCCAATGATGCCGTATTTATCTTTACCAAATGCGGTATAAAAATCCTGCGCCATAATGCCGTAGTGACGATAAGTTTTAGCATCCTGCCCCTTGTAATTCCATGATGAAAAGGGGATGGCGGATATTTTTTTCAGGACCGTTTCGCCATCAAGAAGTTGAAAATTTTCTTTTTTATTTTTATCTGACATGGATACCCATGCATTGCCCCCGGCTAAAAGCTGCACGCCTGTGCCAACTGTGCTGCTCCAAAATTTATAGTTATTAAAATACATCATCATTTGGAAGTTGGCATCATTCTGAACTATATACGGGGCAAGGGGAGACACCCCACCCCCTATACAAAAAGAGTTGGTAAATCCATTTGTATTTGCCCCATATCCCAAGGCCGTCGAGTATGCGCCACTGGCATTTGTTCTATATCCCATAGCTGTTGAAGAATTGCCGCTGGCAGTTGTTGAATATCCCATGGCTGTTGAATATTCACCGGTGGCTGCTGAAAAATAGCCCATGGCTGTTGAATATTCACCGCTGGCGTAGGAACTATATCCAGCTGCTAAGGAAGATAAACCGCTTGCTGTTGTTGATACTCCCAGGGCTGTTGAAGCCGCACCACTTGCTGCTGTATAATCACCCAGGGCTGTGGAAGCTGAACCGCCTGCTATTGAACCTAATCCCGCGGCAATTGAATATTCACCGTTAGCTGCTGAAAAATATCCCAAAACTGTTGAATAAAGACCCACGGTATCAGATGATGATAACCTTCCCACTCTTAAAGCACCTTTAGCGGGCAGCCAAATTAATTTATTTGTGTGCGATGTAGTAGTAGTGTCATCGCCAAACAATACGGTTTTATTTACAGCTACATTAAAAGAGGCTTTGGGTTCAGTGGTGCCGATGCCTACACTTTGGGAGAATGTACATTGAAAAATGAAAATTGAAAAAGCGGAAAGTAGAAATATTTTTTTCATTGTATTATCTTTTATATGGGTTTAAGTTCATTGAGTTTTTTTTTGCCAATGTTTATTGATGCCCGTTTGTGCCAAACAACTGGATAGCCCGTTTATCCATTCCCATTTTTCAAAAGAATGGTTAGCGAAATAAAGCCAAGTGTAATTCCCGTTATTTCCCAATTATTTATTTTCTCTTTTAAGATGAATTGGGAAACCAAAACAGAAAAAGCAAGAAGACCAATGGACAATATTCCACTCACGGTTAAGAATTTTTGAGAACGATAAATCCAAAACCACCCAATTGCGCAGACAAAATTTAACATGCCACCTAATAATAATAAATGCCAACCAGAGTATTGTTTAAGTGTAGCGGCTTTTTTAATGCAGAAGTCGCCGGCAATGGTAGCAATCAGCAATACGATGCTGCTTATTATAATTTTTGGTAGTTGAGTCATTTATATGGTCGGTTTGTTTTTTTTGTTTGCGCTATTCAGATGCATAATTCTCATACTTTAATTTTATTGCAGGAGATAAAAATTTGTGGGCACGGCGATTATTTCACCTTTTCAATGTTGTCTTTTGCAAATACTGCCTTCCCGTATTGTTGTGTTTCTGGACGTATGGGTTTCAGATTATCCTGTAGGGTCATTTTCTTAAAATATAATTTGAATGAAAATCTGTTGCTTCAAAAAAGGTCTTACAAAAATTGATCGCAATGGTTGGCTCATAGTATTTGCATGAAAATATATCTATGTAAGCGTTGTTTGTCATGTTTGCAAAATGTCCGGAGATCAATGAAGTTTCAATCAATTGCACCAATGAAAATCCTGCTATTTCTTCGTGTTCGCCAAAATTTACAACAATACACTCTCCGAATCGCCGCACTGTAAGCAAATCGCAAAGCTGTATCGTAAAGTCTTTTATCTTCTCTGCGTTTCTGATAAAAGCAGGATTGCAGTTATGCAGGTCTATTGCCGTCGAAAGCCCCCAGCTGTTATTTCTTTGAAAATCTTCTTCAATAATTTTGATACGCAAGTTTGGCTGTTGTGCAGAATGCCGTGCAACCTTTGTTTCCATATTGTTATTTTTTTAATAAAGCTTTCAATTCATTGATTTGTTTTTGCAGATCAACAATCATTTACTGCCGCTCCATCAATCGCTTTTGCCAATGGCCAATAAAGTTTGAATAGCGTAGTCAATACAAACCTGCGTTGCCCTAACTGTATACTTGCATAACTGGTATTTCGATTTATAACCCGATTTTTTCCTCAAGCGCATTCAAGCGCCCTGATAGGTCAGTATAATCCGTTTGTATTTTTCGCATTTCCTTTTTGATATCTTTATTTTGCTCAGAAAGTTCCTGCACGGATTTCACAAGTGGCACTACAAATGCATCGTACCGCAATCCATATAAATCAGTATTATTTTTAGGTGCATCTATTCCACTAAAAATAAATCCTATAGACTTCGCTGCTTCTTCCACATCCTGGGCTATAAAACCAGAATAAATTATCTGATCTTTGTCTTTAAATGCCTGTTGCATTTTGGAGGGTATGTTCTTTTCAACTATTCTCCTGTCTGTATTTTTTCCGGTGGCGGTTTGTAAAATGTTATCTATTTCCGTAAGACTAACGTTATAGGTAACCGGTCTTAACCTGTTAATAAAATTCAGGCCCGGAATATTTTCCCGTATGTTTTTCTTAATTCTTTTGTCAGAAATGGTAGACCAGCCTACCGGGCCGCCAATTGAAGTGGTGGCACCGTTGCCTGCCCGCATCATATTGGGGGCAGTAACCACCGCGCCGTGCCCTATAGAAATAGTATTATAATAACCGCGCCCATTGGCATCATTGGATGCACCAATGAAACAATTATAATAGCCTTGCGCGTAACCGTAACCTGCATCAAAACCTATTGCAGTGTTGCCATCAGCATTGCCGGTTGATAGCAAAGCATTAAAGCCAATGGCGGTATTTTGAGAAATATTGTACGTATTGCTGAGCGTTTGCGAACCGAATACCGTATTATAAGATCCCGTTAAATTAAAACCAAGCGCATCGGAGCCGTTGCTGGTATTAAACTGACCAGTTTGATTAGAACCAAGCGCATTATTGCCTGTTGCAGTGTTAGATTGCCCCGTTGTATTGTTTACCATGGACCCACTTCCGGTTGCCGTATTATAATTTCCTGTATTATAATAATTGAATAAAGTTCCACTGCTGATTGTTTGGTAGCCGTCAGCTGTATTACCGGCTCCTGATGTGTTGGATTGCAGCGCGCCTGATCCATTGCCGGTATTGCTGTAACCGTTGATATTATTAGCCAGCGCATAATAACCAATAGCTGTGTTAATGAACCCGGTGGTATTTTTATTCAACGCGGCAAAACCGCTGCCCGTGTTAGAATAGGCCCTGTTAGAATCAAGGGCGAGATATCCGCTTGCGGTATTATTTGTACCGGCAATATTTGAATAGAGTGACCTGTAGCCAATGGCGGTATTATTATACCCTGTAGTGTTAGTATATAAGGACTGGTAACCTGCAGCTGTATTAGCTGTACCCTCTTTAACATTTTTTCCTGCACCAAAACCGGCAAAAGTATTACTTGTTACAGAATCAATAGTGCCTGCCCATTGGTTATTTAACCTGAAAAGGAGGGGTTGATTGCCGGTAGTGCCAATAAAATTAGTCACCGGATTGGTGCCGCTGTTTCCGGTCAGTTGCCAGCTTTTGCTGGCAGTAATATTTTGCCATGCAGGCGCTGCTCCTGTGCCCGCATTTACTAATAGTTGGTTTTTTACGGAATCATATACCATTAAACCATGCGCGGGGTTATTGATAGCATTGATAACTGATGAACTCATCCTTGGAATCAGCAATCCTTTATTGGTACCTGATATGTCTGCCGCTGCAGATATATCCGGCGTGGTGGTTCCGATACCTGCGTTCTGGCAGTAAAGTCTGCTATCAAAAACAAAAATGAAAATAACAGTGGTAAAAATTTTTGTGAAGGTTATATTTTTCATTGTATAAAAATTCTTGCAATCATTATTGAATTCTTTTCTCTATTGCAGCTAATCGCTTTAAAATGTCTTCCTTTTGTTGTATCAGCAGTTCGTTGTCTTTTTTTAATTGTTCGTTTTGGCCTGAAAGCTCCTGCACTGCCTTTACGAGCGGCGCAACAAAATCTGCATATCGCAGACTGTATAAATCCTTGTCATTTTTTGGTGTATCAACGCCGCTGAAATTATAATGCATTGCTTTGGCAGCCAGCTCCACCTCCTGTGCCATAAAGCCCGTATACACAATCTGCTCTTTTGCTTTAAGTGCATCACTCATTTGCTGGGGAACATTTGCTTTAACTACTCTTGCGGCGTTGTTCTTTGGTGATGCCGGTTGTATAATACGGTCCATTGCAGTCAAATCAATATTATAACTGACAGGCCTTAGCTTATTAATAAAATCAAGTCCGGGAACATTTTGCTGTATATTTTTCTTTACCCTTTCATCGGAAATAGTTGACCAGCCTACCGGGCCACCAATTGAAGTAGTGGCGCCATTGCCTACCCGCATCATATTGGGGGCTGTAACAATGGTGCCGTGGCCCAATGCAATAGTGTTATAAAAACCAGGGCCCGCAGCATCTGTTTCTGAACCAATAAAACAATTATAATAACCGTTATCATAAGTGGTACCTGCCTTAAACCCCAATGCAGTATTACCGTCTGAGCCCGTGGTACTTTGTAAACTTGAAAAGCCAATGGCAGTATTCTGAGAACCATAGGTATTATTTTGCTGGGCCGTGTATCCGTCTGCTACATTGAAATTGCCGGTAGTATTGGCAAAAAGAGCATAGAACCCAGCGGCCGTATTGTACGAGGCCGTAGTATTATTGTAAAGACTGAAAGCGCCGGTTGCCGTGTTGCCTGTTCCTATGGTGTTGCTGTACAATGCATCGTTCCCAATGCCCGTGTTATAAGCCCCATCCGTGTTAAAGTAAAGCGCCGCATATCCATTTGCCGTGTTAATATTCCCTGAAATATTATGATAAAGCGCAAACATTCCTGTGGCAGTGTTACCACTGCCGGAAGAATTATTGTAAAGCGCACTGAAGCCACTGGCAGTATTATTTTTACCGCCGTTTGTGAGGTAAAGCGAATACGCACCGTTGGCTGTATTATTGAACCCCTGTTGATTACTATAAAGACTATATGCACCGTTGGCGGTATTATAAGAACCATCTTTATTGGAATAGAGGGCATACGCACCGTTGGCTGTATTGCCCAATCCATAAAAATTATAATAAAGTGCGGAAGCGTTGAGCGCTTTGAATCCTGTTGCTGTATTAAAAGACGGGTTGCTGTTATTTTTTCCTGCACCATAACCTATAGCTGTATTCATGCTGGCGGAATCTATTATACCCGCCCACTGATTATTTATTTTAATAATGAGCGGCTGCCCATCTGTAGTGCCGATAAAATTAACAGCAGTGTCGGTACCATTATTACCTGTTAAGCTCCAGCCGTTGCTGGCCGCAATGGTTTGCCAGTTGGGCGTTGCCGGCCTGCCCATATTTACCATCAGTATATTTTGTACAGAATCATACACCATTAAACCTTTTGCAGGGTTAGGGATGGCCGTTATACCGGTGCTGGTCATACGCGGAATGAGCAGGCCCTTTGTAGTGCTGGTAATATCCAGTGCAGAAGAAGCATGGGGTGTAGTGGTACCGATGCCAATGTTTTGACCGGTAGCAACCATGCTAATAATACACCATGAAAAAATGATATAGAATTCCTTTTTCATACTTATTTTTTAATCTGTTAAACCAAAGTAATTTCCGCTGGCAATATTGGTTATTGTATTTCCTGATCCACCTGTTATGGCTTTGCCGCCGATACCGCCGGCTGCTGCCAGGTTACCAGTACCGCTTTGGCCCGTTTGGCCCCTTACGCCGCCATTGCCGCCTGCAGGACTACCACTGGTACCAGCACCGCCCTGGCCACCTGTGCCGGCAAGACCGATGCTTCCACTTTGCGCCAACCCTGTTATAATCGTACATCCCGGGAAAGGACTGTTAGCGTGATACGAACCACCACCGTTACCGCCGCTACCGCCAATTGTTCCCGCACCACCTCCGCCCCCGCCGCCATATCCTGCTGATAGCTGGCCGCTGCCACCGCCACCACCTCCGCCCCCGGCAACCGTACCGTAATTATTAATTTTTATCAGTACACCGGCTTTTGTGGATATAGCTGCGCCGCCGGCAAGGCCAGCCTGCGCCTGGAAAGGGAGCGCAAATGCGCTGCATTCATTCTCCACCGTGCCGCTACCTCCCTGGCCACCGGCGCCGGCAATTGTACCATAGTTGTTAATTGTAATGGTTGCATTAAAATTCATGCTGCTGAAAATAAAAGCCGTATCACCAGGATTACAGCCAGAAATAGTAACCGCTGCGCCGATGTTTATGACGTACTTACTGGCAGGGCTCTGCCTGGCAAACTGATTATAAAAATCCAGCTTGCAATAGTTACTGGTAATATTAATGATAACGGTCCGGCAGTTTTCGCAATAGCAGTTCCAGGTATGGTTTACAGAGTCGTAGTAGTTTAAGCAGGATTGATCTGTATTGAATATATGCAAGCTATTGGGTGGATTTATAATATTATCCCGCTGCGTAGTGGTGAGCCTGGGGAACAGGATGCCTTTATCGGTTGACTTTATGTCAAGGATCGATTTAGCATCTGGTAACGTTGTACCAATGCCTACACCCTGAGAAAACGACGTACAATAAATAGCAGTTGTTAATAGCAACGCAACTATTTTTTTCATATCAGTATTTTTAAAACAATGCTTTAAACCAGGAGGCTTTTAAAAAAAATATCAATCATCCTGTAAAGTGTTTCTGCGACTTTACCAGTATTACCACATGTTTAAAAACCCTGCATTGTCAATGCTCAGGTGAATTTTAATTTGTTTCATAAATTTTAATTTGTCTTAATGAGAAGTTGCTGTAACAGTTTATTCTGTTCTTCCAGTTTCCCGATTTTTTTTTTCATTTCGGTTATCATCTGCTGCTGCTCCTGCATGGCTTTTACCAATGGCACAACGAAGTCTGAATAGCGTAATCCATACAAACCTGCATCGCTTTTTGGTTTATCAACGCCGCTGAAATTGTAACCGGTTGCTGCAGCAGCCTGCTCCACTTCCTGGCCACAAAACCTGTTTCGGTAACGCTTTCCTTATCAGTAATCGCCCTTTGCATGGCGGGGTTGATATCTTTACCGCGACTTTCATTTAATCGTTGACTGAGTGCTGTGATATTTAAATTATAGGTAACCGGCCTCAGTTTCATTATAAATGCAAGGCCTTTTACATCTTCTTTTATATTCTTTTTATACCTGCCATCGCTGAATTTGGTCCAGGCTGCATAGCCGCCAATGGAAGAGGTAGCAGAATTACCAATTCTTGCCTGGCTGTTATCGGTACAGGTAACGCCCTGCCCAATGGCAATATCATTGTAGGCACCGTCGAAGGCCACATCGCAATTGGCACCCAGTATGGTGTTGTTATAACCCAAATCATAATTGCCACCGGCACCGTATCCAATAGCAGTATTATAATAAGCATTGGTGTTCGAGCTCAAAGCAGAGACTCCTATTGCTGTATTATAATTGCCATTAATATTACTTGCCAAAGCGGACGATCCTACTGAAATATTATAAGCGCCGGATACATTGGAATAAAGCGACCAGTAGCCAATGCCTGTATTCTGGTAACCATTTGTATTACTATACAGCGCCTGATATCCACTTGCAGTATTATTATACCCGGTAATGTTTCCATAAAGCGACTCATACCCAATGCCGGTATTGTTTGCACCTGAAGTATTGTAATACATCGCTAAATTACCATTGGCTGTATTGTAATTCCCATTGGTATTAAAGCGCAGGGCAAGGCTTCCGGTAGCTGTATTGTAACTGCCCGAGGTATTGGCATAAAGCGTCACGTATCCGAAGGCACTGTTGTTCACACCAGACGTATTACTATAAAGTGCGCTATTGCCTGCAGCCACATTATTCTTACCTGTCGTGTTGGAATAAAGCGCCTGAAGTCCCGTGGCGGTATTTTCGGCCCCTGTTGTATTGGAATAAAGCGCTGAATGGCCAATAGCAGTATTATCATAGCCCCCGGTGTTTAAATATAAAGACTGGTCACCAATGGCAACACTTGTGCTACCATATATATTTGAGTAGAGCGCCTGGTTACCTACCGCTATATTATGATAGCCCACCGTATTAGAATACATGGCATGCGACCCTATAGCAACATTGAATACGCCGTCGGAGCTGCCCATTGCTACTGTGCTACCGGTATTATACAACGCCGAGTCGCCAATAGCAATTAAGTTATGCCTGCTGGTATTCATCTTCAACGCATCAGTACCAAAGGCGGCATTGCTGTAACCGGAGGTGTTTGCCTGCCCTGCCCTCAATCCCCAAAAAACATTTCCACCGGGGCTTATTTCTCCCGCAACAATATTATTTACCCTGAATTTTAAAGACTGGTTATCGGTGTTGCCGATAAACTGTGTTGATGCATTTAAGCCGCTGTTACCGCGCAGTCCCCACCCACTCGTAGAAACGATGTTCTGCCAGTTGGGTATAGCCGCAGTACCGGTATTTACCATTAGCTGGTTGCTTACGGAATCATACACCATCAGGCCTTTTGCCGGGTTAGGAATGGCCATTATACCGGTGATGGTCATGCGCGGAATCAATAACCCCTTCGAAGTGTTGCTGATATCCAGTGCCGCAGAATTATGAGGCGATGTTGTGCCGATGCCAATATTTTGCGCCTGTCCGATAAAAAATTCCACAAGCAGTGCTGAAAAGATAAATATTTTTTTCATGATTTAATCGCGTTTATAATTTTAAAATCCGCTAATACTTCCGTTCAATGGGCACAAGGATGACGCAGACCAGATGGGTTTTTATTTCTGCGAAGTAGTAAATACGTGCAAATCAAACCGCGCACTGAGAAATGGATAAACACGGATTACCTTGAAGTCCCGCGAACAAAAAAATAAATTTAATCCGTTTAATCCCTGTCCGAACGCTGTTCAGCCGGGTGCCTGGTTTTGAAAAGGAAATTGACTATGATAAAATATCCTGTACGAATATTCATTCTTCCTTTTTTTCAGGCATACCGTAAAAGAGTGATTTTATTAAAAAACTTGGGAGGTAATACATTTATTGCAATCTTTATGCTGACCAATTTATGTGTAATGTATCACTGTAAACATCGAATCATGTTCTTTTTAGTGATGCTGCTGTTGTCAACTACTGCATCGATGGCGCAGATGGATTATTACAATACTATTTTCGCAAGGCAGAGAGATTCACTAATCAATTTACTTGATAAACATTCTGCACAAGACACCGGAAGAGCAAATAAAATTATGAACTTGCTTGACTGTGCCATCTTTTTAAGTCAGCGCAAGCAGTTGCTGCCCTGGTGGCAGGAGGGACTGGCACTAAGCCGGTCATTAAAATATAAAAGGGCAGAAGTAGATTTGCTGGAATGGCGCGGAAGTTATTATAAAAGCGCGCAGCAACAGGACAGTTCATTTTTATACCTCGATTCTGCCATCGCACTGGCTGGCAATTCAACAGATGAATGGATGGGTGCTGCAAAAGGTTTTGCGCAATTTGAAAAAGGGATGATATACGAATTCCAGGAAAATTTTTATACCGCGCTCAATAATTATTTTGGCGCGCTGAAAACATACAATGGGTCGGATCTGCGCAAACAAAAAATGATCTCGCTTCGTATTGCCGATATTTATAAAAAACTCCACAACGATGATAAGGCGCTGGAATATTATGAAGCGGCACTAAATTTTTTTGAAGAAGATAAAGGGCCAAAACCAGCCGTTGATGCTGAAGGTATCTGCACCTGTATTGCAGGTATATATTTTAACCGTGGCAATCTTCAAAAGGCAGGTTATTACCTGTACAAATTAAAATCGTTGATGCCAGATACGGTGGAGACTATGGAAACCGGTGGGTATTATCACCTGGCAGGACAAATTGCATTAAGGGAAAATAAAACTGATTCTTCTATTTACCTGCTGAAACAGGCGCTCAAATATTTTGATTACACGAAGGAAACACATGCCGATGATATTGGCAGTGCCAGCGCAGACCTTGCCAGGCTGCAAATGGAAAAGGGAAATGTAACGGAAGCAAAAAAATATGTTGATCTGAGCATGGCTGCGGCAAAGCAAAGTGATCACAAAGAAGCCATTGCCAATGCGCTGGAAGTAATGGCAGCCTATTATAATATTACCGGCAATCCTGCTGAGGCATACCGCGCGTTGAACAAAGCAACATTGTTAAATGATAGTTTGCTGGCTGAATCCAATGTAAAACAGGCTGGAACTTTGGCTGCCATTTATGAAAGCGGAAAAAAAGAAAAGGAGATTGCACAACTGGAAACAGATAAAAAAATACAATCGGCATCCGTAAAGCAGAAATCCTTACTGAATACTATCTTTATTATAGCAATCGTGGCGTTGCTTATAATCAGTTTAGTATCGTATCTCAATTTTAAAAACAAACAAAAAATTGAACAGCAAAAAATTGCTGAGCTTGAGAAAGAAAAACAGCTAACCGGAATTGAAGCGATGTTAAAAGGCGAAGAAACAGAAAGAAGCAGGCTGGCAAAGGATTTACACGATGGGCTGGGCGGTATGCTTTCCGGCGTGAGAATGTCTTTTTCTACCATGAAAGAAAATATGGTGATGAATGCAATGGGCGGAGCGATATTTGAGAAATCGCTTCAGCAACTCGACAGCACCATTGTTGAATTGCGCAAGGTAGCACACAACATGATGCCGGAAGCACTGGTGAAATATGGATTGAGAAGTGCCGTTGTTGATTTTTGCGAGTCCATGCAGTTATCGGGTAATACAAAAATTATTTGTGAACAGTTTGGAGACGATAGGGAACTGGGAGATATTGCCGGGGTAAATGTGTATCGCATTATACAGGAACTTGTCAATAATTCAATTGTACATGGAAAGGCTGCCCAAATACTTGTGCAGCTTAGTATAACAGCCGGTAAAGTATTGATTACAGTGGAAGATGACGGAAATGGATTTGATCAGCATTCAACTGAAAAAGTACATGGCATTGGGTTAACAAATATTCAGTACAGGGTAAATTATTTTAATGGGAAAGTGGAAATTGTATCAAAGCCAGGGGAGGGAACAACCGTCAACATTGAATTAATGGCATAACATGATAACAGTCTTTATTGTTGAAGATCATACTGTGGTTATAGAGGGTCTGTATGCATTGCTGCAAAATGAAAAAGACATTATGATCACCGGCTCATCTGCTACGGCAGCCGGTTGTATAGCATATTGTGCGCATCAGAGAGCTGACGTGATACTGATGGATATCAACCTTCCGGATATGGATGGTGTTGAATTGTGCAGGCTGATAAAAACATCGAGTAATGATATTATGGTGCTGATGTTAAGTACGTATAGTCAGGGTATCTATATGAACAAAGCCATGGAGAATGGCGCAAGTGGCTACCTGTTGAAAAATGCCACCCGGCAGGAATTAATTGATGGGATAAAAACAGTTAACAAAGGAGGTGTTTACTTTAGTTTTGAAGCCGGTAAAATATATAAATCAACTATTGAGTCTAAAAGCCGCCAGCCGGTTCTGTCAAAGAGAGAAACTGAGATCGTTAAATTGATAGCGGAGGGACTCACCAATATTCAAATAAGTCAGCGTTTGTTCATTAGTATAGACACGGTGGACACACACCGGAAAAATTTATACACCAAGCTTCATATTAAAAATACCGCACTGCTCATCCGTTATGCTATAGACAATGGTATTGTATGATAGGGGAATACTTCATTGCGGCAATCCGCAGCAGTTTATTAGCATACATTTTGTCGCCTGGTACATTCACTCAAAAAAACGAAAACAGTATCCCTTTACATTGAAGGCAGTTCTATCTGAGGCGTAACCGGGCATAAAAAAAGGGCGGCATAGAAATGCACCCCGTTTTAAAATCCAATATCCTATGAAAAACCGTGATAAAGATAATAGCCTCCTGCAGAAAAGTATCATTTTAAGCAAACAAAATAGTGGTATAGTGTTATCGTAAAATAACGTAACGCCGATCGTAACGATACGTGGATGGCTTCATAAAATACTGTATATCAACGGGAAGCAACCAAATCCTAATATGATTTTAATACGGCTTTCAAAATTTATGCATAAAGTGTTCGATCTTTAAAGAGGCCCGTTTTGAGATCAGTGTCCGCCGGAAAACCGGGAAGAAAAAACCAGACTGTATGGAGTCGTCCCTTTGAACATATTTTAGTTGTTGGTTGTTTTTTTAGTATTCAGCCCCTGCCAGTAGCGGGGCTGAGTTATTTAATGTGATATGTAATCCATAGAAAGATACAGGTCGGCAACATTTCAGGGCTATCCTTTTATAATGATGAGGACAACTTTTCATCAACGTTCAACCTGTAAAAATTTTGTAACAAACAGCTGATAGCCTGTTTGCGTTTAAATTATCACCTTGATTTGTGCAGTTTCAGTTCGGATCTATTCTTTCTCCATTGCTGCCACGCACCGGTAGACCATAACGCGGCAAAGATCAGCAGGCCCTGAAACGGCAGCCGCATCCACCTTGCCAGATCACTATTTAAACCGAAAGCATCCCTGTGTTCTGTCAACTGAGCAATATTACCCGGAAAAACCAAGACAAAAAAGATGGCCACTATCCAACCAACGGCAACCCTTTTCTTTATTAGAAAAACCAATGACGATCCCAGCAGTATTTCTACAATTCCTGAAAGCACAACCACCAGGTCGGGATTGAACGGTAACCATGGTGGAACCTGGGCTTTAAATTCAGCTCTTACAAATGTGAGATGACCAATACCTGCGGAAAGAAGAAACAATCCTAATAGCACCCTTGCTATTTTTTGTGTTGTACTCAAATGGTTGCTTGTGGAGTTGACCATATTCTTTGCTTTATGACATGCATGTTTTAGATAATGCAACGAAAAGAATGCCGGATAAAAATACCCGGTAAAAAATAAATGGTCAGGTGATTTGGGCAATAATATTCTCAGGTCTTTTGATGCAATTAACCAGGGGGCGGAATCAATCGTTTGGATCCGCACACCTATTCTTTTTTTTTAGTTTACATTGACCCGTCGTGAAAATACCTATACAGTGTATTTTAAAATTCTGCTACCACCGGCACAAATCCTGCGACGTAGCCCCTGTCTTCCATTTAAACCAAAGAACTCAATATTCATCTTATATATGGATTGAATCACTTTTAAAATTTACAATTATGAAAAAGATTTTTACATTATTATTTGCAGTTGGTATCGTTGGTTTTGCATCCGCACAATCACGGAATTTTGATCATGGAAAAAAAGACAATGATTATTCATTCAATGAAAAAAAGCCCGCTACGCAGACGGTCAACCTTGGGTATGACTACAGGATTTTTTCAGATAAAAGAGAGGCGTATATGAGTCCATGGGAAAGAGAAAAACAAATGCGTTATATGGAAGAGCAACGCCGTCTTGAAAAACACAGGCACGAATATCAACGCAGAAAGTTTGAGAAAAGCAACGCCCACAGATGGTAATTCAACAGGGCCGGTAACACGGCCCTTTTTTTATGCATCATTTTGTTAGAATATTTTGTAGCCCTTCTGTAACAGCACATGTATGGTTTGGCTGATAGCCGGGTATTTTCTTTGTCAATCTGGTGTTCCTCTAATGATCTATGCCTGCCCGTTATTGTCAATCCATTTTAAAAAATCGACTCATGGGTATTTGCTCAAGTTTGGTGGACGGGCCTTGCCAGTAAAGTGCAAACGTTTCGCTGCCGAGATCTTGCTTATAGCCGAAAGAAATTTTATGCAAGCCTGCTTCGGGAATAGAAACATTGGTGTACTGCTGAACTACATTTCCAACGGTATTGCACACTTGTGGCTGCGTTACATTCCTATCCAGCAACACAGCAGCATTCACTTGCAGGTAGGCACCATCACGTGACATCATATAAAACGTATAGCCCCCCGAAACAGGAACTTCGAGATAGCCATGGAACCACAGTGTATAGGGCGCTTTGCAGGATAGTGCTAATTCTTTGATGGTTTCGGTTACGCCGGTTTTATCTGGCGTTGTCTGTTGAAGTTCTGCCCAGGTTGCTTTGGCTCCTGAATATTGGCGATAACTTAGTCCATTTTGTTTGATATCCATTGTGGATGCGGGCTCCAATACAGTACCAATGATCACGGGCCGCACAATTACATCCTGTAGGCCATGTTCATCTGTTATTGTCAGCTTAACCTGGAACTTTCCAGTGCCGTCCATATGTGTTCCATACAAATCCTGGAATGCATGGCTTACCCTGGCTCCCTGTGCAGAAAAGCCATCGCCAAAATTCCACGTATATTGAAGAATAGATGTAGTATTTACCGATGCCCGGGCATTGAAGGTAATAGATTGACCAACTTGTAATAGGCCGGCATTGTATTGAAAGTCAGCCCTGGCCGAATTGTTTTTAATGACCTTGCTGTTAAGTGTATTATCATCTAATCCCAGGGAAGATAAATGCTCCACGCTATGATCACAAAATTTTATATTCTCGAAACTAATCTCACTGCATGCACCGGTTATTGCCGAATGAACTACCGGAGGCGTAGACAACCGAATATTTTTAAAGCGGATATTTTTTACACTTCCCGAACCATTTTTAGATTGCAGGAGTTGGGCAATTGAATAAACATTATCCATTCTTATGTCATCAAAAACGTAGTTACTATGCACACCTTTGCCGTCCGGGTCGGCCCAAAATTCAGCCAATGCAAAAGGAACAACGCAACCGCCTTGCCCGGCATGGATGACATCGCAATTACGCATCACCACATTATTACTGTTAAATACTTTACGGGGCCAACCCACCCGCATTATGTTGGAGATGCTGGTAGAGAGAACACAATTCTCAATCAAAATATTTTTTACATCCAATCCTGGAATGGCAACAGTATTGTCATAAAACCCGGTGTTACCATAGATAGCAAAAATATCATCGGAGCATCTGAAGAAACAATTACGCACAACCGTATCA
>JBDUAY010000076.1:0-17049 GCA_040004415.1 Bacteroidota bacterium | reverse complement strand
TTTTCTTTATTCTTTACACCATCGGTCATCATGGTATTGCAAAACGGGCAGGCAGAAGCAATAACAGAGGCACCGGTGTCAATCGCTTCTTCCGCTCTTTCAAAATTAATACGGGTAGTTCCCTTTTCCTCTTCTTTGAACATTTGCGCACCGCCTGCACCGCAGCAAAGGCCTCTTGTACGGCAGCGTTTCATTTCAACCAGTTCAGCATCCAGTAATTCCAATACTTTCCGGGGTGCTTCATAAATATTATTGGCTCTTCCCAAATAGCAACTATCGTGGTAGGTTATGCGCTTTCCCTTAAATGAACCACCTTCTTTCAACACTATTTTCCCGGCTTCAATTAACTGTTGCATGAATACGGTATGATGTATCACTTCATAATCTCCGCCCAATTCTTTGTATTCATTTTTTAGCGTATTAAAGCAGTGCGGACAGGCAGTAACAATTTTTTTGATAGCATAATTATTAAGTACCTGGATATTCTGGTAAGCCATCATCTGGAACATGAATTCATTACCAGCGCGGCGAACCGGATCGCCGGTACACATTTCCTCTTTACCCAGAATGGCATATTTGATGCCTGTTTTTTCCAGTATCAGCGCAAAGGCTTTTGTAATCTTTTGCGCACGCTGGTCAAAACTTCCTGCACAGCCTACCCAGAAAAGAATTTCCGGTGATTCTCCGTTAGCAAATAACGCCGCTGCTGTAGGTATTTCCATTACTATGAATTTTCAGTAAATCTAAATCAAATGCTGCATACCGGTAATAACTTTTTAGCTTTATAGTTGTAACTTAAAGCCGAAATAATTTTTATGACGATCGATAAAAAAATGTTGCTGATACGAAACTATGATTTGTGGCGCCACATTTCTGAAAAGGAGCTGGAAGAGCTGGAATTTGTACACCGTTTTATTGAGGCAAAAAAAGGTGATTATATTTATTTTGAAGCGTTTAACCACAATAAACTTTACTTTATAAAGGAAGGATACATTCGGATTGGTTACATTGACGAACAAGGCAACGAAATTATTAAAGAAATTATTCAGCAGGGAGAATTGTTTGGTCAGTTTACACTTGAAAAAAATAGCCTGAATGGTGAATTTGCCCAGGCATATAAGGCGGATGTAAGTTTATGCGCATTCAATATAAGCGATTTTGAAAAATTACTGGGCCGTAAACCTGAGATAGCATTGAAGTATACCAAACAGGTTGGTAACAAATTGCGCCACATTCAAAACCGCCTGGTAAATCTTTTAAATAAAGATGTAAAAACAAGACTGCTCGATTTTTTATGGCAATTATTGCAATTGAAAATAGGCGATCAAACACCCGAAGGAATCTGTGTGCCTAACTACCTCACGCATGAAGATATTGCACACCTGATAGGGTCCAGCAGGCAAACAGTAACTACGTTGATCAACGAATTGGCAAATGAAAAGGTTCTTACCTACAACCGGCAGCAAATCTGCTTTCCAGACGTTAAAAGATTACAAAAACTGGTAAATGTCATGTAAGCGACAGGCCGCCGCCGGTTGGTGTTTTACTTTTGTGCTGTGTTCATAAAGTGTACCAAAGACCAAGGTACAAACCATGATATAAAACATATATGGCCATGAAAATTCAATTGATCTTTACCTGGATATTGCGGATTGTGGCTGCATATATTATGTTGCAAACATTGTATTTTAAATTTACTGGTCATGAGCAATCAGTTCGCTTGTTTACAGCATTGGGCATGGAGCCCTGGGGACGCATCGGCACTGGTGTATTTGAACTGATTGCATCCATATTGATTCTTTACCCAAAAACAACCGGCATTGGCGCCGCACTTGGAACGGGCCTTATGGCCGGAGCAATATTCTTTCACGTTACCAAACTGGGATTAAAGTTCGATGGCGATTATGGATTGTTTACACTGGCGGTCATTGCTTTTAGTTGCTGTTTTATTTTATTCATTATCTTTCGCAACCAGGTGCCTGGGCTATTAAAATTTGGCAAACCTGGTTTATCATTAAAGATTTAATAAGTTGGAAATTATTTTTCTTTAACATAGATTGGCGGATTATTTGAACTTATTAAAGAAACATAATTACATGAAAAGGATCTTTACATTATTGACTTCAATTTCCATCATCGGCGGTATACATGCACAACAATACCAGCCGGTGGATGATAAGTCGGAAGTAAAATTTGCTATTAAGAATTTTGGCATCATGACCGGGGGTAGCTTTAAAGGGCTGGAAGGAAATATTGAATTTGATAAGGCAAATCCGGATAAAGCGACTTTTGATATAACTGTTGACGCGGCTAAAGTAAATACAGGCAACGATTCAAGGGATAGCCATTTACGCAAAGAAGAATATTTTGATGCGACGAAGTATCCGAAAATCAGTTTTAAATCAGAAAAAATTGTTAGCAAAGGAAATGGTTTCACCGCCTCAGGGAAACTTACCATTAAGGGAACCACAAAAGATATTTCATTTCATTTTACGGCAACGGCTAAAGATGACGGCGTCTTGTTTGAAGGAAGTTTTGGACTGAACCGCCGTGATTATAAAGTAGGCGGAAACAGCATGGTACTGGGTGATAATGTAACAGTAACATTGTCTGTATTTACCAAAAAGAAATAGTACAAAGTATGGTTCGGGTAAAGGCATGCTGTGTATCAGGCATTCGGATGATAAATTTCCCACTGTTCGTGGGTTATTAAAATCGGTTTCCGTGGAAAGCTGTGCGATTTTTTTTCAGTAATTTAGTTTATCGTTATTTCATATTTTCTGACAATATAACAAGGTTGAATCCGGTATCCGCCGTACATCGTATCTGCAAACAAAAATATGTCATACATGCGTTTACAGCAACCCATACAAAATGTATTTATTCAATTAACAGCATCGCTTAATTTGCTGGATAATGACCAATATATGTACGCCGGCAAAACATTATCAAATGCTACCATCGGGCAGCATGTGAGGCATATCATTGAAATGTTTATTTGCCTTGAAGACGGTTATGCGGGTGGTGTAATTAATTATGAAAACAGGAAACGCGACAGTAAAATTGAAACGGACAAAGATTTTGCCGTATCCCTGTTGAAACAAATTTACGGTGGACTACATACAGAAAATAAACAGCTGATACTGGAAGCTGCTTATGATGAAAGCACGAATGAATTGCTGCAATTTGATACCAATTATTACCGTGAGATTGCTTATAACCTGGAGCATACTATTCACCACATGGCGCTTATAAAAGTGGGTATTCGTGAAGTATCGGATATCGAAATACCTGACGAATTTGGCGTAGCTTCTTCTACCATTAAGTTTCGCGCAGTATGTGCACAGTAACTTTTATCCCGCTGCATAATAAAATTTTATTTACGCATAGCCGCGATGAAAGCAGCATTCGCGCAAAAGCCATTGCACCAAAAGAATATTCCGTTCAAAATTACGATCTGTTGTTTCCAAAAGACGCCGGTGCGGGCGGTACCTGGATTGCCTGTGGCAAAAATGGCAACGCCGCAGCATTGATGAATGGGGCATTTGAAAAGCATGAGCACAAACCACCTTATAAGAAGAGCCGCGGTCTTATATTCATGGATATGATGGCTTCAGATGATCTGTATTTTTCGTACGTTGATGCAGACTTAACAGGTATTGAACCTTTCACCGTGATATTATGGAACAACAAGAATTTATATGAGTGCCGCTGGAACGGCGGAGAAAAAAATATCACCCGGCTTGAAGAAACAGAAGCGTATACATGGTCGTCTGTCACATTGTATGACGAAGCAGTTCTTTTAAAGCGAAAAGAATGGTTTCAAGATTGGCTGCAGCAGCATCCTGGCCCTTGTACAGATGAAATAATTGAGTATCATTTGACAGCAGGTGACGGGGACGTGTATAATAATATCCGGATGAACCGCGATGGCAAAATGCTTACGGTCAGTATTACGGCAATGGAAACAGGGGAGAATAAAACAATTATGACCTACCTCGATCTGCTGGATAATACTACGGGTACATCAGAAATCATTTTTACCAAAGCAGCAGCAATACAATAATGAACTGGTTCCAGCGAACGCTTCACAAACCATTTTTTATCCGGCTATTCAACTGGGAATACTGGTCGTTTAATGCCGTTTATGGCTGTATAATGCCCGTATGGTTGTTATTGTCTGTTCGGGCAAGATCATTTTTCTTTTTTTCTGCATCCAATCCATCTATTGAATATGGTGGCTTTTTGATGGAATCAAAGAAAAAGATTTATGATATTATTCCACAACATTATTATCCGCGTACGATTTATATTTTGTATGGTACAAATCCACAGCAAGTAATCGTGCAACTTCAATCACTTGATTTTCGTTACCCGTTAATTGGTAAGCCAGATATTGGAGGACAAGGACGCGGCGTAAAAAAATTGCACAATGAAGCCGAGCTGATCTGCTATGCAAATATTTCTCCGGTGGATTATCTCATTCAGGAATTTGTTTCGCAACCCAATGAGGTAGGCGTATTTTACTATCGTTATCCCGGCGATGCGGTTGGTCATGTTTCAGGTATTGTAAGAAAGGAATTATTGGCTGTTGCAGGCGATGGGGTATCAACCATGAATGAATTACTATTAAAAGACAAGCGTTTTATTTTGCAGATGCCGGTGCTTACAAAATTATATAGTGACACATTGAATGAAGTATTACCTGAGGGTGAAATAAAAGAACTTGTTCCTTACGGCAATCATGCCAGGGGTGCTAAGTTTCTGGATGATTCGCATCTTGCAGACGAAGTGTTTACCAAAACGATAGACGATATCTGCCGGCAGGTAGAAGGATTTTATTATGGACGTCTTGATATACGTTACAATACGTGGGAAGAATTGCGGCAAGGAGAAAATATATCCATTATTGAATTGAACGGCGCTGGTTCTGAACCAACACACATGTATGATCCAACACACAGTTTATTTTTTGCATGGAAAGAAATTATCCGGCACTGGATCATTCTCTGGCGCATCAGCCGCATCAATCATAAAAAAGGTATACCTTATCTTTCGCAAAAACAAGGAATGCAAATGATGAAAGATAACAAGTTGTTTGAACAAAAGCTGCAACAGTTTTATGTTTAGCCTGCTCATTATTTTTTTTACCGGTATGCTTATCAGTTTCCTGGGATCACTTCCCCTGGGTAGCCTGAATGTTTCGGCAATGCAAATAGCTATTACCGAAAACCTAAAAAATGCGATACAGTTTTCATTGGGCGTAGCATTGGTAGAAATATTATACGTACGGTTGTCGTTGCAGGGTATTGACTGGATATTGGCCAACCAAAAACTGTTTTGTATATTGGAATGGGTCACTGTATTTATATTTATTGTGATGGCCGCCAGTAGTTTTTGGGTAGCGTCGAAAAGGGGCACAGCCAAAAAAAATATGCTGCTCAATAATAAAATGAACCGTTTCTGGCTTGGCTTCACAATGAGTGCTATCAATCCGGTTCAAATACCTTTTTGGTTTATCTGGAGTACCTATCTGCTCAGCAATAAAATTCTTTCTCCGGTCCCACTGCATTTTAACATATATACAGCAGGTATTGGTATTGGTACTTTAATTGGCCTGGCGCTTTTTATTTTTACCGGGCGATGGTTGTTAAATAAATTACAAGCTACTCATAGAATAATAAATATAGTTGTAGGTATTGTGTTTGTTATTTCTGCCATTATACAACTATACCGGGTTGTTCATAAGCCTTTTAATCAGCAATTGAAAAGTAAAATCTCATCAGTTAAAAACGTTAACATTTAATCGTTAACAATATGCTGCATGCTCGTTTCTCCTTTAACAAATGTTTGGCGCAATCATTGCATAAATCACTGCTGCCAACCGTTTATATCGCAGCCCCGTAATCTTACCTGTAGATCGTCTCCTTAAAAATCCATCGTATCCTTTAGAGTGGTTAATCATTTCTATTACACAAAAAATTTCTATGCGAAAAATTATTTTGCTATGTTTTATTATTCCGTCCCTGGTTCATGCTCAAAATTTACATGTTGATTTATTTGGAGGATTTAGTAATTACCAGGGAGACTTACAAGAAAAAAGATTTACAACTGCACAGGCAAAAGGTGCTGTAGGGGTAGGTGTCCGTTATGATCTCAGCAATCATTTTGCCGTGCGTGCAAATTTTTCGTATGCCTCGCTGGGTGCAGATGATAAATATAATAAGCAGGCAGATTTGCGGGCAAGGAATTTAAATTTCAAAACAAAAATTGTTGAAAATAACCTGCTGCTTGATTATAGTTTTTTAAATCTTAACTATCACAAATTATCACCGTATGTATTTGGAGGCGTTGCTGTATTTCATTTCAATCCATATACAAATGATAGTCTGGGCAACAAAACATATTTAAGACCGCTTAGCACGGAAGGAGAGGGACTTGCTGCATATCCAAACCGGAAAGAATACAATCTTACACAATTCGCTATTCCGTTTGGTGCGGGCGTTCGCTGGAGATTTACAGATAATATTACATTGAGTTACGAAATTGGGTTGAGAAAAACATTTACCGATTATCTTGACGATGTTAGTACAACCTATGTGGATCAGACAGCGCTTGCTGCAGCAAGAGGCACCACAGCAACAGAACTTGCATGGCGCGGTGATGAATTAAAAAACGGCACATCTTATCCTGCAGACGGCACTATCCGGGGCGGTCCCAAATTTAAAGACTGGTATTATTTTTCAGGGGTAACCATCAGCATTGGTATCGGCAAAAGAAGGGGCTTTCATGGAACTGATAATGGTAGAACCGATTGTCCGAAACCAGTGCAGTAAATAAAATATTTTAATCCGCCTTTCAGCATACCTTTTCTGTTTTGCAAATTGTTTTAAAATTCGATTCTGCTTGCCTGATCTGCATGTACAAAATGCAGATCAGGCTTTTTGATTATATCAAGAAATAAGATTGCATTCGTCCCAGCGGGACGCCCTGTTTATAGAAGAATTAAATTACAAGCATCCGGCTCAGCGGAGCCCCCTGTAATGAACAGTCCCGGGATAATGCCGGGGACGCTGGAGCTATTTGTATTATGTCCAAGATTACTATAAACAGGATGCTCCTCCGGAGCATTATCCAATTGGTTACAGCAAAACATTACAAGATATTTAATTGGCAAACCATACATTACAAGATGTTTTTTATGGGCAAACATAATCTTCCGAACGGTTGTATCAGGATACCGACCAGGAGCTATTGAAATTTCTTTCGGGCAATTCTCTTGTCCCACCCGCCCGGCCACCTTGCAAAGAATGCAGGAGACAAATACCCAATGCTTTTGATTAGTAAGATTACCAAACCAGGTTTCCTGGTTTTACTCTTCCAGATCCGATGTATTGTCATCTGGTATACGGTCTATCAATTTATTATACGGATCAATCCCTGCTTTGACCGGTACACCTTTTACATGTACGGTAATGCTTTGTATGCCAGGTTGCAGCTTATGCTTTTTCAGATATAATGGATTGGTCTGGCGCTTTCCATTTTTATCCGTTGTCTCCGCTGCAAAAACACCAATATCAATATAGTCGTTCATAGCTGCTGGAGATTCTTTACCGCTGCTGTCTGCATACATTTTTCTTGTGCTGAATTGCATCGTGATATCGTATTCGCCTTTACCCGCCGGTTTTGATGTAGCCCTGATCATTTTATTCTCGTACAGCGTTATCTTTTCCCAGGTATCGGACAAATAGTATTGAAGAGAATCTGGCGTATGTTTTTTAAATGCTGCATATAAATCATGACTGCCAGGAAAAGGTGGATTTTCTCTTAACGCAAAACTATCGCGGAATTCGTGCAGCGCGCTATTCACCGCCGTATCGCCAATCAGATCACGCAACCCATACAAGATAAGGCTGCCTTTATAATACCATTCGTATGCCCTGTTGCAATTGATAAAAGTATTTTCCTTTTTTGCTTCATTGGCCCGGCCGCTCAGGTAATTATCCAGCTCCTGTTTAAGGAAGCGTTTCATATTATCCTTACCGTATTTTCTTTCGGTAAGAATGAGCGCGGTATATTCTGCCAATGCTTCTGAAATCAGGTTCGAACCGCGCGTATAATTCGGCGTTACCTGGTGGCCCCACCACTGATGTGCGAGTTCATGTGCGGTTACAAAATATCCATAGTCAAAATCATTCGGGTTGCTGAAATCGGCCACCCAGCCAAAGCTTTCAGAATATGGGACCGTATTGGGGAAACTTTGCGCAAAGCCGGCATAGCGTGGAAATTCCAGCAGCCGCATTTGCCTGAACTGAAAATCTCCATATGATTTTGAAAAATATAACAACCCATCTTTAAATGCTTCGTTAAACCGGTTGATATTAAATGGATGTTTTTGGTCGTAGAATATTTCTGTTGTCACCAGTTTGCCGTCATCGAGCGTAACAGAATCCTTTATTTCATCATAGCGTGCAGATACAATATTAAAAAAGCATTGTATCGGTGTATCCTGGATATAATAGAAATACCGGCGACCATTTGCTGTCCAGCTCTTTTGTAAATATCCCGGGGCAATGGCCACCTGGTCGGGCGTAGTGCTGACAGTTGCTTCAAAGTGGATCAGGTCTGCATCATGATTAAACAAAAGCGTATTAACAGCCCGTGCATCATTGTATTCAGGCAGCTCATCTTTTTTTACAGGTAAATCTTTCTTTTTTCTTTTCTCATCGCTTTCCAGTTCCCTGCCCTGGTCATAACCAAAAGAGGGCAACCCGCCACTGTAAAAAGTTCCGTTGTGTAAAATCTCGCGGCTCAACCCATTATTTACAAATCCATGATTACTGATTTCAGAATACACTTCCATAACGGCGCTGTCGCCTGGTTGCATGGTTTGGGGTAATTTATAAATCCGGTAATTAGCTGTATCCATGCCATTTTTAAACAATGTAAAGCCTGACTGTGGAAATAACAATGGATTTCTATACGAAATTGCCTGCCCGTTGTATAGTAACCTGTATTTTATATTTTGTTCCGCAGAAAGATGAATAGAATCGATCGGACTGCCCGATTTATTTTTTACTGTAATTTTTGCGTAGATGGTTACTTTTCTTTCATCCGGAAAAATATCAGCGTTCATTGCGATGCTGGTGACTTTGGGCTGCGGAATATTTTCATATTTCTTCAGCGTTTTCTCATACAATGCCTGGCGGGCCTCGCCATCTTTCGTACTGAGATATGTATTCAGGTAACTGACATTGTAATAAATATAGGCGCCGCTTGCGAGCCATCCAAAAAGAAAGAGCATAATCAGCCAACGGTTTCCGGCTTTGGAACGTTGCCTGGCAACACGCCATTTTTCCTGGAATGAACCAACAACACCACGCTGATAAAACAGGAACGCCATAGCTACCAGCATTGAACCACACAGCAGCCAGTAAAAATTAAACCAGAATTGCGGCGCTGCAAAATGGCCGAGCCCATTCATATCACTCCAGCGGTAATCGGGGGTGTAAAAATAAAAAAAGAGGTTGTAGTTCATGAACGCAATATTGCGCATCAGGTACATGACTATCCATATAATAAGTGTAATTCCATGTCCTGCAAATTTATTTTCTACCAATGTATGTACGGCAAAAGATAAGAATATCATTTCTATAAAACCAGGTAATGTAAGCAGGAGCATTTCCTTACAATAAATCCCGAATTCATAGTGCGTGTACCCTTTTAATGTTTGTACCATTACACCAACAACCATGGGTACCAAACACAAGACAACTGCTACGCCGATGATGCCACAAATCTTCGATAAATAGAAAACACTATTTGAAACCGGCATGGCATCGTTGATGACATTGAACCGGGTTGTTTTTTCGCGGTGCACCGTTTCACCTGTATAAAATAAAAGAATGATAAAAATAAAAATGGTATAATCATAGCTTTTATAATCCATCAGGAAAATTGTCAGTGGCCTGTTGGGTACACTGTAAATAGTATCGCCTATCCAAAAATCGAGAATAAGAAAAATGATGCCGCCCAGCAGTATCGCTTTGAAATAATTATCTTTTATAACATTCAGGAATTCTATTTTACTCAAATTCCACCAAATGCGCCGGTTGTATTTTCCACCAAAGTCAATATCAATATTTTTTGGAATAGCAGCGGGTGCCATTTGATCTTTCTCAGACGCTTTGATGCGTGCTGATTTCTCCGGTTGTAGAAAACGCGTGAAACTGAATCTAAAATATGCGATGAGTGTGATAATAATACTTACCGATAACCATATCAGCCTGTTTAAAATGATGGGTTTTGATAATGGTACCAGCAGCGTATTCTTTTCGGCCGGCGTATAAAAACGTGTTTCGAGGCTATAGGTATTTACAGCAAACGGATCAAGCAATTTAACCAGGTCGTGGTGCTCGATATCGCGAACCAGGAAATTCGATAAAAAGTAACCAATGAGCAGAAGTATGCTGGCTGAATAAATTACTTTCACATTTCTTGTCCACGCAACCAGCGCAAAGAAAATAGAAGAAGAAAGAAACAAATTGATAATGGAAAAAATAAAATAAGGTTGAAAATAATACCATAGGTGATTGGGTCCTATTCTTTCTGCAGGCACCCAACCAAAGAATGGTCCTACCGCGGTGCCTGCGAGTGCGCCGAGGTTAAAACCAACGCCTACCAGTAAAACAAAAACAAAAGAACCTATAAAACGGCCCCAGAAATAAGCTGCCTTTGTAATTGGGTATGCAAACAAATAATTACGGGTTTGATGTTCAATATCCCGGTATAAAGGAACACCCATAAATGCGGAACAAATCAGCATCATTACCATACTGAACAAAACATTTGCGGAGGCCAGCGTCCACGGCGCATTGTGGTATACTTTTTCGGATGCAGGCGTCCAGCCGTTACTTGTCATGAAAAATCCTAATAAGAAAAATACAAAGAAGTATATATAAGTTGCAGGTCGTTTACTGCGGTATTTTAATTCGAACGAGAAGATTTGCCAGAACATAGATTAATGATTGAAGGTGATCTACAGTGTTGTTACATCCGTTACTGAAGAGATATGATAAAAGTAAACGTCCTCTAGTATGGGCGCTACCTGTACAAAATCGTCTCCCGGAGAATCTTCACTAAAAATGCGCAATGACAATTGGCCGCCTTTCATCTGTTCTGAAATGACCTGGTATTTATTCCGGTATTCAACGATATCGGCTTTCTGTATTGTTTTACTGTAAATATTGCCGTCGATGGTTTTTACGGCTTCATCGGGCTTGCCCGTTAGTAATAATTCTCCCTTGCAGATAATGGCAAAATCACTGCACAGCGTGCGTACATCTTCAACAATATGCGTTGATAAAATAACGATGGTGTTTTCGCCAAGCTCACTTAATAAATTATAAAAACGATTTCGTTCAGTAGGGTCTAGTCCGGCCGTAGGTTCATCAACAATGATAAGACTCGGGTTGCCCATCAGTGCTTGTGCAATACCAAAACGTTGTTTCATACCACCGGAAAATGTGCCGAGGTTTCTTTTTCGTTCTGCAAAAAGATTCACACGGTTTAATAATGCCAATACAACTTCTTTGCGCTGGCTGCGGTTTTGCAGACCTTTTAATTGTGCAATATGATCCAGCATTTGTTCGGCACTTATTTTTGGATAGACACCAAACTCCTGTGGCAGGTAACCCAAAATCTTTCTGACGGCTTCTTTTTCTTTCAGTACATCCAGGTCATCTAAAAAAATACTACCACTGTCCGCTTCCTGCAACGTAGCAATTGTTCGCATTAATGACGATTTACCGGCACCGTTTGGGCCGAGTAAACCAAACATACCTTTCGGAATAGTCAGGCTGATGTCACGCAGTGCGTGCACGCCGTTTGGATAGACTTTTGACAATGATTGGATGGATAGCTGCATAGATGTTGGTTGTTGGGTTGTTAGGTGATTGTGCCAGGTATGTTTAACGGCGCTGCAGGGAGGTGAGCCTGAAAAGGACACGGAGTGAAAGAACAGGACCCAAAATTAACCCCCTTCAATACAGGTTGCCAAACATTTGATCCTTAAGATAAAAATAAAATAGGTGATTTAGATAAAAAGAGATAGATATTTTCATGCATTATGAAAAATGGCAGGTCGCAGATACGCAGAATATTTGGTGGGGATAGTACAGGCGGCGTTCCGGGCTCGTTGAATTGTAGCCTGGCGCAAGACTGGGATAAGCGTAAAAAAACTTTTTACACCTTTTCCAACTCCGGGGTTGTTGTGGTATGATTTCTCCAATGCAATACCAGCAACATAATGGCGCCAGCACTCACATATACATCTGCAAAATTAAAAATACCCGTGCGGATACTATTGAAACCAATATTCATAAAGTCAGTTACATGCCGGTTGTACATCATCCTGTCGAGAATGTTCCCTAAACCACCAGAGCAGATTAACAGGAATGGAAGTATATGCAGTAAGGTGCTGGTGGCGGTTTTCCTGATCGCATATACAAACAAGCCAATCAAAAACAATAATGGCAGAACATTCATGAGCCAAAAACTGGCGGCGGGCGACCAGTTGTCTCCAAAACTTAAAAAAGCCCCGGTATTCTCAACATAGTCGAGCCGGAATGTATCATGGTAAAAAGACATTGCGGCTTTATCTTTTAAATGTTCTTTCGCAAGTTCTTTCGTTACATGATCACAACTGATGAATACAATGGAGATTATACAGAACAATAATATTTTGATATTTCTTTTCATAACATCCTTTTATACGCATTCTTTGTGGCTATAAAAGTAAGAAATCAATTGCAAAATGTACATACCAGAAGCCGCAGTTATTACGCTACGGCCTTGTATATAGATTATTTAGCTGAATATTTGAAATAGCCCATTCCTAATCCCCTAATTATATCGCCCTATTTATTGTACGACACGCGCCATATTGTATTACTGGTATCATCTGTTACCAGTAAAGATCCATCGGCCAGCATCAAAACGCAAACAGGGCGGCCATGCACTTTTTCATGTGCCAGATCTTTTATAAAGCCGGTAAGAAAATCTTCTGCTGGCCCGGCTGGTTTGCCGTTTTTAAAAGGAACAAAGACAACTTTATATCCTGCCAGTACAGATCTGTTCCAGGAACCATGCTGTGCAATAAATGCCCCATTTTGAAATTTTTCAGGAAAGGTAGTGCCCGTATAAAATGCCAGTCCGAGTGATGCAGTATGAGAGCCCAGTTGCACATCCGGTACGATAGCTTTTTTTACCAGGTCGGGGCGCTTTTCTTTTACACGCGGATCCACATGATGTCCATAATAAGAATATGGCCATCCGTAAAAACCATTTTCTTTAACACTGGTAAGATAATCGGGCACCAATTCATCTCCCAGCTCATCTCTTTCATTTACAGCCGCAAACAGTACATTGGTGCCGGGCGCCCAACCCATGCCAACGGGATTTCTTATACCACTCGCGTACACCCGCAATGCCGTACCATCTGGTTTTATTTCAAGTATACACGCCCTGTTGATTTCATTGGCGAGTCCCTTTTCACCTGCATTATCGCCAGACCCAACACCAATGTAAATTTTGGTGCTGTCACGGTTGGTAATAATGTTCCGTGTCCAGTGGCGGTTTACATCGCCCGCAGGCAGCTGAATAATTCTATCCGGCCTGGCTGTCATGGTTAGATCACCAGGCTGATATGGAAAGCGTAATAATTCATTTTGATTGGCAACGTACAGGTAGTTCCCCAGTACCAGCATACCAAAGGGGGCGTCAAGATTTTCAGTTATAAATGTTTGTTTTATTTCAGGAACACCATCATGATCCGCGTCGCGCAAAATGGTAATGCGGTTGGCACTTTTATGCAGGTTATTAGATTTATTCGCGCCAACAAGCGGAGCCGCAATTTTTTGTATGAGGCTATGTTCTCCGTTGGTTTCCGCCACCAAAACATCTCCATTCGGCGTTTGATACAGCCATCTCGGGTTGTCAAAACCATCTGCGTATAGCGTAACTGTAAAACCGGCAGGCGCTACTGGTTTTTCATCTTTCTCCCAACCTACCACATTGCTGAAATTCATAGAAGATTTGGTAGCGAATGGTGCCGGCAAAGTGTCTTTTTTTTGCCCTAAAACAGATGTGTGTATTATACAAAAAACAAAAAAAAGCAATGAAAGCGTTTTCATAAAAAGCATTTATTGATATAATATATTTAACCTGATAAACAAAAGCTGTGCCTTTGCTGAATTGGGGAATTGAAGGCAGCTCATAGCAGGTGCACCGCAAAATTTAAAGTTTGCATTATCTTGTATTAAATAAACAATACCATGACAAGTAAGATAGTTATATGCGGGCTGAGTATTTTTTTATCATTGGTCATTGTTGCACAATCCAACTGGCAACAGGGTTCATTGAAAGCGGTCATTATTTGCAATTCACAGATAGTACGCCTTTCTTTTGGCTGGCCAATAGTGTTTGGGAGATTTTTCAAAGACTAAAAAAGATGAAGCAGGGAAATATGTAAAAAACCTCCGCCGCAAAGGTTTTAATATTATACAGGGAGTTATAATTGGTTTGTTTAATGGCCTGCATCAGCCTAACCAGTATGGAGATATTCCATGAACACATTTTATTTCAGGGCGAGCCACCGCATGTGGTAATTTTATAGCGATCATATGCAGGCCTACTAACCTTTGATCCAAGAATTCAGTCGCTTTTTTTTGCAAAGGACAAATAATGACTATTGTGCAGAGCTGAATTACCCTGTTGCGACACTTTCAATGAATTATATCGTGCGATATTTTTTTTAATTACGTAATTTTAACGTCGGTTAACCAGGCATAAAAAAGAGAAATAATAGCTTGTATTTTGTTAAATCCTCAACTTTAAAAACAGACCATGTTTACAGACGCTTCAGTGGCAGACATCGATAAAGTAATGCAGCAATCCTGGCAGGCTTTTCATCAATATAGAAAATTGTCTTTAAAACAAAGGGCATCTTTTATGCGTGCCATCGCGGTTGAAATGGAAAACACCGGTGATTTACTTATTACTACGGCCATGCAGGAAACCAATCTTCCCGAAGCACGGCTGCGCGGAGAACGCGCGCGTACTATCTTTCAACTAAATAACTACGCAGACGCGTGTGAAAAAGGGGAGTGGCTGGAAACAAGAATTGATACGGCGATACCCGATAAAACGCCACCCAAACCCGATATCCGTAAAATGCTGGTTCCACTGGGGCCCGTGGTGGTTTTTGGCGCCAGTAATTTTCCATTTGCGTATTCTACAGCCGGCGGGGATACTGCGTGTGCGTTTGCGGCTGGTTGCCCGGTAATTGTAAAAGCACATCCCGCACATGCACAAACATCTGAGATGGTAGCGGGTGCTATTTTAAAAGCCGCTGCTTCCTGCAATATGCCGGATGGAATATTTGCGCATGTGCATGGCAGTGGGTTTGAAGTGGGTAAAGCATTGGTTACCCATCCGCATACAAAAGCAGTTGGTTTTACTGGCTCAACTTCCGGGGGTAAACAATTATTTGAATGGGGGAACCAACGTAAGGAACCCATTCCTGTTTTTGCTGAAATGGGCAGCATCAACCCCGTATTTTTAATGCCGGAAAAGTTAGCCCTTTCCGCCGCAGAAATAGCAAAAATGTATGCAGGTTCTATTACGTTGGGTGTTGGTCAGTTTTGTACAAATCCCGGATTAATAATAGGCATTGAAAGCGATTCCTTACAACAATTTATTTCTGCACTGGGAAAAGAAATACAGCAAATAGCACCGGGTAAAATGCTGCATCCCGGTATTGCAAAGGCGTACGAAGAAAAGAGAGCAAACGCATTATGGCAGGCAGATGTAGCCATGGTTGCTGAATCTGCAACAGCCGTTAAAGAAAATGAAGGTGCGCCTACGATTGCCTCCGCGATGGGAAAGGCTTTTTTGAATAACCCGGTATTACACCAGGAGGTATTTGGTCCATATTCATTGGTGATTCGCTGTGCTGATATGCATGAATTGATTGACGTGGTAAAACATCTGGAGGGCCAGTTAACAGCAACATTAATGGCGACAGATGATGATATTATTAACAATGAAGAGTTGGTGGAAGAAGTAAAAAATATCTGTGGAAGGTTTATTTTAAACAGCGTTCCTACCGGTGTTGAAGTTTGTTTAAGTATGCAGCATGGCGGCCCATACCCGGCTACAACGGATGCACGTTTTACCTCTGTTGGGGCAGATGGAATAAAAAGATTCGCCAGGCCGGTTGCATTTCAAAACTGGGCGAACAATTTATTGCCGGATGAATTGAAAAATGAAAACCCGCTGGGTATCTGGAGAACAATAAATAATCAACTTACAAAAACAGGAGTATAGTGGGGAAATGTACAATGGAAACATGGAAAAAGAGGTAAGTATTAATTTGATTTTTGATTAATCAAAAATCTTGTGTGAGTAGTGATTTTTCCAATACCTGTAAGTAAAAGGTAACAGCATAAGAATAAATACAACGCCCACAATAAAAACAGGAAAAGAGATTACATAAAAAAGATAATTTTTGGCCATAGGAAAGAAATAAGGGTTAAGAAACCGGGTTTAATTTTTTTGAGTTGCTAAATCTACTTAATTGTTTTATTTCAAAAATAAAGAAGTTATAAACAATTGTGCATTCGGAATTTTATTGACTTCAGACAATTAAAGTTTGCAGCATACCAATAAATTTATCACGGTCAATCATACGGGCACCCAAACTTTCCAGGTGCGCCGTGTACACCTGGCAATCGATCAATTCTACGCTTTCCTGCTGAAGAACCCGCGCATAGTTGATAAACGCAAACTTGCTTGCGTTGTCTGCTTTGCTGAACATACTTTCGCCAAAAAAAACATGTCCCATGCGTATGCCATAGCACCCCCCTACCAGTTCTCCGTTAAGCCACGCTTCTCCGCTATGTGCATATCCAAGCGCATGCAAATGAATATAGGCAGCTTTTACTTCGTCTGTAATCCAGGTGCCCTGCTGATCTTTGCGCGCACTGTTTT
>JBDUAY010000427.1:0-5033 GCA_040004415.1 Bacteroidota bacterium | reverse complement strand
CGCAAGAGAAGGCGGACTTAAATTCTAATTCAAATTTTAACTTGAAATAATGTCAAACGTAATTTTAAACAAAGTTAAAGCAGGTGACCTGGAACTGAAAGAGAAAGTTGTTTCCATTAACCGTGTTGTAAAAACGACAAAAGGTGGACGCGCTTTTAGTTTTTCTGCATTGGTAATTGTTGGCAATGGGGCTGGTGTAGTGGGTCATGGTCTTGGTAAAGCGAAAGAAGTTCAGGAAGCTATTACTAAAGGCATAGAAGACGCTAAGAAAAATTTGATCAAGGTGCCGGTTATGAAAGGAACCATCCCTCATGATCAGCTTGCAAAAGAAGGTGCGGCAAAGGTTTTGATAAAACCAGCGGCACATGGTACTGGTGTAATTGCCGGAGGTTCTATGCGCGCAGTATTAGAAAGCGCAGGTATTACAGACGTATTGGCTAAATCTTTAGGTTCTGCTAACCCGCATAACGTGGTAAAAGCTACTTTTAAAGCCCTTGCAATGTTACGTGAGCCTATTACCATTTCAAGAACAAGAAATCTCTCTTTGAAGAAAGTTTTTAACGGATAAATTATGGTGTAAGGCAAGCGGGTAAGGTATAACATCTTACACCCCGGGCCTTCTGCCTTTAACCTTCTTAAGCATGAAAAAGATTAAAATAACATTGGTAAAAAGCCCTATCGACAGGCCAGAGCGTCAAAAATTAACGCTTAAAGCGCTGGGCCTGGGAAAACTTAATTCTACCAAAGAAGTAGAAGCGAGTGTACAGATATTAGGTATGGTTCGTAAAGTAAACCATCTTGTAACAGTAGAAGAACTGGCATAACTAATGTGTAAATAAGTTAATATGGAAATGTGCTGATTAAGCGTCTCAAGTTTCACAGGCATCATTTTCACATTCGGAATATTTTATAACGCGAGGGGAAATAACCCCGTTAAGTAAAAATTACAACAATGAAACTGCATGAATTAAGGCCCGCAAAAGGCGCAACGCACAAAAGAAAAAGAATCGGCCGTGGTGAAGCATCTGGTAAAGGTGGTACTTCAACAAAAGGTAATAAAGGTGGACAGAGCCGTGCCGGCTATTCCAGCAAATTTGCACATGAAGGTGGTCAGATGCCTATTCAGCGTCGTATACCAAAACGTGGGTTTAAAAACAATGACCGTATTGAATTTAAAGTGTTTAACCTGGGTCAGATTGATCAGCTGGTTGAGAAATACGGATTTACAGAATTTTCTTTGGAAAACCTGTATATAAATGGCCTTATTAACCAGACCGACAGCGTTAAGATATTAGGCAATGGTGAGCTAAAAGCCAAACTCAGTTTTAAAGTAAATGCTATCAGCGCAAAAGCGAAAGCTGCAATTGAAGCATCTGGTTCTACGCTCGAGATTGTTAAGTAATTTTAGTAACTTGTGTGACGCATTTTTATAATGCGTCTTTTTTGTACGGCTCATTTTTAAATTTAGCTATCTGTGAAGAAACTAATAGAAACACTCAAAAATATCTGGAGCATAGCAGAGCTGAAGAGTAAAATTATAGTTACCTTATCATTTCTTCTGATTTATCGCTTTGGTTCGCACATTGTTCTTCCAGGTCTTGATCCAAATAAAATTGACCTGAAAAGTGCCAAAACAGGGGCGCTTGGTTTGATTGATGCTTTTGCGGGAGGAGCTTTTTCGCAGGCATCTATTTTCGCATTGGGTATCATGCCTTATATTTCCGCTTCTATATTCATGCAATTGATGACCATCTTGGTTCCTCAGTTTCAAAAAATACAGAAAGAAGGAGACAGCGGCCGTAAAAAAATTAACCAGTGGACAAGGTATCTGACAGTAATTGTAACCATTGTACAAGCAAGTGCATATGTTACGTATGTTAAAACAGTCAATGCAGACGCTTTGCTGCCAGCATTCGTCAGTTATTTTTCTGTAACAACAACCATTCTTTTAACTGCAGGTACATTGTTTGTAATGTGGCTGGGAGAAAAAATAACCGACAAAGGATTAGGTAATGGTACTTCCATTATCATCATGATTGGTATTCTGGCAAGGTTACCACAAAGTCTTTTCCAGGAGTGGGCCGCAAAAAGTAACCGTGGCGGTGGTGGTTTATTGATTTATATTATTGAAATAGCCGTCCTGATAGCTATCATCATGGGATTGATTGTATTGGTACAGGGTGTGCGTAAAATACCTGTTAACTATGCAAAGCAAATTGTTGGCAACCGGCAATTTGGTGGTGCAAGGCAATTTTTACCATTAAAAGTAAACGGAGCAGGTGTAATGCCTATCATTTTTGCGCAGGCTATTATGTTTTTACCAACACTGGTTTCTTATACCAACCTGGAAAGTAAAGGAGGGATTACAAAAATATTTTCAGATCCGAAAGACCCTTGGCATATGGTTATTTATGCTGTTATAGTGGTTGGGTTTACATTTTTGTACACAGCTTTAATTTTTAATCCGAAGCAAATAGCAGACGATTTGAAACGTAACAATGGTTTTATACCCGGTGTTAAGCCTGGCCAGCCAACGGCTGATTATATTGGGTCTATAATGGACCGTATAACATTACCCGGCGCTATTCTACTGGCTATAGTAGGTATTTTACCAGGCTTTGCACAGTTGTTTGGCGTTACACAGGGTCTTGCATCTTTCTTTGGAGGAACCTCATTGTTGATTATGGTGGGTGTAATTCTTGATACACTGCAACAGATAGAAACGCAATTGTTAATGAGACAATATGATGGTTTAATGAAAAGTGGCAGAATACAGGGAAGGCAAAGTCTGCAGTCTACAACCATTTAATATTACTTTAAACATATTTAAAACCTGGCAGTTATTATATTGCCAGGTTTTTACTTTTATATTGAAAACAGGAATATGATTTATTATAAAACGGAGGCGGAGATAGAGCTGATGCGGCAAAGCGCGTTGCTGGTAAGTAAAACGCTGGCACAGGTAGCCGGAATTTTGAAACCCGGTATCACCACTATATCAATTGATAAAACAATTGGTGAGATAATACGCAGTGACAATGCTGTTCCCTCTTTCCTCAATTACCATGGTTACCCGTTTGATTCCTGCATTTCTGTAAATGATGTTGTAGTACATGGATTTCCTACTAAATACGAATTAAAGGATGGCGATATTATTTCGATTGATATCGGCGTGGTAAAAAACGGGTATCATGGTGATCATGCATATACTTTTGCAATCGGGTTTCCTGGTGAAGCTGTTGCTAAACTGATTAAGATAACCAAAGAATCTCTATACAAAGGAATAGAAAAAGCAGTTGAAGGGAACAGGGTTGGGGATATTTCTTACGCGATTCAGGAACATACAGAAAGAAAGCATGGATATGGTGTAGTGCGCGAACTGGTTGGTCATGGCCTTGGCAAAAGCCTTCATGAAGATCCGCAGGTACCTAACTATGGCAAACGGGGTAGCGGCGCCAAAATGAAAGAAGGAATAGTGCTGGCTATTGAGCCAATGATAAATCTCGGCAAGAAAGATGTATTTACTGAAGATGATGGCTGGACGGTTCGCACAACGGACCGTAAACCATCTGTTCATTTCGAACACGATGTGTGTATCAGGAAAAATAAAGCAGATATTTTATCGGATTACAGCATCATAGAAAAAGCAGAAAAAGGAAATGCCAATTTGTACGCTGGTTAAAGCACGTAAATAATATAAGAAAAAAACCCTCCGCAAGAGGGTTTTATTTTTTACATTTAGTAGTAAATCTTTGTGGCTTATGGATAATGAACAACATCCTGCAGAAAACCCTGACAAGTTTAGCAATGATCCCGCAGAAAACCTGCGCATAGAAAATGAAATATTACGTATCAAAGTAAAAACTGAGCTTGGCGGAGAATATGAAAGCGATGAAAATTTATCTCCTGAACTGGAAAATGAATTTCTCAAAAACATCCTTGCGTTCGAACACCGGTATTCCAAAATAAAAATGGTTAAAATTGCAGACCTGCTGGGGAACCCGGTTGTTGAGAAGGCTGCCAAACTGAATGATGATGCTATTATTGAAGCCTATAATGACCTGGCCGAATTGCTGGCTCAAAAAAATATTGTGGTAGAGTTTACAAAGCCACGGGATGAACGATTTAAATATCGTTTTATAACAGAAGAATTGTTTGAGCATGAAACAGATGACATGCAGGTAGCGGGCATGACAAAATATTTCAATTATGAAGAATTTAATCCGGACCACGAAGCTGAAATAACCGATTATACAATAAAGTTTTTGGCCGATTGGTTCGTGCGTAAAACAGATGCTGCAAAATGGTACCTGGATGATCAGTTTATACAACCAGACGGAAAAGCATTTACGAAAGAAGAAATGATTGCATCATTTAAAAAAGTTTTTGCTGCATATACTGCGTTCGAAGATTCGGGCTATGCCATGGGTGAAGTTCAGTTTGATCTGCATACGGGCAACACTGCTATAAATGAAGGGATGGGTTTTGCTGAGGGAATGGTAAAGTATGCGGCCGTGCTCGAAACCGGCGAAAGAAAACAAATAGAGGGGCCGTTTAAATTTTATTTCTCACGCACCTACGGCCGCTGGCGTATTTACTTTTTTTACCTCACCGGATTTAATGCATAGCAATTTGGATCTCCCCAAAAAAAGTTTGATCGTGATTGGTGGCGGTGCTGCCGGTTTTTTTTGCGCGGTGAATGCTGCGCGTATGCATCCTTCATTACAGGTAACCATTCTTGAAAAAAGCAGCAAGGTATTAAGCAAAGTACGAATAAGCGGGGGCGGACGCTGCAATGTAACACATGCCTGTTTCGATATTGCAGAGATGATAAAAAAATATCCGCGGGGCGCAAACTTTGTAAAGAAAACATTTCACCAGTTTTTTACAACGGATACAATTAAATGGTTTGATGATAGAAATGTTCCTTTGAAAACTGAAGCGGACGGGCGAATGTTTCCGGTCAGCAATTCATCTCAGTCGATCATTGATTGCTTAATGAAAGAAGCAGAAAAATACAATGTTTCTGTTAT
>JBDUAY010000075.1:0-17073 GCA_040004415.1 Bacteroidota bacterium | reverse complement strand
ACCAGACGCGAATAATCTTTGCTTCTTTGTTTACTTCGCGTCTTTGCGTGATTTTATTTTTATTTCTTCCCGTACCTGCAGTCAACAGACACACCCATGCTCTCAGCAATTTTATCTGCTACAAGAGCAGGTATTTTGATGTTGTAATCTTTTGGTGCCACTGTAAATTTAGCTGTCAATTGCAACTGGCCATCCTTTACAACTATTGTTCCGGGCAGGTTAATCTTTTTTGTAACGCCGTGTATTGTTAAATCTCCGTCTGCGATAACTGCATAAGAACCATCTTTGCTTACTGCAACAGCAACTATATTATTTATTTTTCCTTTAAAACTGGCCTTGGGTATATTGTCGCTCTCCATATAATTTTCATTGAAATGTTCTTCCATTAAAGCACGCTCAAAATGAAAGCTTTTAATTAGTATGGCAAAACCGATTTCTCCTGTTTGCATATTTAGCGCACTTGATACTTCGTTGTTGGTTGCATCAATATTTTCCATGGGCGTTTTACCAAAAAAAGAAACCTGGCCATGCCTGGTCATAAACACATCCTGCGCGTGCATATGCTGAAATAATATCATGATTGCAACGATAATACCTGTCTTTTTCATCATCTATTTTTTTAAATGAGTAAATTATTTTTAGCGCACAATTATGCAACGATCGATAATTACATCTGTTAAAAAACCAGTGCAAAAGCCTTTTATAACTAATGTGTCGCCTTTTTTAATTGCGTTCACTCCTTCCTGGAAGCTGCATTGGACGCCGCTCATGTCTGACGCGGTTAATAAGATGACCGTTTTTTTCTGTTGATTAACAGACATGTCGCTAACGGTACCGCTTACCTGCAGGGCTTTGCCAAGATATTTTTTATTGGAAGCAGCCTCATCTTTTTCATAGTCTGCCGAAAGCTGCTTTGCAGTAACTACTATAGCGGTTTCTGCTTCTACGGAACGATGCGGCCTGTAATATTCCCGGTAGGCGATGATGGCTATAATGCCAATACATAACAGGCATAAAAGACCAATCGTTCCGGGCGCCTTCTTTTTCATTTATTTTTTCGTTATGGAACAGCCGAAGCTGTTTCAGGCAACTACGCATTTACATGGAGACGGGTTGTCTTCGCAAGAAGATTTTTCAGAGACACTGTGCTTGTTTGCCGTAATAGTTGCCGGTGTCACATATACAGCAGTTCAAAAAAAAATCCCGGATTCTTTCAGCCAGCTGGCCGTAAGAATCCGGGAAAAAATTAGGTTTTGTTAATCCTCAATTACATTTTAAGAAACTTAATAGATCCCACTGGTTTACCATTGTTATCCCTGATTTCAATAATATAAAGTCCGTTGGCAAGTCCTGAAATATCTTTCAATGTAAATACATTATTTCCTTTAATGGTCTGCCATATATATTTTGCTTTTAGAATGCCACTTGTGTTGTATACATTAATGGTTTTTGTACCATCCTCTTCACTTGCTAATTGTATAGTAGCGGTTGTATGAACCGGGTTCGGATACATAGCCAATTTGTTTCCTTTAGTATTAATAAGCGATGATGCTGTTGCTGCTGAATCTTTCAGACGGTTAAGTGTAGCAATATCTTCTTCGGCTGTTGTTGCAGCAGCAGCTACTCTCATATACGAACCTGTAGCGCAATTTCTAAGTAATAGAACTCCACCGGAAGGATACACTGCAAAAGCATATGAGGTTGCACCGCCGGCGGTGGGTGTAAATGAATACCAGTTCCATCCACCATTAAATATCTGTTTTTTAGCAGCATCGGTATATAAAACAGTTCCGTTTGCAATACTGGATCCATAAACAGCAGTTCTGCCAGCAGATGATGCATCATCACATGCCTGGTATGGTCCTACAGATATTTTTATATATCCCAACAAACTGCCACCTGTTGTAGTGGTTGCGTTGTTTACGGTTATTGTTACGTTTGAAAAAGCTAGTAATCCGCCATTGTCTGTTACCTGCAGTACAAATGTATAGGTGCCTGCAACGAGTCCGGTTACAGCGGTAGTTGCTGCATTTCTGCTGGCCATTACGGATCCTGCCGGTCCGGATGTCACTGTCCACCAGTAATTCGTAATTGTTCCGTCAGCATCCCGCGAGGCTGATCCGTTCAACGTCACTGTATTCGTTGGCAAAGTTACCGTTTGGGCAGTTCCGGCATTTGCTACCGGTGCCTGGTTGATTGTTGTAACCGGCGGAGCAGGAGCAGAACCAGAAGCAGCTGCGTTCACTATTACCGTGATGTTTGAAAATGCAATTAATCCGCCATTATCTGTCACCTGCAAAACAAAAGTATACGTTCCCGCAGTCAGACCTGATACAGTTGTGGTAACTGCATTCCTGGTGGTCATTGCTAACCCTGCTGGTCCGCCTGTTTGCGTCCACCAGTAACCTGTGATAGTTCCATCAGGATCGCTTGAAGCAGATCCATTCAACGTCACAGAATTGGTTGGTAAAGTTATTGTTTGATTGGAGCCTGCGTTCGCTGAAGGCGTCTTGTTTACAGAGGTTACAACAGCAGCATTGACTGTTATTGTTACGCTTGCAGTACTTGTTAATCCATGATTATCGGTAACGGTAAGTGTGAATACATAGTTGCCTTGCACAAGGCCAGTAACTGCTGTATTTGCGGCTGCTGAAGAACTGATAGCGCCTGCAGACGGACCACTCGTTTTAACCCACGCGTACGAACTGATTGTTGCACCGTTTGTGCCAGTACCTGTCCCTGATAAATTAACTGTATTCGTTGGTAATATAACCGTTTGTGCACTGCCGGCGATTGCAACCGGTGCAGTATTGGCCGCAGCGTTTACGGTAATTGTTACAGTTGAGCTGTTCGTTAATCCATGATTATCGGTAACTGTAAGTGTGAATACATAGCTGCCTTGTGCAAGACCGGTAACAGTTGTGCTTGCAGCGGATGAAGAACCAATACTTCCTGATGATGGTCCGCTGGTTTTTACCCATGCGTAAGAACTGACTGTTGCTCCGTTTGTGCCAGTACCAGTTCCTGATAAATTAACTGTATTCGTTGGTAATATGATAGTTTGTGCACTGCCGGCATTTGCAACAGGAGCTGTATTGGCCGCAGCGTTTACAGTAATTGTTACAGTTGAGCTGTTTGTCAATCCATGATTATCGGTAACTGTAAGTGTGAATAGATAGTTGCCTTGTGCAAGACCGGTAACAGTTGTGCTTGCAGCGGATGAAGAACCAATACTTCCAGGTGACGGGCCGCTGGTTTTTACCCATGCGTACGAACTAATTGTTGCTCCGCTGGTACCTGTACCGGTGCCGGATAAAGTAATTGTGCTGGTTGGCAACGTAACTGTTTGCGCACTGCCGGCGTTTGCAACCGGCGCCGTATTGGTAGTAGTGGTTGTTCCTCTTGTATTACTTAAAAACCATTCGTATAAATTTGGATTGGCGGTAAAGCCTGTTACCACGCCATTAACCACAACTGGTTTAGTAATATGACCTGTATCGTAGGCATTTGTCCAGGCCCCGCCATGGCCGCCACTCTGATAATAAGTAAACTTTATTGCGGGTGAAAAGTTGCCACACATATTGGCAAGTATTTCTGCGTGCTGTGTTGCGCCTACATTTACTGTTCCATCATCCATACAATGAAATGCCCAAACAGGTAAATGGTTTGTTCCGATAGTAGAGCAAAAATCAGCATCGGTTTCTTCCTGCGTACCGCATACAGGAGCAGCGGCAGCTATTGTTCCATCGAATGTATGATCAAAATTTTGGGTGTCTGTTATGAGTCTCCAGATACCACCACCGCCAAGGCTTAGACCGCAAACATAAATACGGTTTGGGTCTATTGACAAATTTGCTTTGGCATAAGCAATCATTTGTTTTACATAATAAGTAGGCCAGTAACCCAGCGATGTGCTTAGCTGCGGGGACAATACAACAAATGAAGATGTTTGTCCATTAACGGTAAAACGCATGGATGCACCAGCCGCACAAAATTTAGGAATGGCATTATTGGCGACAGCATTAATTTGTGTAGTTCCATTACCTCTTTCGCCGATACCATGTAAAAATATAATTAATGGATGTTTCTGACTTCCATAATCTGATGGTGTGAATTGCAGAAAACCAATCAATCCTTCAGGCGAGCCTGAATAAGGAATTGTTTTGGCAACTTGCTGGGCAATGGAAGAAAAATAGAATGATAGCAGAATTGTAGCAGTTACAATTGTCTTGACAGTAGTTCTCATATTATCAATAAGTGGTTTTTACAGGATATACAAATCATTGTCATCATGGTAAAAATCGGGCTTTCATAACCGGCCATACCTCCGGTAAGTAAACTCAGACTAGTACCATCTTACGATAGTTAGCAAAAAATCAAAAAATGAAACGGTAAATCCGAAATGAAAACATCAGCAAGAACCAATTTAGCAGCATCGGTTTTCAAATGAATGTTGGTTGCCCGGAATATGCCAATACTATACCAAAAAGAATATATGTTAATAATTCTGATTTGATATCAATCAATTTATTGTTTATTTATTGTATTGATAAGGATTTTACTTAGAAAAACAATAAAGCAATATTCTGGCTCAGGAAAAAATATTCATTTATAAATGCCGGGAGACGATATAATATGTATTATGTATTGCAAAAGTATTCAGTGAAGCATTAACAAGTGTTGAAAAAACATTTAATAATATCAACAGCAAATTGTGTAAGACAGGAACACGTAAAAATACTTAGTCAACGTTCAACAAGACGGATAACAAAAAAACGATCCGTGCAGATAAAACTTTTATAATAGACAAAAGAAGTGTTGTTGGGATCAGAATGCGTAAAAATACTTAATCAAATTTCAACACAATGTCGCCGCCAACAGGATATCCTGTGCAGGTAAGTATCCTTCCTTTTTCCATTTCATCATCCATCAGAACTTCATTATAACTCATCCAAACTTTCCCCTGTACACATGTGGCTGCACAGCTACCGCACCTGCCAGATTCACAACTGTATGGCAATACAATGCCAGCCTTTTTTGCAGCCTGCAAAATAGTTTTCGGATGCTGCGTTTCGATATGATATTTTTTTTGCTGAATATTAATTTCTATGCTATGCTTATGCAGATCAGGCGGCAGTGTTTTTGATTCAATTTTAACCGGCGTAAAATTTTCTTTTTTGATGTGCTGCAGCGGTACACGGTTTTCCAATAATTCTATCGTTACCATGCGCATGTAATCAAACGGACCGCAAGTATAAAACAATGTTTCTGCATAGGATGCGCCGCTATATTCTTCTAATAATATACCCAATAGCCACTTGCTTAACCGGGCTCGTTCCAGGTTAACTGCGGAGCTGAATAAAAATTCAATTACAAAACGGTCTGCAAATAATGCGGATAGCTGTTGCAGCATTTCATAAAATATAGTGCTTGATCGTGACCGGTTGCTGTATATAAGTATAACACGCACATGCGGATGCCGATGCAGCAATGTTTTGATAAGAGAATAAATGGGTGTAATGCCGCTTCCCGCAGCCAGGAAGAAAATTTCTTTGTACAAGAATATATTATCGGGCAAAACAAAAAATCCTGCCGCGCCGGTTGTTATTATTAGGTCGCCTTTGGCAGCGTTATCGAAAAGTTTTCTTGAATATTCTCCGTTCTCAAGTCTTTTGACGGTGATGGATAAGGGTTCATGCAAAGCCGGGGTAGAAGAAGCAGAATAACTACGCCTTTCTTCTCCGGTGATTTTGGTAAACACAAACGTTAGAAACTGTCCTGGCTGATAATGAAAAGGCTCGTTATCTGCCGGTACCAAACAGAATGTTTTACAATCATCTGTTTCAGAATAGATATTCGTTACCCGCATTGTTCTGTATAAACCCATAGCATTCTGATGTTTGCACGCTAAACTTACTTAAAATTGTATCAACAATAAATAAAAAGCCGGGGGATGGTTATTTTTTAAAAACTTATTTACCAATTTCTGATTGAAGAGATATTTCATTAACTTACGGATAAGAAAAACGATATGCTTTATGAAGAAAGTTGCTGATATCCTCCACCGCAAAGGTGCCAATGTTATTTCTATTTTGCCTGAAACAACTGTAATTGAAGCATTGGAACTGATGGCTTCCAAAAATATTGGCTCCGTGCTGGTCATGAAAGGAGAACAATATTATGGCTTGCTCACTGAACGGGATTATGCCCGTAAAGTCATCCTCAAAGGCAAGCACTCTTCAGATACCAAAGTAGAAGAAATTATGTCGAAGGGCCTGCCCCGCATCACGCCAGATAATTCAATTGAAGTATGCATGCACCTGATGAGCGAAAATAATATTCGTTACCTGCCGGTTTTTGAAAATGATGCTATCTGCGGCATTATATCTATTAATGATGTGGTAAAAGAAACTATTCTTTCACAGGAAGAAACCATTTCGCAATTAAAAGATTATTTGCACGCGAGTATGTAAGCTTTCATACCACATTGCGGTTTGTTTCCGCCTTGCATTCATCACATGCACAGCCCATTCCGGGCTGCATGTATATTTTATCCAGTGCGATTTGTTTATACGTTTTGATGTATTTACACAGGGTTTAGGCACAAGTGTACCGGACTTAAATGTTAGTCTCCGTTGGTGAAACCAGTGGAATGATTGTTATCAAACCAATGGATTGTGACAATACGAATGGAATTACTACCGGAACAATGCATTGATATCAGCATAGGAAATCGCTCCGCGGGCAAAACCAAAACTGCCCATATGGCTAATTTCCTCCGCGGCACGAAAAAAAGATCCGTAGGCAGCGCGGGCAAGTGATGAGCCGAGGCTTACGCGTTTCACGCCAAGATCCCCCAACTCATTTAACGAAAAATCCGCATTGCTCAATCCCATTACAACGCTCAGCGGATAAGGTGCCACCGCTTTTACAACTGTTGCAATTTCCCCGCGCGTTTTTAATCCCGGTGCAAATAACACATCTGCACCAGCTGCAGCGTATGCCTGCAACCTTGAGATGGTGTCAGTAAGATCATTACGGCCATGTATAAGATTTTCTGCCCTGGCAGTTAATGTAAAAGGAAAAGCAACACTTCTTGCTGCCTGCACCGCGGCTTTCACCCGTTCAACAGATAGTTCAAATGAATAAATAGGATCGCCCTGGCGACCCGTAGCATCTTCAATAGACCCTCCTACCAAACCCGCTTCGGCAGCCAGCAAAATTGTTTCTGCACATGCCTGCGGATCATCGCCAAATCCATTTTCTAAATCTGCTGCAACCGGAAGGTTGGTTGCCGAAATAATGTTATAGACGTTTTCCAATGTTTCTTCGAGGGTAATAGCGCCTTCGCCATCAGGCTTTCCAAGAGAAAACGCCAATCCGGCGCTGGTAGTAGCAAGTGCCTCAAAACCCAGCCTTGCAAGCATTTTTGCCGAGCCTGCATCCCAGGGATTTGGTATAACGAAGATGCCTGAACGCTCGTGAAGTTTTTTAAAGTCCCCGGCCTTTTTTTGCAGGGAATTGTCAAGAGGTGATGCCATTCTGTTTATTCTTTGGTTTTCTAATGGATGAATTTCTATGGAAAGGTATTACAATTTTTTATACATAATATAAGCGTTCGTTAACCCATTAACATAGTGATGAAATGCGCCTGGTATTTCGCCAATCATTGTGAAGCCGGTGTGTTGCCACAATTGCACTGCACGTACATTGCTTTTAACAACTACGTTAAATTGCATGGCTTTATAACCGATGCGTTTTGCTTCTGCCAATGAAAACCCGGGATAGCTTTCCCAATACCCTGCCTGGCTGCCAGTGCCGACACCATATAGCCGGCATTGGCAATATGTGCTCCGCAATCTGGTTAATTTTCTTTCATCCTAAATGTTCGGACAATTGTTCCATCCGGCAAAGCAACGCAGGTATGGGCTGGTGGCGCGCACCAAAATGAAAGCATTTGTCTTTTGCAGATGTGGTACTAAACGCATAGGTATCTCCGGTAGCAATTACATCGCGGCTGATTTACCGGATGACATTGTCACCTGGTGCAGTTGCTTTTCTTGTTTCAGGCATTGCTTCTTTTATCATACGATTGGAATTGTCAGAATTTGGATTTGTGATGTGCGGAGTATCGGATTGATCCCGCGGCAGATATCTCTGGTACAAAGACCAAATTTTTATTAAATTTGCGAGGGTTCACTTTTCCTTTGTCATAAATTTCTCTAGACTTTTCTTTGCATTCCGATGAACTTTTCCCTGTATAAAATTACTCCAGCCCAATAATAATCCAGGTATCCCAAGCGCCTGACGGCTCCATTTCCATAAATCAAATTTATCTGTGTGCTCCGTTATCTTTCCATTTTCAATACGCATATGGGCTTTTATTTTATTTACCACATGCCGGCCAGTTGTAGAAAACGTATATGCTGCAATCCAGTGACAGGTTGCATATTCTTCGTCCAGCAATTGAATATCAGAAAAAGTTAATGAAAAATTAGTTGCGTTTTTACAAAGCATTTCCCACATGGCGCGCACTTCTGCTCCCTGCAAAAGACCAAATACCGGGTCGCTGAAAACAGCATCACCGGTATAACAATTTTGCATGGTGGTATAATCCAGTTTTTGAAAAGCGCTGTAAAAGCGCTGAATGACCTCTTGATTTCCGTTCATAAATTGATTGTTAAGACTTGGGGGCTTATTCAGTAAATTAGCTTTCCAAAATTAAAAATACATGAGAAAATTCACCGGATTGATTTTATTATTACTGGCTGGAGTATTTGCAAATGCCCAGTATGCACAGGATTCTGCCTGGATAAAAGATCATTATTACAAAATTGAAAAGTATATACCCATGCGCGACGGCGTAAAACTTTTTACGTCCATCTACATGCCCAAAGACAGCTCTCAAAAACATCCTATCCTGCTAACACGCACACCCTATTCATGTGCGCCATACGGAGAAGCAAATTTTAATGCTAATCTCTGGAACCGCCACTGGCGGTATTATGCAAGAGAAAATTATATAATTGTTACGCAGGATGTACGCGGCCGATGGATGAGTGAAGGTGAATTTGTAGACGTTCGTCCTTTCAACCCCAATAAAAAAGGAAATGATATTGATGAAGCAAGTGATACGTACGATGCTATCGACTGGATGGTAAAAAACCTGCCTCACAACAATGAAAAAGTAGGTGTGTTTGGAATTTCTTATCCTGGCTTTTATTCTACGATGGCCGCATTAAGTGGCCACCCGGCATTGAAAGCAGTTAGTCCGCAGGCGCCGGTTACCGATTGGTTCCAGGGCGATGATTTTCATCACAACGGGGCATTTATGGCCATGGATGGATTTGCGTTTTACGCGGGTGGATTTGGCTATCCACGTCCTAAACCCACTACGGTTGGACCACAGTCAACGTTGAAAATACCTGAGGTCGATAATTATGCAACCTATCTCCACATTGGCTCATTGAGTAATATGAAAAAGCTGGCGGGCGACAGCCTCAAATTTTTTAATGATTTATTCGCGCATCCCAATTACGACGAATGGTGGCAGGCCCGCAATCCACGCAATTTTGTAAATGATGTTAAGCCTGCTATACTGGTAGTTGGTGGTTTATTTGATGCAGAAGACTGTTTTGGCGCGTGGAATTTATACAAAGCCATTGAAAAGAAAAATCCGGCTACCCATTTTAATAAACTGGTGATGGGGCCCTGGTACCATGGCGAATGGGCATCAGTTGACGGCACACATTTGGGTAACCTGCGATTTGGTTCCAACACTTCTTTCTGGTACCAGAATAATATTGAAATCCCTTTTTTTAATTACTATTTAAAAGGTGAAGGAGATATATCCGCACAGGCTGAAGCGACTATTTTTGTTAGCGGTGAAAACAAGTGGCACAACTTTTCACAATGGCCGCCAGCAGAGAAACAAGATAAACCATTGTACCTGCAGCCAAATGGAAAGCTGGGTTGGAATAAACCTGCGGCCGATGGAGGTTACAGCGAATACGTGAGTGATCCTGCTCACCCCGTTCCATACACAGAAGATGTACACTTTTACAGAACAAGGGAATACATGACCGACGATCAGCGCTTTGCGAACAGACGTACGGACGTGCTGAGTTTTCAAACAGATACGCTGGATAATGATATTACGCTTGGCGGCACAGTGGTGGCAGATCTGATGACAAGTATATCTTCTACCGATGCAGATTTTGTAGTGAAAATAATTGATGTGTTCCCGGATGATTTTAAATACCCGGATGCACAACTACAGCAGCGACGTTCGACTGGCAGCGATTATCCCATGGGTGGCTATCAGCTAATGGTACGTGGAGAAATTATGCGCGGGCGTTTCAGAAATAGTTTTGCGAAGCCTGAAGCATTCAAACCCAATAAACCGGAGCGGGTAAAATTTGAACTGCCTGATATAGCGCACACCTTTTTAAAAGGGCATAGAATAATGATACAGATACAAAGCAGCTGGTTTCCAATTGCTGATCGCAATCCGCAAAAATTTATTAATATCTACGAAGCAACCGATGCAGATTTCCAAAAAGAAACAATAAAGATTTTGCATGATGCGACAAATAGTTCAAGTATTATCTTACCAGTGATAAAGTAGTGCAGAGATTATAGTATCAGGTAGTAGTATTTAAACAGGCTGGCGCCTGCATTCAATAATCGAACGCTTTGTCGGGGGCTTCTGAATCTCAATATTAAGTACTAAATACTTTATACTCCATTGAGAACAAACGTTTGCATAAAAATAATAAATCATTCTTTACTATCTTTAGCGCCCGTTAATAAACAACCTGACAGACATAAAAATTAAAAAGACGCGCAATGAAGAAAACGTTCACATTTTTGTTATTTCTTGGTACAGCAGTTGTAAGTTTTGCGCAAACAAGCATTAATATTATTCCACAGCCTGCAGAAATAAAGCAACCAAAGATTGCAGCCAGTTTTAATATTACACCCGCTACACAAATTGTGCTGGAAGGAAGTGGCCTGGAAAATTCTGCTAATTTTCTAAATGACTACCTGCAGCGGTTTTATAATCTTACATTGAAAATAGTAAAGGAAGCAAGTTCTAAAAGTGTAATTACACTGAACTTTGAGCGAATGGACAAGCCCATTGCCGGCGCTTATACATTAACGGCAGATGCTAAAGGTGTGTACATCGCAGGCGATAATGAAACGGGTGCATTTTATGGCGTACAAACGCTGATACAATTACTTCCGCTTCCAAAAACCGAAGGCCAAATTACATCCACGCCGGGCGGAACCAAATTACCCATTCCTTTCGTTAGCATTACAGATTATCCGCGTTTTGCCTACCGTGGTTTAATGCTGGACGTGGGTCGTCATTTCTTTCCGGTAGATTTTATAAAAAAATATATTGATTATATCGCGCTGCATAAAATGAATTATTTCCACTGGCATTTAACTGAAGACCAGGGCTGGCGGATCGAAATAAAAAAATACCCTAAACTTACGGAAGTGGGTTCTAAGAGAAATGGAACTATCATTGGCCGTTATCCTGGCAAAGGAAACGACAATGAACCTTATGGTGGTTTTTATACGCAGGAACAAATTAAAGAGGTCGTTAAATATGCTGCTGAACGCTACATAACTGTTATCCCGGAACTTGAATTACCCGGCCATAGCAGTGCTGCCATTGCAGCTTATCCGCAATTAAGCTGTTTCCCTGATACCGCAACTTTTATTAAGCCGGAAATGATTTCAGATGCCAGCAAGCAACAACTTGCAGGTGGCCGCATTAAACTGGTGCAGGAGACCTGGGGCGTTTTCAAAGATGTCTACTGCCCGGGCGAATACACGTTTAATTTTCTCCAGGATGTGATTGACGAAATCCTGCCATTGTTTCCTGCAAAATACATTCACATTGGCGGTGATGAGTGCCCCAAAGATGTGTGGAAGGAGTCTGCTTTTTGTCAGAACCTGATCAAAGAAAAAGGTTTGAAAGATGAGCATGGATTACAAAGTTATTTTATCAGCAGAATAGAAAAATACATCAACAGCAAAGGCAAACAAATTATTGGTTGGGATGAGATTTTAGAAGGCGGGCTGGCGCCCAATGCCACTGTAATGAGCTGGCGCGGAGAAGAAGGCGGCATTGACGCGGCAAAACAAAATCACGATGTAATTATGACGCCCGGCACCTATGTTTATTTGGATCATGCTCAATCCAAAAAAGAAGATTCAGTTACCATTGGCGGTTTTCTGCCATTGGAAAATGTTTATAAATATGAGCCTGTACCAGCTGCATTAAATGAGGCACAAGGCAAACATGTGCTCGGCGCGCAGGGCAATGTATGGACCGAATATATGGGCAATACCAGGAAAGTTGAATACATGCTCTTTCCGCGTCTAAGTGCATTAAGCGAAGTACTGTGGAGCCCGAAAGCAAAAAGAGATTATACCGATTTTGAAAAACGTATGCAGGTACAGTTTAAGCGGTATGATTTATGGAAAGCGAACTATAATAAGGCATCTTTAACAACAGCACCTTAGCAATAATAAACTACCGTAGTCTCCATTCGGGATCTATTAACTACGATCTCATTAAGGCTACGGTAGTTTTGATCATACGGCAGTTTTAATTACTTCGTTATGCATTTGCGAGTGCGCGATCTAAATGAACATAACCCCCGTCTACGTGAATCAATTGCCCGGTGGTATGACTTGAACATTCAGACAATAAAAAGGCCGTTGCATTGCCTAATTCTTCAGTCGTTGTCATGCGGTTTCCCAGTGGAATCTTAGCTTCAATTTCTTTTAATTTTTCTTCTGGGTTGGGCAATGTATGAATCCATCTTTCATACAACGGGGTAAAACATTCAGCTACTACAATTGCATTTACGCGGATACCATATTTTAATAATTCAACGGCCCATTCGCGTGTTAAAGCATTACGCCCGCCATTGGCAGCAGCATATGCAGACGTGCCGCCCTGGCCAGTCTCAGCCGTTTTTGAAGTGATATTTACAATAGCGCCTTTTGATTTTTTTAATTCGGGCAATGAATAATGAACAATCAAATAATAATGCACCATATTTTTATGGAGCGAGGCCATAAAGGCTTCATAATTGCCATTCTCCAGTCCTACTCCGTCATTTGCGCCTGCATTGTTTACCACACCATCTATTCTTCCAAATTTTTCAATTACTGCTTTAACAGCTTGTTCACTGGCAGCGGGGTCAGTTAACTCAGCTACTACCTGTCCGCACTTTCCACCAGCCGCTTCTACAGCAGCAACTGTTGCCATATTATCTTGTTCATTTCTTCCAATGATTACAGGCAAAGCGCCTTCTTTCGCCAATACTTTTACAATACCCTCTCCAATACCTCTTGCCCCGCCGGTTACAATAATCACTCTGTCTTTTAACTGTAAATCCATGGCTATTAAATTATGTTACATGATAAAATGCTGATGCGTTGTGCCCGAAAAACAACTGCTGTTCTGATCCCGAAAAAGTGGCAAAATAGTCTTTTACAATATCAAATACTGCTGAATAAGAGCCGGCGGCCAGGCAAACCGGCCAATCGGACCCATACATAATGCGATTGATTCCAAATGCTTCTGTCACTGCGTCCAGGTAAGGCGTAAAACCTGATGCCGACCAATTGCGCATATCCGATTCCGTTACCATACCACTTATTTTGCAATGTACGTTTGGATATTGGGCAATTGCAGTTAAATCTTTTTTCCATTCCCCTATCAAACCATTTTTAATATGGGGCTTTGCAATATGATCAATCACAAATTGCTGATCAGGAAATTGCTTCACCAGTTCCAGTGAAGCAGCAAGATGTTTGGGAAAGATGAGAATATCGTACGTATAATTATACCACTTTAACAGGCCGACTCCGCGCTTAAATGCAGGCTGCAGCATAAATCCCGGCTCCTCCCCTTGTAGTATATGCCGGAAACCTTTTATATTTTTAAACTGTGCATAATGCTCAAGCCTGTCTGCTACACCGGCAGCCATTAAATCGACCCAACCTACAACGCCTTTTATGAAATTATTTTCTGTTGAAAGTTTTAGTAAAAAATCAGTCTCTGCTTCTGTTTGATCCGCCTGCACCGCAATACATCCTTCAATGCCGTTTTGTTTCAGCACAGGCTGCAAATCTGCCGGCATAAAATCTTTTCTAATTGTCGCCATCTCATCATTTATCCAACTATGTTTCACAGGTTCGTAATGCCAGAAATGCTGGTGTGCATCAATGCCGCCTTGTAAAACGTTATTACCGGAACCACTCATTCAATATGTTTTTATGCATTCAATGCAAATATTTTATCCATTCGTATCCATTTCTCTCCTGGTTTTGCCCAGGGCAATGCGCTTTGAAATTTCCACATCAGCTGCTCCCATTCCTGCACTTTTGGATTACTTATATCCATAGCCGCTTTTTTTTCAAAACTGAAATCTTCCGCAGTATCCATAATCATAAACAGGCGGTTGCCGGTGCGGTAAATTTCCATATCGTTGATGCCGGCACCGAGAATACTTTTTTTTATTTCGGGCCATACATTTTTATGGTATGCTTCATATTCAGCAATTAGTTTTTCATCGTCGTTCAAATCAAGTGCAAGACAATAACGCAACATCGTATTGAGATTTTTAGTACCTAATATTGAGATTTTTAGTATCTGCCATCCAGGCCCGCGACTTTAGGCTTGTCTTCATAATAAATACTACATAGACAGTCGCTGCTAATGCAGCTCTTCAACCGATCTTTCTGTATGTTTATACCCTTTCAACCCAAAATAAAGTATTACTGCAAAACATATTAATGGTATTATATAGCCGCGCTGGAAATTCGTTGCTTCTGCACCCGAAATCAGCGCGAGTATTCTTGGAAGAATAGCGCCACCCACAATAGACATAATCAGCAAAGTTGAACCAGATTTTGTATCGTCGCCAATATCATGAATGCCCAAAGCAAAAATGGTGGGGAACATAATCGACATAAAAAAAGCGATGGCTACGGTGGCATATAAAGTTGTGAGTCCTGAACCCCATATAATCACCATGCACAGCAGGATACTAACAATTGCATATAATGACAGCAGCTTTGATGGTTGCACATAACGCATAAAAAAAGTTCCCGCAAATCTTCCTATCATAAATGCAAGGCCGGTAAACATTGCATAAATCGCTGCTTGCTGATCTGTTATATGGGCAACGTTTGCTGCAAATAAAATTAAAAAATTAAAGATGCAAACCTGTGCCCCAACATAACAAAATTCTGCTACTACTGCCCACGTTAAATGACGATGGCGAAAAGCGTGAAAAATACTTTTCTTTTCTTTTTGTTCTTCATCTTTTATATCGGGCAGTTTTGTAAAAAAGAAAACTAAAAAAACCAATACTAATGCAATACCCAAAATAAGATACGGCAATTTCACTGTTGATGTTTCCTGGTGCAGGTAGGCATTGCGAACCTGCTCAGTCATGGCAGCAAGGGCTGCGTTATCTACGGGTTTCTCTGAGAGAATAAGTTTAGCACCAATAAGCGGGGCAAGAAAAGCGGCAAGGCCATTAAAAGACTGCGCGAAATTTAACCGTTGCGTAGCCGTTTCAGGTTTTCCTAAAATAGTGGCGTACGGATTGGCAGCTGTTTCCAGGATGGCCAGTCCGCAGGCGAGTATAAATAATGCTGCTAAGAAAAAAGCATACTGCATGGTATTGGCAGCTGGTATAAATAAAAAGCAACCCCCGGCAAATAATGCCAGCCCTATAAGAATGCCGGTTTTATAACCATATTTTTTCATAATGATACCTGCCGGGATGGCCATGAGAAAATAACCGAGATAAACGGCAGAATCTACCAGCGATGCTTTTACCGTATTCAAATTGAACCCCCTGCGCAAATGAGCTATAAGAATACCATCTACATTGTGTATAAAGCCCCAGAAAAAAAATAAACTGGTAACCATGATGAAAGGAAATAAGAAACTTCCTTTTGCGGGCAGCGTGGCTGACTGAGCAGCAGAAACGTTAGTGGGCAAGGCCATAGTATGAATGTATCGTTAAATGATTAAATAGACAATGATTTGGCAATTCCGTATTCCAGCCCGCGCAACTCTGCTAATCCACGCAACCTTCCAATAGCTGAATAACCCGGATTGGTTTTCTTTTTTAAATCGTCCAGCATCTGGTGGCCATGATCAGGCCTTACCGGAATGCTAATTTTCTGTTGTTGCATCAACAAAACAATTTCCTTCATCACACTATACATGTCCACATCTCCTTCAAGGTGATTGTCTTCATAAAAATCACCATCGCTGTTTCGTTTGGTGGAACGAAGATGTAAGAAATGTATCCTTTCACCAAAAGATTTTATCATGGCAGGCAAATTATTGTCGGCCCGAACGCCATAAGAGCCGGTACAAAAGCAAAATCCGTTGTTAACCGACGGCACTGCGGCATTTAATTTGTTTACGTCATCATTTGTTTTCACCACCCGTGGTAATCCAAAAATGGCAAACGGCGGATCATCCGGATGAATCGCCATCTTAATACCCACTTCATCCGCTACCGGAATTATTTGATGAAGGAAATAAATCAGGTGATTGCGAAGTTTATCTTCATCAATACCATCATATTTATCCAGTGCTGCCTGGAATTGAGCAGAAGTAAATGATTCTTCACTTCCCGGCAGGCCCGCAATAATATTTTGTTGCAGTAATTTTTTTTCCTGATCCGTCATTTCACCAAACCGTTTCTCTCCCCTGGTTATTTCATCTTTTGTATAATCTTTTTCCGCATTTTTTCTTTTCAGCATAAAGACATCAAAAGCAACCAACCCTGCTTTTTCAAAACGCAATGCTTTTGAGCCGTCTGCTACGCCGAACGATAAATCTGTTCTGGTCCAATCCAGCACCGGCATAAAATTATACGTAATCACTTCAATACCCTGCGCTGCAAGATTGCGGATACTTTCTTTATAATTATCGATGTATTTATTGAATCCGGTATGCTGGGTTTTGATGTCTTCATGCACTGGTACGCTTTCAACCACTTTCCAATCAAGACC
>JBDUAY010000074.1:0-17093 GCA_040004415.1 Bacteroidota bacterium | reverse complement strand
CTTGGTGATATCGTCTGCGGTCGGGCCAAGTCCGCCCGTAATTAATATAATGTCAGCATGTTTGCTTTCTTCATCCAGTGCCTGCCAGATGTCGTTCCAGTTATCACCCACTGCTACGCGGCGTTTTACCCAGACGCCGGCTTTGTTCAGCTCCTGCGCCATCCAGGCACTGTTGGTATCTATCACCTGGCCTATCAATAACTCATCTCCAATAGTAATAATAGAAGCAAATGTTTGTTGCGGCATGCAGTAAATTATTTGGCTGCAAATATCCGTTGGAAATATTTAACCGGTGGCCAAAATTTCAGTGATTATAATGAACGGATATGGAAAAACAGAAATCATTATAACCCGGTATCTGAATAGATTTCCGCAAGGGGGAAGTGACCGTTAATGGTGCGTATAAACAGTGAAGCAGCAGGATCACTGATATTCTCAAATATCCAGTGACCGTTATCTTGTTTGCGGGCAAGATGTATAAATTTGCGTAACGAATCAATCATAATATATTCCTGCAAAGAAGGTATCCCCTGGTAAAAAAATAATTTTCTCCCTTTATCAATACTCATGGTGGCGGGTGATAAAATCTCAAAAATAACAGACGGGTTGAGCAAGGTGTCAAAAACCTTGTCTTCCAGTTGAAGTTCACCGCAAACAATTAACGCATCAGGATACATATAAGCATCTTGTTGCAGCGTGCCGACCCGCATTTCTGAAAATAATATACGGCAATCTTTTCCCTGCAGAAAAGAGCTGACTGCACCAACCAGGTTTGATGCAATAATATTATGTTTTACACCCGCGCCAGACATTGCCAGCACCTGTCCATCGTAATATTCATGCTTTATCGCTGCAACTCTTTCTGCCGCAAGGTATTCCGCAGGAGAAATATAATTGTATTTAAAAGCTGGTTCTTTAACTTCATTGCCCATAGCGTAAATTTAATTCTTTTAGATTTGGGTATTAAATATTTTTGATGATGAAAAGAGGTGTAATTGTTTTCCTGGTTTTGATGGTTCATTTTGCTTATAGTCAGACAGTAAGGGATAAATTGGATCAGGCCATTCAAAAAATGGAAGCTGATTCACAATTTCATCATGCCATTATTGGCCTGTCTGTTTTCGATGCAAAAAACGATACGGCTATTTATGAACACAATGCGCAAACAGGCCTGGCGCCAGCAAGCACGCAAAAAATATTTACCAGTTGCGCGGCATTTGATTTGCTTGGAAAAACGTACCGGTATAAAACAGAAATAACCTATAAATATTTTAATTCCAATCCATCAAGAAGTTATTTTGTAATTAAGCCTTCCGGTGACCCAACGTTTGGTTCATTCCGGTTTGATTCAACAAAGCCTGCAGACATTTTGAAAAAAATTATCACTGCCCTGCGGGAAAAAAAGATTACCCCGGTGTCTTCTCAATATATTGTATTGGACAGCGCCTACGGAAACAATACCGTTCCCGGGGGATGGTTATGGGAAGACATTGGTAATTATTATGGCGCATCTGCGCAAAGCCTCAACTGGTTGGAAAATCAATACGACATCATACTTAAATCCGGAAAGAAATTAAACGACAACGTTGCGTCGGTTCAAACAAAGCCTGCCGGTTTATATAACAACCTTCGTGTTAATGTAAAAAGTGCCAGGAAAGGTTCCGGCGATAATACCATTGTCTACCTCGACTACGGCTCAGTACCATCCGTGATAGAAGGAACAATTCCCCTTGAGGAAGATACGTTTAGCGTTGGGGCATCTATTCCAAACCCGCAGGACGTTTTCATCCAGCAATTAAATAACAGTATGAAGACGGAGAAGCTGGCCATGTTTTATGGGTTTGAAAGTCACCCGCCATTATTAACCTTACCCGATTCACTTTTTACTTTTCTTGATCTGTACAAACATGTTTCACCTCCGTTAGACAGTATCAATTATTGGTTCCTGAAAAAAAGTATTAACCTGTATGGCGAGGCATTAATAAAAACGATGGCGTTTGAGAAATCTGGTTTTGGTTCAACAGAAAAAGGGGTGGCGCTGCTAAAGGATTTTTGGGAAGACAACGGTATTGAAAAATCGGCGCTAAATATATGCGATGGCAGCGGGCTATCACCGCAAAACCGCGTAACTACGGATGCGTTGATAAAAGCATTGCAATATGCAAAAACGCGGCCATGGTATAAGTCGTTCTATTACGATCTGCCCGAGCACAATGACATGAAAATGAAAAGCGGATCCATCAACGGCGCCAGGGCGTATGCCGGTTATCATAAAGCAAACGATGGCAGAGAATACGTTTTTTCAATTATCGTAAATAACTACAGTGGTGCATCATCAGATGTAGTAAAGAAAATGTATAAACTATTGGATAATTTAAAATAACCGGATTCCAATAGTATCAGGACAAATTGGAAAACGGTGATGCAAATTGCAAATGGGCGGGGGAGGAAGTGAAAGTATTAAATAAACCTGTGCACCCTTTTGCTATGCGCTGTAGATACTGATAAAAGTAATGCCCGGTATGCAAGAGGATTTTTAAAGTCAAACGGAGGGGCAACAGGTGCCATCTGCAAGGTTATAGAAAATCAATAGTTAGTGGAACAACAAAAATTTTTACCTAAACGGGTAATAGTATAAAATAATTTTCAATCCTGATCGTCTGCCTAATCAAAACCAACGTTATGCCACTTCAAACCTACAGCAACCACAGGCGCTATATTATTTTATGGCATGTAATAACTTCGCTCGCCATCCTGTTGCTTCTTATTGGAAGTATTATCAACCTCGTTCATTCAGCGAAAGAAAATGTAAACACCGCCTCTTTGCTGGTGCTGGTGTCAATAATATTTTTGAGTGTTTTCTGGTATGCACGCTGGTTTGCGCTGCGTGCGCAGGACAGGGCCATCCGCGCGGAAGAGAACCTGCGTCACCTGGCATTAACCGGAAGAATGCTGGATACACGTCTTCGGTTAGGTCAAATCATCGCACTTCGTTTTGCTCCCGATGAAGAATTTGTTTCCCTGGCAAAGAAAGCTGCTGACGAAAGCCTTCCCGGAACGGAAATAAAAAAAAGTATTGCCAGCTGGAAGGCGGATCATCACCGGGTATAGAAGTGTTCATATTTCAATGAATCGTTTCTGGCTCATTGTACTGTGGCCCGGCGCCCAAAGCTTTTTGTTTGTATACTCTTTTACCTTAATTTCGATTTTTAATGCAACTGAGTACAAAACACCTTCTTGGCATTAGAGAGCTTACTCCACCGGATATTCAACTCATTTTAGATACTGCCACCCAATTTAAAGAAGTATTACAGCGACCCGTTAAGAAAGTTCCTACGCTGCGCGATATAACCATCGTTAATCTTTTTTACGAAAACTCTACCCGAACCCGGATGTCTTTTGAACTGGCAGAACGCAGGCTGAGTGCTGATGTGCTCAATTTTGCGGCCAGCAGTTCTTCCGCGGCAAAAGGTGAAACACTGCTTGATACGGTCAACAACATTCTCTCTATGAAAGTGGATGTGGTAGTGATGCGGCACAGTGCCAGCGGAGCACCTCACTTTTTAGCAAAACATATCCCCGCCGCCATTGTCAATGCTGGCGACGGTATTAATGAGCATCCAACGCAAGCTTTGCTGGATGCTTTTTCGATCCGTGAAAAAATCGGCAGCCTGGAAGGAAAGAAAATTGCCATTCTTGGAGACATTATGCACTCCAGGGTGGCCCTCAGCAATATTTATTTGTTAAAGAAAATGGGAGCAGAGGTGATGGTGGCCGGCCCGCCAACACTGATACCCAAATACATGCAGCAGGCGTTTGATGTGCGGGTAGAATATAACCTTAAAAAAGCATTACAATGGTGCGATGTGGCCAATGTGCTGCGCATTCAATTAGAGCGGCAAAACCAGGTATTGTTTTCGTCGTTGCGCGAATACAATCTCGCCTACGGTGTAAAAAAAGCAATGCTGGATGATTTGGGCAAAGAAATTGTGATTATGCATCCTGGTCCTATTAACCGCGGAGTAGAAATTGACAGCGATGTTGCTGACAGTAAACAATCCATTATTTTGCAGCAGGTAGAAAATGGCGTGGCGGTAAGAATGGCTGTGTTATATTTACTGGCGGGCGGGACGCACGGGTAATTATTTTGAATTTTGTATGTTGGATTTTCAATTGCACCTGCTCCATGGACGCATTTAAAATATATATTTAAAATTTAAAATAAACATGGAGCGAATCTGTTTATTTCCCGGAACATTTGACCCGCTTACGCTGGGGCATGTAGATATTATAAACCGTGCACTTCCATTGTTTGATAAAATTGTAGTGGCAGTGGGTACCAATGCTGCAAAATCCCCCATGTTTTCTGCCGAACAACGATTATTGTGGATCCAGGAAATTTATGAACATGAACCGCGTGTTGAAGGTGCCGTCTACAAGGGCCTTACCATTGATTTTTGCAAACAGATAAATGCGCATTTTATATTACGGGGTATCCGGTACGTGAGCGATTTTGAATATGAAAAAACAATTGCAGATGCTAACCGCGCGATGGATAAAGACATTGAAACAATCTTTCTGACCGGGGAGCCAAAATATACGTCCGTTGCTTCTACCATTGTGAGAGATATACTGCGCAATTACGGTGACGCCTCTCCTTTTATTCCTGATGTAGTAATAGCATCGCTGAAACAACATAAGTAAAAGAAAGTATGAGTATCTGGTTTAAAAAAGATTTATCGCTGGCCGATATTGTTTCGCTGGGTAAAGGCACCATGGGCGAACATATTGGTATTGAGTGGACCGAAGCAGGAGAAGATTTTCTTGCTGCGCGCATGCCGGTAGATCACCGCACCAGGCAACCATATGGCTTATTGCATGGCGGCGCTTCTGTAGCACTTGCCGAAACATTGGGTAGCGTAGCCGCGGCGATGGTAATTGACAGCAATAAGTTTTATTGCGTCGGACTTGAAATTAATGCCAACCATGTACGCAGTGCACGAGAAGGATTTGTAACCGGTATTGCAAAGCCCATCCATATGGGCGCGAGTACGCATGTTTGGGATATAAAAATTTACGACGAACGGCAAAAATTAGTTTGCGTTAGCCGCATCACCGTAGCAATACTAAAACTTAATCACCTAAGCAGCAGCATATAGTACTTAGTAGTTCGGCAGTGGTACAGGAAGGCCGCGTTACCAGCGGCTAATTGCTAGAAGCGAACAGCTGCTAACACGTCTTTGACAGACGGAAACGTATTATTGAGCAATTCTTCTATTTGGTCTTTCATCACCCAGCGGGCATCTGCAATTTGTTCTTCCGCCTGTGGAATAAGTACCTGCTCATCACTAATGCTCATAGTATACCAATAACTTTCTTTCAGGATAAATTTGCCGCTCTCATGATAGGTGTGATAGGTGGTGATTAAATGATCCTGCAGGCTAATATTTTCTATGCCGGTTTCTTCTTCCACTTCACGCACGGCACATTGCTCCAGCGTTTCACCCGGGTCCAGTTTACCTTTGGGCAAATCCCATTTTTCGCGCCTGAATATCATTAATATTTCATCATTTTTATTAGTCACTAAACCACCCGCCGCCTGTACAATGGTGAATTTTTTCCAGAAAGCTTTTTTTAATTCTTCCAGGTTAGCATGCAGAAAAACACCCGCATGTATTTTTTGCAGTTCCATTTCATGTATCATCGATTTAACCGTGTGCACAGAAAACTCATCTATAAATATGGCGTCATCGTGGTGCTTGTAGGGCTCAATAGTTTCATCAATTTCATCACACAAAAAAAGCGGCTTATTGTTAAAGTAAATCTTAATATACATGTTGAATGATTGGTTTGCCCGGGTTATTGGGGTTTAATAATTAATTACTGCTTGCTTTTATTGTGCCACCCACGGTTAGAACTTCAGCAAGGCGATCTCCGCGGAAACAACCATGGCACGATACACTGCTCTTTCGCTCACGGCTGAGGTCTCACGCCTCACTACTTTTTTTCTATCTTCGCCGCATGACCAATGAAACCGCCGTAGCTGAAAAGCTTTTACAAATTAATGCTATTAAATTAAATCCGGCCGAACCCTTTACCTGGGCAAGTGGCTGGAAGAGCCCGATATACTGCGATAACCGCAAAGTGCTTTCATTTCCGTACGTACGGGAATTTATTAAATCTGAAATGAGCAATATTATCTTTTCCGATTTTCCGGAAACGGAATTGCTGGCCGGCGTAGCAACAGCAGGTATTGCCTGGGGAGCGTTGAGCGCCGATCAGCTGAAACTTCCGTATATCTATGTGCGGCCCAAACCAAAAGAACACGGACTGGGCAACCAGATTGAAGGTTTTTACGAAAAAGGACAGAAAGTATTGGTGGTAGAAGACTTAATCTCTACTGGTAAAAGCAGTTTACAGGTAGTAGATGTGTTAAGAAATGCGGGGTTGGAAGTAATAGGAATGGTAGGCATTTTCACGTATGGCTTTGATGTGGCTGTGAAGGCCTTTGCGGCGGCCAATGTGCCTTTTAAAACCCTCACCAACTACGAAACCTTAATAAAAATGGCCGTGGAAAAAGGCACTGTTACCCAGGAACAGCAAAGCATTTTGTTAAATTGGCAACAGGATCCTTCGAATTGGAAAGGACTTTGATTAGTTTTGAACCAAATATTTAATATCATGAAAAAAACTATTTTCCTGCTGAGTTTTGTAATGGGATTATTTACCGCTGCAAATGCTCAAAAAGCAACTACCGTAACGATTAAAACACCCACTGTTCAATGCGAAAGTTGTAAAGAACGTATTGAGAACGCGATGGCACGGGTAGAAGGTGTGGCTAAAACTGTCGTTAATTTTAGAAATCATACCACCAAGGTTACTTTTTGGAACGAACGCACGAATATTGAAAATGTAAAAACAGCCATTGCCAATATTGGTTACGATGCCGATGACGTAACTGCCGATGCCGATGCATATAAAAGATTGCCGCTTTGCTGCAAAAAGCCAGAAGATGGCGGCGGACCAGCAAAAAAGAATTAAAAAAATCAGAAGAAATGATATGAAAGAAGGGCGCTGGGAAGCGCTCTTTTTTTTATGCCGGAAAGGAATATGATTTTGGGATTTGGCGAACTGGTGATTGTTCAGATTGAACAGGCAAAATAAATTTCAACGGCCACCAGCAATGGGATTAAATATTCATCCTGGGATGCAGTAGAAAATCTGAAAATCCTACAACCAGCGATTTTTATAAATGGATATCAATTTTTTGTTTCCCTTCATACTTAATGGGCACATCGAAAAAAATACCTCCCCTCCCTAATTTGGCGAATCCATCCAGCCTCATATTTACTTCATGGTTTAGCAAGATATCGAGCGCATTTGAGTACACCTGTTTCATATCAACCTTCATGGAGACCGGTATTGAAAAACTGTCCCTGGCGGGAACTTGCGTTAACGTGTCCAGCACTGTTTTACCCAAAAAACGATCATTGAGGTAAACATTCATTTCTCCATATTTCAATTTCATTTTAAATCCATTGGGATTATAATACATCAGATCCGCCGATATGGCAGATTCGCTTGCTCCCAATGTATTAATGCGAAGATTATTTAATCCTCTGTATTCTGGTGCAACGGGCCTGGCGCAACCTTGCAAAAGAAGAATACAAATGCCGGCGGAAGCCAAGAGCTGAAGTGCTAAACTTTTCATACCTGCTAATTAATGAAAAATTGGAGATAAAAATCAACGGGCAGATAATTGCCCTTTTTTAAGGGGAAAAACATTGCTAAAAATACTAGTTTACACGATAAGTGGTAAAAGATGATACTAACATTCTTTGGCTATTTTTAATAGTATTATTAATAATTAATATGTTATTATTAATCATCTGAATATAAAATTTAAGTGACTTAAATATTTATAAAAGTACCATCCAATTTGGAAAGATCTTTATAATTTTAAAGTTTTCGTGGAACATTTAAAATAAAATAAAATATTGTTGTTATTTAATTGATTTTAAATTATTTATAATATTTACCGGTAATTTTATTTGTACATAAAAACAAATCCTGTTTTTTTGTAATTTATTGACTGGTAAAATTTTGTTTAAAATGTCAAATTTTTGACGGAGCAAGTTTTTTTAATTAACCTTCATTTTTTATTGAGGTTTAAATGTTCTCTCAATGGAGGGATTTTTTCGATAAAAATTTATACGTTTTGGACCACCCTTACTTTTTACACGAGGTTATTGCTATCATCATAGACTGACTATGTGGCGGTTTTAAAATTGAGGTTTGTAGCGGACCAAACATTTGCAGTGTTTCGTCCTGGTCCCAAAAAATTAATTGGGTCAACTTGACGTTTGGTTCCCGCGGGCAATGGTGAAAAATACCAAGCCGGGACAGGTGTGCAGAATGGCCTGCTTCCTGGCATTTATCCGCAAATCTTTTTCCCGCGTATTGCTTAACAAAAGAGTTTACCTATTTTGATTCCTGGCTTGCAAAAGCAGTTTAATTTAGACATCTTTGTAAACGCTCTCTTACTCCCTTATACATCACCTCCAATTCCTTTAAAGGGCTGTTTTATTAAAATGGTTTGACTGGAAAGTAAACACCTGCCAACCAGCTGAAACTGTTTATCCAGGTAATTGCTTATATAATTAAGTCCAACTGCGATGAGGAATGGCTTTCTTTCGATACTGCTGCTGATGATTGCCATAACTGTGGAAGCACAGGATTTTAGCAATAAGGGGAAAGATTTTTGGATAGGCTACGGAAACCATGTGAGAATGTTCACCCCGGCAACCTCAAACACCCCGGCAGAACAAATGCAGTTATATATTACTTCTGATGTTACTACTACAGGCACTGTCCAGGTACCGGGCATCAGCTTTTCCCAACCGTTCACCGTTTCTGCAAACCAGATTACAACAATTGATATTCCACGTTCTGCAGGCTTGTTTAATGAAGGACTGTACAATCTCGGAATACATGTTACAGCAGATAAGCCGGTGGTTGTATATAGCTTCATTTATGTAAACTCCATTTCTGGTGCCACGGTTTGCCTGCCCACTAGTACGCTGGGTAAAGAATATTATTCTGTCAATTATACGCAGGTTTCAAACGAGGCGAACTCATATTCATACTTCTTTGCTGTTGCTACAGATACTGGCACTACAACAATAGCAATAACGCCATCGAAAACTTCAAATGGCGGTCTTCAGGCCAATGCAACCTATACCTATAATTTAACCCAGGGACAGATATACCAGGTATTGTCCACGTCCGATTTAACCGGCTCCAGAATTCAATCTATCAGTTCAGCTTCCGGCGGCTGTAAAAAGATTGCTGTTTTTTGCGGTAGCGGGAAAATTTCTATCGGTTGTGGAAATTCTGCCGGAACGTCTGACAATTTATACCAGCAAATGTACCCGGTAAGTACATGGGGCAAAAACTACATCACAGTGCCAAGCATTAATGCTATTGATCTAAAAGGACAAACAAATTACTATAGAATATTTCTGTCGGATTTGAGCTCCGCAGTAACGCTTAACGGAACAGCGATAAATTTTGGCAGCAGCAGGTATTACGAGTTCAGTAATAATCAGCCAAACTTTATTCAGTCGGACAAACCCATTCTTGTTGCTCAATATTTTACCACCCAATCCTGCAGCAGCAACCGGGGCAATGGAGATCCGGAAATGATTTATCTTAATCCAACAGAACAAACCATTGCTTCCGTTACGTTAAATTCTATGCAGCCTTCTTCGGGCACCAACATTTCGGAACATTATATTAATGCAGTAGTTCCGAATAGCCCCGCGGCCATCAATTCATTTAAAATTGATGGTGCTGCTATCGCAAGTTTTGCACCTGTTCCTCAAAATAGCAATTATGCCTATACACAGGTAGCCGTATCAAAAGGCACCCATAACATTACATGTGATTCTGGTTTTAATGCCATCGCGTATGGTTTCGGTAATGCAGAATCTTATGGATACAGCGCCGGCACCAATCTTAAAGATTTGTACCAGTTTATATCCATCAATAATGAATATGCCGTTGTAAACTTTCCGGCAGGTTGCAAAAACTCGCCCCTGCAATTTTCCATGACTTTTCCTTATCAGCCCCTGCAAATGAAATGGCAATTTAGTGGCCTCTTTGCAGATACAACGATTGCTTCCCCCGTGTATGATTCTACCTGGATAGTGAATGATAAAACACTGTACCGCTATTCGCTCAATAAATATTTTACGATTTCAAATACAGGCACGTACCCGATAAAAGTACTGGCTACCAATCCGGGTGTTGATGGCTGCGGTGGCGAGCAGGAAATAAATTATGATTTGCAGGTCTTTGACCGGCCTAAAATATCATTCACTTATTCAAATAACGGATGTATTACCGACCCTGTTTTATTCAGCGATACTGCAGACGGCGACGGCAGAAAGATTATTAAATATTTGTGGGATTTTGGCGACGGTTCAAAAGGGACTACCAATAGTCCATCGCACCTGTATACTGCCGGGGGAAGCTACCCGGTAAAATTTGCTGTTATTACTGACATTGGTTGCTTATCAGATACATTATCACAAACCCTAAAAATATCAAATCCGCCTGTTGCTGCGTTTGTACAAAAAGCAACAGCATGTATTAATAAGGCGGTAACCTTTACAGATAATTCAACATCCACAGCCGGCAATGCTATCGTTAAATGGTATTGGAATTTTGGAGACAGCGCAACTATTATAAAAAATGATAACGGTGCCGTACAGCATATTTATACAAGTACCGGCAACTATACTGTAAGTCTGCAGGTGGAAGTAAGCAGTGGTTGTAAAAGCACGGTCACAACCATTCCATTGATGGTAAATTATTTGCCGGTGGCTAATTTTACCGAACCCTCCATTTGTCTTAGCGATCCTGTTGCACAATTTTATGACAGCAGTTATATTCCTGGTAATAATCCTGGAACACTTACTTATCTGTGGAATTTCGGCAACGGGCTTACATCTAACCAAAAAGATGGAAAGAGCGGGTATACAACGGCAGGCATATATAATGTAACGCTTTCTGTAACCAGCAATAGTGGTTGCGTAAGCGATACCACTAAAGCGTTTACAGTGAATGGCGCTGTACCATTGGCCGTTTTTTCGGTTAACAATGCAACCGCTTTATGCAGTAATAAAGCAATAAGTATTACGGATGCGTCTACCGTCGATTTCGGCAACATTATCAGAACAGAAATTTACTGGGATTATGCCGGCGACCCATTAAATAAAACAATTGATAGTTTTCCGGGAAAGGGTAAAACATACACGCACAAATATGCCAATTTTGGATCGCCTGCTGCCAGGACTTACCAATTACGCTACGTGGTGTATTCAGGGATCAGTTGCGTTAATCAGTCTGCTGCTGCTATAACCGTGCAGGCCAGTCCGCAAATAACTTTTGATGCGTTGGCACCTGTATGTGAAGAAATAAAACCATTTCAAATAACTGCGGCCAAAGATAATTCGGTGTTCACTGCTGCGGGTGTTTATTCGGGTAAAGGAATAACTGCAACAGGAATTTTTAATCCCGCGCAGGCTGGCGCGGGCACAGATTCACTTTTTTATACCGTCACCGCAACGGATGGTTGCATCGCTGATACCGGCCAGGTTATTTTAGTATATCCGTCTCCGGTAGTAAGCGCCGGCGCTGATAAATATTTGCTGGAAGGTAGCTTTGTAATGCTTGATGGCAAAGCGTCTGGTAATAATATCAGCTATGCCTGGACGCCGGCAACGTATCTCGATAACGCTGCTATTGCCTCACCTAAAGTAACGGCTCCGCAGGATATTATTTATACATTGCAGGTTACCTCTGCAGATGGTTGTAAAGCATCGGACGATGTTGCGGTAACAATTTTAAAAAAGATAAAAGTACCGAATGCTTTTTCACCCAATGGAGATGGCATCAACGATACGTGGGTAATTCAGTATCTTGAATCTTATCCCGCATGTACAGTAGATGTGTATAACCGGTATGGACAGCTTGTATATCATTCTACCGGTTATACAAAGCCCTGGGATGGAAGAGTGAATAATCAACCATTGCCCGTAGGAACGTATTACTGGATTATCAATCCTAAAAATGGAAGAACCCGGGAAAACGGTTCTGTAACTATAATCAGATAAAACGAAAATAATTTACCGATGAAACAGTTAGTATTGATGATGTGTGCGGGATTTTTTTTTATGAAGGCAAATGCGCAGCAGCAACCGCAGTATACCCAGTACCTGAATAATAATTTTATTCTAAACCCGGCGCTTTCCGGCATAGAAAATTACACGGATGTAAAGATCAGTCACCGGCATCAATGGGTTGGATTACAGGATGCACCGGTGACTACTTATTTAACCATACACACCCCGCTGGGTAAAAAAGATGATCGCACAACGGCTACTTCTTTTGATATGCCGGGAGAAAATCCGCGTGGCAAAAATTATTGGCAGGATTATGAGGCAGCGAAACCACACAGCGGCATTGGCTTAAAAATTATTAATGATCGCACCGGACCGCTGAACCGTTTTGCCGGTTATGTTAGTTATGCATATCATGTGGGTATTAGTCCGAGGACAAGCATTGCTGCTGGTTTTGAAGCAGGCGTGCAGGATATTTTTTTAAACCGCGATAAACTTGATTTTGGATCCGCCAATCCAATTGATCCGGCTGTATATAATTCAGGAGAGATTAATAGTCTTAAGCCAGATTTTGGTGCTGGTATTTGGGTGTATTCTGCAGATTATTTTATTGGATTATCAGCGCAGCAAATTATTCCGCAGAAGATTTATTTTTCAGATAACACGGTGAAGCAACAACAGGGAAAGCTGGTGCCGCATTTATTTGCCACTGCGGGCTATCGTTTTTTAATCAATGATGATATTTCAATGATACCGAGTTTCATGCTAAAATATGTTCAGCCAACACCCATGCAACTGGATATCAACACAAAATTTCAATACCGCGATTTATTATGGGTGGGGGCGGGATACCGGCTGAAAGATGGTTTTAATGGAATGGTTGGATTGAACGTTTCCAATACTTTTAATGTTAGTTATTCGTATGATTATACAACGTCTCAACTGAATACCGTTACAAAAGGAACACATGAAATTATACTTGGCTTTTTGATTGGCAATAAGTATGGTGATTGGTGCCCGAGAAATGTTTGGTAGATCGTTTCACGCAGCGGGCGCGGAGAAGCGGCGGACGCGGCGTTATTGGTTAGGAGAAACATTCATTATAAGTCTACTTTTTCATGTTAGATCTAAAAGTACAGTTTAATGGTTTCATGGCCTGAATGCAGAGGGGGCAGGCAAATTATCATTATCAATAACTTTGGTATCTGCTCATTATTTTTTTAGCTGCGCTCTCCGCTTCGTTGCGCCCGCTGCGTGAAATTTTGTCGTCACATTTTCCTATACAGCCAGCCTGGTAATATTTTTATCAGTTGCGCAATCAGCCACCAGCGTTTGGTGACGTATACCCTGAATTTTTTTGCTTCAATGGCATCCATCATTTGTTTGGCGGCTTTTGATGCGGGCGCCTCCCAGAAACGTCCGGGTCCTTTTGCCATCTTTGTTTTTACAAAACCTGGTTGTATATCTGTGATGGCTATGCGCAGTTTCAATTTCTTTGCTTTCAGGAAAAGGCCTTCCATATAATTGCTCATAAAAGCTTTGCTGGCGCTGTAGGCCGGGGCAAAATGATTGCCGGCCAGCGAGGCAATGGAAGAGGTGGCAGCTATTTGTCCATACCCCTGATCTTTAAAATAAGTAAAGACAAAATTGGCAATTTCAACAAATCCGTTTACGTTGGTAAGAACGGTGGTTTTATCAATTTGCCAGTCGGGGTTTTCGCTTACCTCTCCGTAGCCAGCATTGTAAATCAGCAAATCAAGGCCACCTAATTTCTGAATGAGTTGCTGAACAAACAAAACATTGTCTGCACCCATTACATCAAATACGGCTATTTCTACCTGGCTGGGAAAACGATCTTTTAATTCATCCAACAGTTTTGCACGCCTGCCTGAAATGCCCACACGGCAACCCGCTTGCGCATACAGGATAGCCAATTCTTTACCGATGCCTGAACTGGCGCCAACAATGATAACTTTTTTATTTAAAGAAGACGTCATAAGCAAAGCGTATAATGGTTCCCGTTACTACAATGAGAAAAAAGATGCGGATAAAAGCATTTCCTTTTAGCAAGGCAAGTCTTGCGCCTAAAATTCCACCTGCGCCGTTGCAAACAGCCATGGGCAGGGCAATCGTGTAAATAATTTTCCCGCTGGCGGCAAAAAAAACAATAGACCCAAGATTGGTAGCCAGGTTTACAAATTTGGCATGCGCGCTCGCCCGTAAAAAATCATATCCTAAAAAACTGATGAAGGCCAGGATTAAAAAACTTCCTGCACCAGGGCCGATGAAACCATCATAAAAACCAATGATTAAACTAATAAGAACAATATACCACCACTGTGTTTTTATGGAATGTGTTTTTACGGTATGGTTGCCAAAATTTTTATTCGCCAATGTATATACAAAGACTGCAATTAAAACAATCAATAGCAATGGCTTCATAAAATGATTGCTTACCATCGTAAGTAATTTTGAACCGGTAAATGCAGCGGTAAACGCAATACCCATCATCAACAGCAAGTGTTTATAATTGAAGGAAACCCGTTTGGCATATTGCATCGCTGCAAAAAAAGTTCCGGTAAAGGCAGGTACTTTCAACGTGCCAATGACTGTTGCGACCGGGTATTGTGGCAGTAATATTAATGCAGAAGGTGTTTGTATCAGCCCACCGCCACCAACAATGGCGTCAATAAAACCGGCGCTGAATGCGGCTGCACACAGCAAAAAGAGCGTGGTGGTCATATTGTTTGAACCGCTTTGGCCGGCCGGGTAATATTGGCAATAATAACGCCGCCTATTACCAGCACGCCACTGATTAAATGAATAAATGAAAATTGCTCATGCAAAAACAACACCGCTTCAATGGTGCTAAAAACCGGGATCAGGTTGGCAAACAAAGCTGTTGCTGTTGAACCCAGCTTTTCAATGGCAGCGTTCCAGCCAAAGAAACCTATAATAGAATTGCCAATGCCCAGGTAAAAAATAGTTGCAATCATGTTTCCATTCCAGTGAACAGGTACTAAAGCATTCACTGTTTCATAAATATAGAATGGAAACAAGACTAATGTACCGAGCGTGAAAATGGTAAATAGAAAAACAACAGGCGAAATGGCAGCCGGTTTTTTCTTAACCAGTATACTGTATATCGCAAAAGAAAAAGCACTGAAAAGTACCATTACATCGCCTTTGCCAAAATGAAAGTTCGCAAGCTTTTGTAAACTTCCCTGGCTGATTAAAAATAAAACACCAATAAAACAAATAACCATACCCGTGATACGAAACAGGCCGATAAATTCTTTTAGAAAAAATGCAGATAGAATAGTAACAAATATGGGTGCAGACACAGTGCCGATAAGGGCAAGATTAATAGCAGATGTGTAGTGACCACCGAGGTAAATAAACGTATTGAAAATAGTGACGCCTGTTACCGCTGTCCAGAAAATGTATGATTTATTAGCAAGAATGATTTGTCTTTCCCCAACAAATTTTTTAATGGCGAACGGCATTATACAAATGGACGCCAGACTCCAGCGGTAAAAGGCAAGACTAACTGCTGGCAATTGTTTTGATATTCCCTTTGCCACTACATAATTGCCCGACCATATAATCACGGTCATCATTACCAATGCTACTCCGGTGTATATTTTTTTGGTTGAATTCATTTTGCGGAATTAGGAATCAAGCCCCGGCCACAAGAAGTTATTTTGAAATTTCAATTTGGCTGTGTAATTTATTGGGTTGGCAGTAAAACCTCAAATCTTGGCTCCAAATAGCCAATTCAATTTTCAGGTATGCGCAAAATCCATTTCAAAATTTCCTTTGATGCGTTCCATCGGCGGATTGAAATATCCATATTTCAGATGAGGAAATTCTTCGTGAATTAATTCCTGCAATTGTTTAACGCCCATGCATTCGCCGGTTTCGGTTACACCAATCTTTCCCAGGTACCAATCGGGATCAATATTAAAATTCCGCCATTGTATCATGCACAAATCTGTTTCCCTGATCAGTTTTCTTAATGCTTCATACTCTTCTATGCTATCTGTCATACCTGGAAAAACAAAATAGTTTATGCTGGTCCATCCACCATAACTGCGCATTACTTTCAGGCTTTCAATAATGTCTTCAAACTGGTAATTATTAGGACGATAATACGCTTCGTAAATATTTTTACGGGCAGAGTTAGTGCTTACGCGGATGCTGTTCAAACCGGCTTCGCATAAAGCTTTCACTGCATCTGGTTTAGATCCATTGGTATTAATATTGATGCTTCCACGGTTGGTGTGTTTGCGCATTTCGATGATGGACGCGCGGATTGTTTCCCACATCAGCAATGGTTCGCCTTCACAACCCTGGCCAAAAGAAACAATAGGGTAGGGTGCTGTTGTAAGATGCGGTACGGTAAACTCTACTATTTCTTCAGCGCTGGGTTTAAATGTTAGACGGTCCTGTGTGGACGGAATCGTTTCTTCCTGCGGCTGAAAAGAAATGCAACCAATACAATTTGCATTGCAGGCAGGCGATGTAGGAACCGGGCATTCCCACCTGGCAAGTGAAAGATTTCTTGCTGCCGGACAATTATAGGTAAGACAGCAATTCTCCATTAAATGTTTTACCAGCCGGTTGTGTGGATAAGCTTCCAATAAATGTGCAGTGCCTGATTTTATTTTGGCATTGTCGTAACCAGCAGATTCCTGGCGTACATCCTGTTCAATACGCACTGCGGGTACATAAAATTTGTCGTTGTGCCAACCAGCCGCGGTATAACAAAATAATGGAAGGGTGGGCGCATCGGGTGAAGTTTCATACGCCGCAATAAATAAGCCGGTATGTGCAGGCGGAATAAATGCAGCCACTGCCCATCCTTTTTGGCACAGGCGCATGTCACCGGTTTTTACATCGATGCCG
>JBDUAY010000073.1:0-17113 GCA_040004415.1 Bacteroidota bacterium | reverse complement strand
TTTTAATATCCAATTCATTAGAAATTACTTTTCCAAATGATGCGCAATCAAACTCCATGGCTGCCCCGGGAATTTTTGTCGGCGCTGCATATTTTTCATACGGTTTATCACCCATTTGCTGTACTGAATCGTATTGATTCAATTTGACTTTTTCTACTACCCAGTTAAATTTCAATTTATCAATCTCCGGCATGGGCCGATCATCCCAAAGATCTACCCTGTCAAGCGATAGACGTATGTTATTCCCTTTTTTCCAAATGAGTGCACCCAGCCAGCCATTACCTAACGGAATGCCTTCATCCCAGCGGGTTGCCATAGAATCAAAAACTAAATTGTGAACGGGTTTAGGCTGCGCAATTGCGAAGGAAGAAGTAAAAACGAGTAATATAGAAATATATTTTTTCATTTTGTCTGTGGCTGTTTCGGTGCCTTCACCAGCATGGTATCTGTTTCAAACAACGGCACAGTATAACCGCCCGTATCTATCTGCACTTTAAGAAAATCTTTTCTGATATTTATCCAATCGGCGCTTTTAATATTGGTTTTATAAATGAAAACAGATTGCAATGATTTCAAATTTTTTAATACTGATAAACCGGCTGCTGTAATTTTTGTATTTACCAGGTTAAGCGACTGCAATTGTGTTAGCCCTTTCAAAACTACCAGTCCCTTATCTGAAATGTTTGTGCTATCTAATTGAAGCCGGGTAAGGTTTTTACATTGTGCTATTATTTCCATTGCCGAATCTGTAATTTTTGTATCGCTCAGTTTTAACCAAACCAATTGGTTTTTTAATGGAAGCAATAATTGCATGTCTTTGTCGGTGGATTTGGATGCAGTAACAAAACTGGCCGATAAATAATTACTAGATGCCGAAACGGGTATTATCGCCACACCCAAATCTTTTAATTTTTGTATCGCTGCTTCGTCTGCTTTTCCAATTGGAACGCCGGGTACATCTGCTATTTCCTTTTTCTCTGTCACTGTATTTTCAAGCGATAATAAAATTGGTTTCATTTTATCCGCCTGCGCTAACTCTTTTGTTTTTTTTGTGAAAGATGCGCCACTGGAGATCCACCAATGCAGTAAGGCAATCTCTTTTTCTGTTAACTGCGGTTTTTCTTTCGGCGGCATATGGTGTTCATCCGCTTTCTCCAGCAATATCCTTTTTATCAATTCACTTTCATCTGCTTTTCCTGCTTCAATGACTACGCCATCTTTGCCGCCTTTCATCAGCTGATCCGCATCGTCCATTCTTAATTTACCTTTTTGTTTATTTGGTCCGTGGCAACCGTAACATCTGGCTTGTAGTACAGGTTGAATAATATCTGAATAAGCAATAGCTTCCTGTACATTGGCAATTGGCTTTTTAACAACAATGGTGTCCGTCATTTTTTTAAAGGGACCCGTTAAGTAATCGCTGCCATGCGTGAGTGATCCACCTAAATGGCCTGTAATTGTAATCAATGCAATTAACAATACCGGAATGGCCCATTTAAATTTTACAATCCTTTTTTTCTGGTACGCCGCATAAAAAATGATAGATACTATTGCTACACTGATGCCCAACCATTGGTGTTTGCCTGCTAATTCTTCATCATAGTCGCCGGTAGTTGAGAGTATATAACCCGTAATGCAGGAAGCAGCCGCACTGAGCATTCCCCAAAACAATGTGATACCAACAGCTGCTTGCAGATAATTGTATTTTTCTCTTGCAGATATCAATTGAAAAAAACATGCAAGCAAGAGAATGCCTATTGGAAGATGAACGAGGACGGGATGTAAGTGACCGAGAAATTCGAACATAAGTTGTTAGCTATAAGCGCTCAGCTGTTAGCCGGAAGGTTTGCCAAAGCATTGAGCTATTTTGGTGCAATATATTTATAAAGTTTATTTCTGTTGTTTATTTTAAGGCACGAAACATGACAACCGACGGAATACGGACTAGTAGCTGACAGCTAACAGCAGCCGCTATCCTTCGTATCGTTTTCTAAGCAGCTTCATCATATACACATTGATAGCCCATTGGTCGGCCAGCGGTTGTTTTGTATAGGGCAGCGTAGGCATATAATCCGGAGGGCCAAACTCCGTAAGTATTGTCACCCTCTCTCCGTTCTTCTTTTTGCGTTCTACTACCTTATCCCACCAATCAAAATGTTGTTTCACCGCCGCTTCCCATTCTGGTGCACGCGGATCATTTACTTGCGGACCTTCAGGATGACCGATGCGCGCATGAATATGTTCAACACGCGCTAATACCAAATCAACTGTTTCCCGTTGATCATGCAATAATGTTTCATGTACATTGCACCAGTGTGACACATCGAATGTAAGTTTTAGCTCTGGTATTTTTTCTACAAAGCCCCTGCAAATATGCGCCGCAAACATCATTCTTGAACGATGGGTTTCATGGCAAATGGTAATACCTGTTTGTTTTGCGAGTGCAGTCGTGTGATCGATAAAAAGTTTGTTTTGTTCGTAGGTGAAATGATCACGGCCCGAATGGCAATTAATGTACAATGGACGTTGCACGGTATTATTGGCAGCCGCATCGATCATTTTTTTAAAAAAATCCAGGTGCGCTGCAGGATTATCCTGCGATCCGCCGCAAAGGAATCCAACGTCGAGCTGATGTTTTTTTAATCCGGCAAACAAATCATCCTGATCTTTTTTATTGAGTGGCCACCACATTTCAATTCCATCATATCCTTCCTGTTTTGCCTTTGCACAAAATTCATCAACGGTACCGGCAAAGCCCCAATTGGTACCCATGATCTTTAATTCAAACTTATTGTCCATAGTAAATGCTGGTTTATTAGTGGCGGAAAATGTATCTAAAGATGATAATAACAATGCAGTACTGGCAGAAGCAGTTAGTTCCAAAAAATGTCGTCGGTTTATTGGCATGATTAAAGTCCAGTTTGTCTTTTCACGCAAAGGCGGAAAGAAAAGAAACAAAGATTTTTTATGGCGATTAATGGCACACGAAACGCGGGATTAACGCAAGGAAATTAAGAAGCAAAACATACGCATATTTACTTCTTTGCACGCGCTAACTTAGTGTCTTTGCGTGCAATGCTTTCTATGCAATTATATCAGTCATCACATTACCCGCTACATCTGTTAACCTGAATGGCCGCCCCTGGTATTGATATGTGAACTCTTCATGATTAAAGCCCAATTGATTTAAAATAGTTGCTTGTATATCAAAAGGCGTTGCTTTACCACTAATGGCTGCATAACCAATCTCATCGGTTTCGCCATAGCTGAATCCTTTTTTAATTCCGCCGCCTGCCATCCACATCGTAAATGCTTCGGTATGATGATCCCTTCCTTTGAACGGCATTTTTTTACCACCACGGTTTTCCTGCATCGGCGTTCTTCCAAATTCTCCCCCCCATACCACCAGTGTATCTTCCAGCATGCCCCGTTGTTTAAGATCCATCAGTAATGCAGTCACCGGTTTATCTATTTTACGGCATTTATTTACCAAGCCAATATCAACGGCATCATCTGCACTGGTACCATGACTATCCCATCCCCAATCAAACAATTGTACAAACCGAACGCCCTTCTCTACCAGTTTTCGCGCCAGCAAAACATTGTTGGCAAAACTACCGCTGCCAGGTTTTGTTCCATACATATCATGAATGTATTGCGGCTCATCATTTATATTCATTACTTCCGGAACAGAAATTTGCATTTTATACGCCATCTCATATTGCGCAATGCGCGATAAGATTTCCGGATCTTTATAATCTTCGTACTGTTGCTGATTGATATCATTGATCGCATCAATAGATGCTTTTCTAAGATCACGATCCATCCCCGCCGGATCATTAATAAACAATACCGGATCACCTTCGCTGCGACATTGCACACCCTGGTAAACACTGGGTAAAAAACCGCTTCCCCAAACACTTTTACCAGCATCGGGATTTTTACCACCAGAAGTCAATACAACAAAGCCCGGCAGATTTTGATTTTCCGTACCTAATCCATATGTTACCCAGCTACCCATGCTGGGTCTTCCCAAACGCGGCGAGCCCGTATGCATCAGCAATTGCGCGGGTGCATGATTAAACTGATCTGTTGTAACCGCTTTTAAAAGGGTTATTTCATCTGCTATAGAGGCGAGATGCGGCAAATGATCACTTATCCATAATCCGCTTTCGCCGCGTTGTTTAAAGTTCGATTGCGGACCCAGCATCTTGGGCACACCACGTATAAAAGCAAACCGCTTGCCTTCCAATAAAGACTGCGGACAGTCCTGACCATCTAACTTTGCCAGCTCCGGTTTGTAATCAAATAATTCCAATTGTGATGGGGCGCCGGCCATATGCAAATAAATAACAGATTTTGCCCTGCCCGGGAACATCGGGGCTTTCGGCGACAATGGATGTGCTGCATCAAACACCACCGGATTGGTAGCAGATTTATTACTGCCGCAGCCAAACAAAGATCCCAGTGCCAGTGCACCCAAACCCATCGCACTTTCTTTTATAAAATGACGCCGCGTATGCGCTTGCAGGTATGCGCCAGACGCCTCCTTTACCAGCCGCTGATGATGTAATTCTTTCTGTGTCATGTTATTATTTTTGAACCGCGCATTTGTTGGAAGATGAAAGCCTCCCTTATTTTAATTCTTCGTTACCACTTCATCCAGGTTCAATACTGTGTTAATTATTACCACCAGGGCAGCAGTAGCCACCGTATCATCTTTAATGGAACCGTCATCCGCCATTTTGCACGCATCATTTTTACCGGCATTAAATTTTTGCAGCGCTACGTTGTATAATTTTGTGAGCGATGCAAGCGCCGGTGCTTCTATCGCATGGCCGGTTGCGCGTTCATATGTTACCGTAATTTGTTGCTGCGGGTTCTTTGGTATGGCTCTTTCCAATCTCAATGCAAATTTTCTCGCCATATCAAGACAAGCTTCATCATTTAACCCCACCAATGCCTGAAGCGGCGTATTGGTGCGTATACGCCGCGCTGTACAAACTTCGCGTGCAACACCGTCAAAAGTCATCATTGCCGGGTAAGGCGCTGTCCTTTTCCAATAGGTATAAACGGCCCTCCGGTACCTGTTTTCACCTTTGCTCAAATCCCAGGTACGTCCATCATAGGGAGAACGCCAGATGCCATCCGGCTGATAAGGCATTACACTCCCGCCATACATTTTGTTACTCATTAAGCCGGTAATGTTCAATGCCTGGTCCCTGATTTGTTCGGCCGACAAACGCACCCGCGCACCACGCGCATAATATTTATTGAATTGATCTTTATCCAGCTGATCTTTTGAAGCTTTTGAATCCTGCTGGTACGTCGCCGACATCACTATCTCTTTCAATAATTTTTTAATGTCCCAGTTATAATCATACATAAATTTATAAGACAAATAATCCAGCAATTCTTTATGCGTAGGCGGTATACCCTGTGTACCAAAATCTTCCACAGATTCTACTAAACCATTCCCAAACAGTTGCTCCCACAAACGGTTTACCATAGTTCTTGCGGTAAGGGGGTTTTGTTTACTGGTCAGCCACATAGAAAGACCCAGCCTGTTCTGCGGTGCATTGGCCGGCATGGGATTTAGTGCATGTGGTGTACCGGGCGTAACTACATCTCCTTTTACCAACCAGTTACCGCGTTCAAAAACATGAGAAATACGACGCATGCCATCTGGATTTTCCTGCATCACCGGTGTAACAGGTGTTTGCATCGTCAGCAATCCCCAATATCTTTTTTTTGCTTCTTCATAACCGGGCTGATGTTCACCCGGGAATGGATCAGTAAAATAAAACCAGTCGAACGTGCAACCGCTTGCATCAGGTTTTTTTAAATTAGGATTTATGTAAGACAAGTAAAAATTGTGCACACCTGCTGTAGCGATTACTGGTATTGAAGCTATCTGCCAATCGTTCTTTGTAACTGTTAATGGTATAGACGTAATAACAGGGCCAGTGGCGCTGTCAGTATGAATTTTCAATACGCCGCCTGGCAGGAAAGCACGGTAGCGGTATATTAATTCAGTTGCACTATTAAGATTGGTATTGGGCAAGCGAACCAATCCGTTGTTGCGGAAAGCCGCCCATTTGGTATCATTCAGTTCGGCATTGGTAAATTCATCGCAGTATAAAGAATTAATAGCGGGTTGCCATGTTTTTAAAAATTGATTTATTTTTTTTGTTTGACCCGGTGTTGCATGTTGCTGCAGCCACTCATCTAATTTATTTTTTTCTTCATTGGCGGAATCTGTAAAACTGCGCAACAATGGATAATCTGCATAGGTATCTTCATCTCTTGTATTATTAAAGAAAGCGGCAAACTTATAATATTCATCATGACTAAACGGATCATATGGGTGACTATGGCATTGGACACACGCGAAGGTGGTACCCAACAATGCTTCCCAGGTAGTGTTCACACGATCAAGCACAGCCGAAGTTCTGAATTCTTCATTATCTGTTCCGCCCTCATCATTTGTCATGGTGTTGCGGTGAAAAGCAGTGGCTATTAATTGTTCGTCGGTCGGATTTGGCAACAGGTCACCCGCCAATTGTTCCGTTAAAAACTTATCGTATGGTTGATTTGCATTAAAAGATTTTATCAGCCAATCGCGGTAACGCCAGATGGTGCGTGCATCATCTCTTTCATACCCTTTTGTATCTGCATAACGGGCAAGATCCATCCACATGGATGCCCACCTTTCTCCGTAATGTAGCGAGGCGAGTAAACTATCAACTGCATTTTCATAGGCTTTATCAGTTTTATCACCGTAGAATTGTTGTGCGAGCTGATCTGATGCCGGCATTCCAATAATATCCAGGCTTACCCGTCTTAGTAAAGTTGCTTTATCTGCCTGTGGCGAATGGGTGAGTTTCTTCTCTTGTAATTTTTGCAGGATAAAATAATCAATATCATTCTTTGCCCAATCTTCCTTTGAAGCACCGATAAATCCTAAAAATTTCCTTTCCGCAGGAACGGGTATTGGTTGCACAGCAATATATGCCCAGTGATTCCCCCATTGTGCGCCTTGCTTTATCCATTTGCGTAAAATGTCAATATCATTTGAAGAAAGGGGATCATGTTTGTAGGGCATCCGCTCTTCCGGATCTTTCAACGTAAGCCGGCGAATCATTTCACTGTGTTCAGGATCCCCGGGAATGATAGCGGGTTTACCCGATTCTGTTTTAGCCAGCGCTTCTGATCGAAAAAGCAAACTGAATCCGGCCTTGCGCCGTACGCCGCCATGGCAAGTAATACAATTTTTGTTGAAGATTGGCTTTACCTGGGTATTATAATCAATTGTCTGGCTGTGTGTGCTGTAGATAAAAACCCCTACCGAAAGGATTAACGTGGCAATAATCAGCAATGATTTCTTCTGAAACAACAGGTTCATGCAGCAGCAATTTAATGGTACTAAAAGTACTAAATCCTGAGCAGGATTTGGAAGGATTTTTTAGGTTTGTTTTAACTGGAATTTGAGAGACTGTCTCACTGAGATTTCTGGGGTTTTGGCGTCGTGATCCGTATCATACATATCTCACTTGGCAGAAACCGTAAACCATTTATAACTTCCTGGTGGAATTGTAACTTTTACCTGCAGGTCATAATTTCTATCCAGCGCATAAACAACCGGTTTCCCATCCTGCACTACTGTTGCTTGTCTGTTTAACCCGGCGTAATATAACGGGATGGTGATTGTTCTTGTAATGGATTGTTTCAACGGATTAAAAATCATCACCAGCGCTTTATCAGCAAGGTTTGGATTTACATGCATCCAGCCATCCCAATCACGGCCGTCTGCTCTTCTCAAATGAATAATAGCTGAATTAAGGATACCGAAGTATTTTTTATACCATTTTACTACGTCAATAACTGCCTGTTTTGTTTTATCCGTATCATACAAACGCGGACCGCGGTAACAAGCCTGCACGCCTGCACCATAATATTGCATCATCAATTGTTTGTAATCATTGATGTGTTCGCTTAACGGTTCTAATACAGCTTCCGGTCCGCCGCCCTGGTATTTGGTGAGCGGCACAAAACCCCAGCTCATAGAGGGCGTTTTCTCCCAACTACCATCAAAAATATTTTGACGGTTTAAAATTTTCTGCTGATCTCTCGACAAAGAAAAATTGACTTCCCGGTAACCCAACGCAATTTTATTGGTGCCGTCTAAAAAATACCAATCTGGTGCATTTACATACACCCCATTTTCATTGCACCAGTGATATAAACTTTTCTGCAATTCCATTTGCCGCCACTGACTATCATCTAATCCTTTATGACCCGGATGCGTTGTTGACGCGCATACATCGCCCGGATAAGGGCCGTCATTTTCAAATAGGTTGAACCCTGTTTTGCTGATAAAATATTTTATTTTTTCCAGGTATGCCAATCCCCATTTACTTCCATAACACGGTGCGTTACCAAAAAACGCACCACCAGGTTTCCCGGTTGCGGGATCTATTACATCGTCGTCATCACTGATTCTCCTTGAACTAAATAATGAATAACTTCCTATCAAAATGTTTTTACTGTGCGCGTAATCTGCTAATTTTTTCCATTGCTGAATATTGGCTGCAGCCGTATCTTCCATATTGCAATGACTGCCAAAGCTTAATATCAATGCTTCATAACCGGTAGCCGCACATTGGTCAACGGCATTTATAACTTCCTCATCTTTTCTACTCACCAGGTGCATAAATATGGGGCTTTCTTTTGTCCATGGCGCAACAATACTATACATTCTGCGAATAGCCAGTCCACGCCTTTCCCTGTCATAACTATCCATTAATAATTCGTGTGTACGAACAGAATTGAAAACTTCTCCTGGTTGCATTTCTATACCTGGTGCTTTTTCAGGATATACTTCCAGCAAACAGGGCGTTTGATAATTATAATTCACCTGTGATGTATAGCTGCTGTCGGCTTTCCAATGTGTAGTCTGATCACTGATATCGTAGCGCATGGCATTATTGAAAGCATAATTTGTTTCCACATAAATACCATGTTGTTTTTTCATTTGTTCGGGCGTACCAACAACTGCGCTTTCTTCTTCGGTAAATCCAAGAATCTCATTTACCACACGATTCAGTTTGTATAATTTGTTACTTTTATTTTCTATCGTTAGTGATTTTACTATGAGCGGCGCCCCATTATATAACTCATAATGCACGGTAACCTGCAACCCATTTAATTGGGCAGCGGGAGATTGATAAATAAAACTCAATTCAACACCCGATGTCGCTGCTGCAGAACGAAAATTCTTCGAAGCAGGTTTCCAATTCAGTCGCGGTTTAATTTTACCAATTTCATATTTTAAAAAATGAAAATCATTGCTGCTGTCTTTAAATCCGTCTATCCATTCTGGCAGTAAATAAGCATTTTCATGCTGGCCGTATAATCCGCCAACATTGTAATCTTTACCATCAATCGTTAACCTTGCTTCTGCTTTTACGGCGCGCAATAATTGCTGACCGTTGCTAAGATTTTTATAATCAACGCAAGCAAGATTGGGAGATAATCTGAACACCCTTTTCACCAAACCATTAAACAGCACAAGGTCTTTACCATCGTTTGATTTATAAACAGCCGCCACTTCTTTTATAGGTGCAATCAACCAATCTGCTGTTGTGCTTTGCTCCTTTTCGCTATTATAAACAGGCAAGGCTTCTTGCGCATAAGTGCTGATTATTTTTACAGCTAATAACAGAACTACAGTCGTTCTTTTCATGCTTCTTAAATTTGTACCTGGCATTTAGTCCCAATTTTGAATGTTACTTGTTACAGGTTTTAACAAACGGGTGCTTACGTTGCGATATTAATTCCATCCGTTGCAGATCAATGGCGATAAAAATATAAATCTTCTATTACTTCATTCCCTTGCTAATACACCAGGCAAAAGACCAGGCTATTTCCGCTGAAAAACCTGGAGCCAGCCCGGATGCCTCCATTCGGACGAGGCAGGCATTACTATAGAACGATTAAATATTACACCAAACCCAGCAGGGGCGATTTCAACTTTTTTTTACAATTATTTCGAATGAAAAAGCATTGCAGCCGGTATTGCTGTTTTGCTGCCGCCTTCCGGCTGCATAAACACCTTCAATGAATTTTCGCCGCCACTATCATAATATTGAACAGTAATCTTATGATATCCCTTTTTCAAGGCTGCTTTATCATTTTTATCACCGCTGCCCTGGCCATCATTATTCACAATTTCTGCATCGTCAATAAATAATTTACTGCCATCATCCGAATTGATAGAAAAAACATAAAATCCATCTTTCAAAATTTTCATATACCCTTCAAATACCAGCACAAATTTTTCTTTTCGTTGCTTTAATGAAACGGTCATACTATCTGTTACACCTGTTTTTGCAACAGGTGTATTATTTATAGATTGCAAACTTACCTGGCCGGTTGGCTCATAATATTTATAGGAAAGGCCTGGTGTAAGATTGCCTGGTGCAGCTGCTTTCATCCATTCATATCTGATCACGTTGTTTACAGCAATGCTTCCTGGTAAGCCGCTTGCAGGAAAACTTTGCGCCTGCACCACACTTGTTTTCTCAATCAAAAAAGGTTTGGTATAAATAGCCGACTGCGCATTGGGCGCTGTTCCATCCATTGTATAATGAACTACATCTGTTCCGCTCCCTTGCAAGGTTACAACCGGCTGCATGGGGTTTTTGTACTCAACTTTTATAGCGGGCTTTTTTGCAAACGCGCCATAGTTTGCAATTTTTACCGCATAGGCATAAGGCGCTTTTATTTTATTGGGATTATATGCAGGCAAACTAATTTCTATATTTTCTCCTTCCTGTTTCCAGGGAAGATTTTCTTTGGTGGATAAAAAACTAATTACAGCCCCCGCAGGAAGCATCATTGATTTTAATACCAGTTTGTCATTATTCGGATATTTTGGAAAGATGGCATACAATGAATTTGTTTTTTCATTGTACGTATAAAATACTTCTTTCACTGCATAACCCGGATCGGGATCTATGGTTAATTTCAACAATAAATCACCACTGGTGTTTTTGGGCTTGTACCCTCTCATTCCTTCGCTCCATTGCGAGGGCGTTCTCCATCTTACCGTATTGTAAATGGCTTCACCATTAATATTCATCCAATCACCAATTTGTAATAAGCGCTCCTGCATAATGGGTGGAATTTTTCCGTGTTCATCCGGGCCAATATCCAATAAAAAATTTCCACCGCTGCTCACTTTATCAATCAACTGCAATACCAATGATTGTGCAGAATTATAATCCCAGGCGTCTTCTACGCGGTTATAACCATAGCTAAAGCCCATACCACGACTTTCTTCCCAATAGTGATCTTCAAAATCAAGATCTGGCTGATATTCTGGTGTATAAATGCCTCCATGATGAAACCGAAGACCTGCACCCCAGCGATCGTTCACTATTATTTTATCCTTTACCGGGCTCTCGTTATATAACCAGGTTAAAAATTCCTGGCTCTTCCAGGTTTCTGCCGGTGCATCCCAATCACCATCGGTCCAAAAAACATCTGGCTGATAGGTATTGATGAGTTCTTTCATCTGCGGCCAGGTATGTTCCGTTACAAATTTATTTCTATCCGCTTTCCACAAAGGATTGTACCATTCATACAAAGAATAATACATGCCTGCGTGCACAGATGTTTTTCTTACCGCTGCAAATAAATCTTTTATCAGATCTCTTTTAGGCCCAACATCAACAGCGTTCCACGGAAAGCCCCAATCCCTGTTTGATTCTTTGCTCGGCCACAACGTAAATCCGTCATGATGTTTGGAAGTAAGGACAATATATTTAGCACCCGACTGCTCAAATAATTTTGCCCATTCATCGGGATTAAATAATTCTGCTTTAAATTGATCGGCGATTTGGTAATAGGTAAGATCACCAAATTTCTTTTTATGATAAGACTGCACTGCAGTATCATTTCCATTCAATCCATTCTGGTACCATTCTGAATATTCTCCTTTGGTTCTGAAACCCGGAACAGAATATACGCCCCAGTGTATAAAAATTCCAAACTTGGCGTCTTTAAACCATTGCGGCGTAGGGCGCTGATCGAGCGACGACCAGTTTGGCTGATACGTTTGTGCAACAACACAAAAAATCAAAAGAAAAAAAATATTTGTCAGCAGCAATTTTTTCATATAGCTAATTTGCATTTTATACAATTATTCGTATTTCATTACTAAGGTAGTTACGCTCATTGGGGTTATCGCAATATTATTGCCAGCCACCATTGAATGCGCCATGTTTTGGGTAGCAGAAGTTGTATAGCAATCCACCATATTTTTGTCTGCTGAACTGTTGGTTTGCAACTGCATCGCTGCGTTGTTTTCAGATTCATTAATAATCACTGTTACTAATTGTTTACTGCTGTTATCTTTATAAGCGGAGACCATGATCCGGTTATTTGCTGAACCCGAAACAGACGCTTCTACCCTTTTCATACCAGGTCTTATAAAGCGCGAAAAATTACCCATGCACCACAATTGTTTGCTGCTGCTTACAATGCCATCTTCTTTTGATTTTGCGGGATTGATGCTTCCATCAGGGGCATTAATATAAACCAACCCATCACTGTAGTCGTACGGATTAATTGCCAGCCACCATTGAAAAGAACTCACATTAGCAATAGCCAAATCTGCATGCATCACTTTTGCCACATACAAACCATAATCTATATTCGTTTTTCTTGGTCCGCCGTTTAGTTTTCCACAGATATCTCCCAACACACCAAATTCAGATTGCCATAATTCAACAGCCGGATCTATCCTTTTTCGTTCTTCGTCTGCAGATTGCCGTGATATAAACAGCGCACTGTCGGGGCAGGTTGTAAAATAACTGTGATAAGAAATTAGCTTTTCTGTATTAGGAACATTACCCAGGTAATTGAAAGACGCAGGATTAAAAAATTCGTTTATTTGGTCGCCCAGATGGCTTTCATTTTTTTCATACAAGAAATTAATTTGTGCTGCCTCGCTGGCAGCAATTTTTGTGGTGAGATCAGCTGCCTGCAATTTAGGCCCAAGCATCTTTATCAATTTAGCGGTTTGCTCATTGGTAGATCCGCTGCCTTCCTGGCTGGGATGCTCACCCCATTTCCATTGAGGCTCATTTACCGGACTTATATAATCAAACGGAGTGTTGGTGTCTTTGAAATGTTTACAAACTTCAACCAGGAAATTGGCGAAATCGTCGTACTTGTCTTCTTTACAACTGAAGTTATTATTTGACAATCCATAGGAAAAACCATTTTGCGTAAACTGTACGGGCGCAGAATTTGTAAATCCCAATAAATATTTTACGCCACGTTTTTTTGCTGCTTGTGAGAACCATTGTGCCCCTGCTTCTTTGCGCCAGTCATATTTTCCATCAGCGTCCAGGAAACATTCTTCTCTTCTGTATTCATCGTAAATGCCACTGGCAGCGCCTTGCTCATAACTGCCTGCGCCAATATTGATCCGCCACAGTGATAAACCAATTCCTTTAGGCGAACCATCAGGAAGGTTGTCTGTGCTGAATAATAAATCGGCTATTTCGTTTTTCTTTTTTTCATCGTTCCATTTGCCGGTAAACTTGGTCGTCCAGCAGTCAGATGCACCAAAACTATGAATAGTTTGAAATTCTTTTCCAGGGTTAATAACGAGCAGCAGGTTGCTGGTACCGCGCTGATCAATAACCACAGCAATTTTTTTACTATTACAATTTGTAAATACCAGGATACAAAGTGTTGCAATAAAATATATTCTCATGGTTGGTTGATAAAATAGCAGGATGAGGCTGTATGGCGGAAACCGGTAACAAATTAACGGTATTTTTTATAGAAACAATTATTAACCTCATCCCAACCCCTCTCCCGGGGAGATGGACTAAGAACGTTCTATTCCAACGTTGCAACGCCACTTACCGGGGCAGCTTGTTGCTGGTGCAAATCAAAAATAATGATTTCATTTTTTCCTTTTTTAAGCCAGGATGCCGGGCAATACAATCTTTGTTGCGGGCCGATATTCCAGTAGCGGCCAAGGTTGTGGCCATTTATATACACCACTCCTTTTGAATAATTGTGCATGTCAAAATAGGTATCGCCTGTTTCGGCAAGATCAAACTCACCTTTAAAAAAAATACCGTCATGAAAACCTTCGGGATATTTTGGCTTTAATGAAGCAATGAATCTTTCATTCATGGGCAGTAAAAAAATGTCCCAATCCATCAGTGTCATTCCATTTAGGGTAACCCTATCCGTTATACCTTTTCTATCAATCATATATTGGGCAAAGTTGATGTGGCCCATACCTTCCACCAATATATCCAGCACCGGATCTTTTACACCTGTCTTTGGTAAACTAATGGTCCATTTGCCACCGTCTCTTTTTATTGTATCTATAAACTTTCCATTTAAAAAGATCAGCGCGTAATCATGCGGTTCTGTAATGGTTAGTTTACCGCTTTTATGACCAATCAGTTTTGTTCTGTATAATATCAGCCCCTGGTTCTGATTGAGCGTTTCCATTGGAACAGGTTGCGCATAATGAACAGGGGCGGGTAATTCTTTCCAGATAGTGGTAAATGCCGTTAAAGAAATTGCCGGAATATTAATCGTCTGCACCGGTTTTGGGATTCCAGGAAGTTTATGGTCAACATATTGCTGAATAAGATTGCGCAGCATAAAATATTTTGGTGTGGCACTGCCTTGTTCATTAATCGGCGCATCATAATCATAGCTGGTTAAATCTGGCTGATACTGCGTAGGGGAAAAAGCATTGGCACCCGCTGTAAAACCAAAATTAGTTCCACCATGCACCACGTATAAGTTGAATGATTTCTTATTTTTGAGAAGCCATTCTATATCTTTTTTCAAATCGTCTGTATCGGGCCTGGCCCATTTCTCCCCCCAATGCGTTAGCCAACCGGGATAGGTCTCGCTGCTAAAAGAAGGTACGTTGGGATTCATTTTTGTGGCCTGTTCAAAATCTGCATCACTTGTACCGCTATCAAGCCCTATGGCAGCATCATCCACATTGCCAGCCTCCAGCATATAAGGCGTGGCGCCATCTGCAGTATAAAATGGTGTGTTGATGCCATTACTGCGCCATAGTTTGCTAAGTGTTTTGATATATGTTTTGTCATTGCCATAGCTACCGTATTCATTTTCTACCTGCACCATTAATGCCGGTCCCCCATGGGTAACCAGCAAAGGTTTTAGTTCTTGCGAAAGCCGGTTTACATACCTGGTAACGGCTGTCATATAGCGCTTATCCATGCAGCGGATTTTGATATCTGGTATTTTCAACAACCAGCTGGGCAGACCGCCAAAATCCCATTCTGCACATACATATGGACCAGGTCTGAACAACACCCACATTTTTTCCTGCTGGCAGATATGTATAAACTCAGCGATATTTCTATTCTCCGTAATAAAATCAAAGACCCCCTCTTTTTGTTCATGATAATTCCAGAAAATATATGCGGCAATGGTATTGCAGCCCATCGCTTTTGCCATTTGAATACGCTGCCGCCAGTATTCTTTGGGAATCCGTGCAGGATGCATTTCTCCACTGATGATCTGAAAAGGTTTTCCATCCAGCAAAAAATCTGTTTTTCCCAGTGTAAACTGATGTTTCGGTTGGGCACCGGCAGTAATCAATAAAAACATAGAAAATGCAAACAGGAAAATTTTTTTCATCTTCAGTAATTTATACGGGCTTAAAAATAGCAATTCTGCTTTCTTCAAATACCGTTTTCGAAATAAAAGGCGCAAACGTTTGCGTGAACATCACCTGTTTCAACACCCGCTTCGTCAATCCTTGTGAATCACCCATTGAGGAATCTTGCCAGGACGGCGCTGGCATACTGACCTCCAATAATAATGGATGATTGATTGTATTACCTTTACCGCCCATTCAAACTAAAATTTTAAAAACAAAAGTTCATATGGAATACCGCATTGAAAAAGATACCATGGGAGAAGTGAAAGTGCCTGCAGATGCTATGTACGGCGCACAGACACAACGCAGCATTGATAATTTTAAGATTGCGCAGGATATCAATAAAATGCCAAAAGAAATAATAAAGGCATTCGCTTACCTGAAAAAGGCCGCCGCCATTACCAATCTTGAAGCCGGCGTACTCAGCAAAGAAAAAAGCGACCTTATCGGAAAAGTATGTGATGAAATACTCGAAGGGAAACTAGATGCTTATTTTCCATTGGTTGTTTGGCAAACAGGAAGCGGCACACAAAGTAATATGAACGTAAATGAAGTAGTAGCGTACCGCGGCCACGTAATGAACGGTGGCCAGCTATCAGACAAAGAAAAATTTCTGCATCCCAACGATGACGTAAATAAATCGCAATCCTCTAATGATACTTTTCCTACCGCCATGCATATTGCAGCCTATAAAATATTAATGGATGTAACCCTACCCGGTATTGAAAAACTACGCGACACACTTGCTGCAAAAAGCAAGGAATTTATGCATGTGGTAAAAATTGGCCGTACTCATTTCATGGATGCCACACCCTTAACTGTAGGACAAGAATTCAGCGGATACGTATCGCAATTAACGCACGGACTAAAAGCCATTAAAAATACACTCGCACATTTAAGTGAGCTGGCACTTGGCGGTACCGCTGTTGGCACAGGCATCAATACACCCGATGGCTATTCTGAAAACGTTGCAAAACACATCGCAATATTAACAGGCTTGCCTTTTATAACGGCAGAAAATAAGTTTGAAGCCCTTGCCGCCCATGACGCAATAGTGGAAGCCCACGGCGCTTTAAAAACAGTAGCCGTTAGCTTAATGAAGATCGGAAACGATGTGCGTATGCTATCTTCTGGCCCACGCAGCGGCATTGGCGAATTATTTATTCCCGACAATGAACCAGGTTCTTCTATTATGCCGGGCAAAGTAAATCCAACCCAGTGCGAGGCGCTTACCATGATTGCTGCACAGGTAATGGGCAACGATGTTACCATTGGTATTGGCGGAAGTAATGGCCATTTTGAACTGAATGTTTTTAAACCGGTGATGATTTATAATTTTCTGCACAGCGCGCGCTTAATTGGCGATGGGTG
>JBDUAY010000426.1:0-5060 GCA_040004415.1 Bacteroidota bacterium | reverse complement strand
ACCGTGCCTTCCACAGGTGCTGCAGGTGCAAAATTTGCCGCTGTAAAAACGTTGATGGGAGGTAAGTGCCAGAGTTGCCATAACAATACAGTGGCCAATGGAGGAATGAACTGGGCGGTAGACTGCAACATTGTAAAATTCAGTGCACGTATAAATGCAAGGGCGGTTGTTGATGGCACAATGCCACCAACAGGACCTTTAACTCAAACAGAAAAAGATGTTATTACTACCTGGATAAACGCAGGCGCAGGATATGGTAATTAATTGTTCATTTCATTTAACACGATGCAGGTGCTTAAAAAAATAATTATAGTTGTGCTCGTTATTGCGATACCGCTGTCATTTTATTTGTACAAGGAATATCATCGTAAACCCGCTGACTTAACAACCATTCGACCTGTGGTAAAAGTAAATGCAGGTGCATTTCTTGATGAATATGAAAACGATGAGGTGAAAGCTAACCACCAGTACCTGGGAAAAACAATACAGGTGCAAGGTACTATCGCCGAAATAGTAAAGCAACAGGATACACTTGCTAATGTGATGATAGGCGATGCCGCAGCAATGCATAAAGTAAGTTGCCTGCTGGATAAACAACACATCGGTTTAATCAATCAGTATAAAGCCGGTCAGCAGATAATCATTAAGGGCATCTGCACCGGTTTTTTAATGGATGTTGAATTGAACAGGTGTGTTATTGTAGAAAAAGAATAAAGTTTTAATTTATGAAATATTCATCTCTGCTTACCCTTTTTATTCTATTCATATTTAGCGCTTTTTCGCAGCCAAAATATTTTACCAAAACTGGCAAAATATCTTTTTACTCCAAATCGTCAATGGAAAATATTGAGGCAGTTAATACAAAAGTGGTAAGCGTTTGGGATGTTGCCAGCGGGCAAATTGAGTTCGCTGTTTTATTAAAAGGCTTTGAATTTGAAAAGGCGTTGATGCAGGAACATTTCAATGAAAATTATGTGGAGAGTGATAAATATCCCAAAGCTCTTTTTAAAGGAGTAATTGAAAACAGTAAAAATATTCAGTTGACCAATGATAATGTTGCTACTGTAAAAGTAAATGGCACATTAACATTGCACGGTGTAACCAATCCTGTTAACACAAGCGCTGTAATAACTGTTAAAGGTGGCGTTGTGGCTGCATCCTGCAACTTTATTATTACCCTGGCGGATTATAAAATATCTATTCCCTCTTTGGTAGCGGAAAAAATAAATAAGAAAATAGCGATAGCAGTTACGATAGCTGAATACCAGTTAATGTCCGCAAAATAATTTTACACAACCAATTTTTAAAGATGACAAAACTTACTATTGCTTTTTTTGTATGCAGCGTTTTATGTTCAGTGAAGGTACAATCGCAGGACCTTTTAAAAGGGGTAGAAGATAGTGTACCCGCAACACAAAAAATAACCGGTGCTTTTAAATCCACCAGGGTTATCAACGCACACTCTATCGAAATGTTGCATAAGGGCGATCTTGATTTTAGAATCATGCATCGGTTTGGTTTTATAAGCTCGGGCATTAAGCAACTATATGGCCTTGATGCAGCTTCTATGCGTGTCAGTTTTGATTATGGCCTTTCTGACAATACTACCATTGGCCTCGGAAGAAGTACCTTCAGGAAAGAATTAGATTTGTTTATAAAACAAAGATTATTACAACAATCTACAGGTGCTAAATTGATCCCCTTTTCATTGGTACTTGCGGCAGGCGGTTTAGTGTGGACAGAAGAATCTTTTGCACCCGTTAAGCCTGGCTTTAAAGACAGGTCATCTTATTATGTACAACTGTTAGCCGGCCGAAAATTCAGTTCTTCATTCTCGATGCAACTAAGCCCAATATTTATTCACAGTGGTTCTCCTGTTAATACTGGGGATGACCAAAGCATTTTTGCAATGGGTGGTGGTGCCCGTTTAAAGGTGAGCAGAAGAATGGCACTTACACTGGATTATCATCATCCATTTGGCAACTTGAGTGGTAGCACTGATCCGCTGTCTGTGGGCGTTGATATAGAAACCGGTGGACATGTATTTCAGTTGCAATTTTCAAATGCCACCGGCATGAATGAACGTGCTTATATTATGCAAACAACCGGTAATTTTTTCAAGGGCGATATTCGTTTTGGATTTAATTTATCCCGTATTTTTAAAACAGGTAAACATAAAACCTGGTAGGCATGGTTAATTAGTCGGAGCCAAACTGTACACCCGTTTTTATACGGTTCAATAATGGACTATAACATTTTCTAATTAGCCTGTTGGCAACTTCTGCACGGCTGGGTACTTTAAAGTTATTGCTGTTATTAATTCTCGACCAGTCTTCCGGAAGTAAGGCATCTTTATTCCCTGTGTAGGTGGCTGTTTCTATACGCCAGTCATCGTTGCCGGGAAAACGATCATACAGCAAATTGTGCCCACTCACCTGGTCGTATATTCTGCATTCAAGTGTAGCCCTGCTTTGCATGTATCTTGCCGTAACGTTCACTGTTGCATAAATGGTAGTATATACCGGTTTGGCGGGTACTGATTTTGTTGTACCTGTTTGCACTTCTTTGCTTCGGTTGATACTATAGCGTTTAACAAATACCTGGCCCACGTACAATTCGGTAAAGTTTAGTTCTACCAGTCTGTCTGGTCTTATCTGGCGGCTGTTGGCATCCCAATCACTGTAAAAATGCACATTGCTGAAAGATTGGTTGTTGAGGTCGTTGATTATTTGCTGCTGGAGCCAGTCGTTTTCAAAACCCCAGTAATTCCAGTTACGGTTATAATAATTTGGAGCCCGTACAATTACTTTTATCGTTGCCCTTTCTAAAGCTTCCTGCATTAGCTGTCGCACATCCCGGAAACCGGGCACGGCCCCGTTTGCTTTGCTGAAAAAGTCATATGCATTACGTGCAGAAACACGGTTGTTGTAAGTAAGATATTCCAGCCCCTGGTTGTAATATTCATTCGCTGCGGTATTTTTTGCATCCTGAATCTGCAGCGATGGATCCCATAAATCGGCGACGGCTTTTTTAGCTGCCGGCACTTCGCTTATTTGCTGGTACATCTGTAACATCACTCCATATTCTTTGGCAAGTTCCATATATCTGTCACCCGGTACAAGATTGGTGTAATTGGCCTCTGTTAACGCTTTTCGTTTGCTGGCAACCGCTTCGTAAACCTGGGGCAATTGTTCCAATGCTTCCTTATCATTTCCGTTTTTCTTTATTTTTTCTACCAGGTCAAAAACAGTTTTATCTTCTGCAGTATAATATTTTTTTAAACGGTTGGGAGCACTACAGGCAGCTAAGAATAAAATCAAAAAAAAGCCATACTTTTTCATTGGAGGTATTTTTAGAAAGATAATAAATTTAGATTATAGAAGGAAACTGGCATCGGTCTTGTGAATAAGCAGTAGACAGCGGACGAAGTTTAACACCGGAAATTTTAAAACGAGTTTAAAAATTTGGATAATTTCATACAGGATGTTATCTTCGCTGTTCCTTTTAAGGAGAGTTAGAAACCCTATTTATTCACAACCCAAAAAAATTTCTATTTTTTATGGCTGTAAAAATGAGACTGCAAAGACATGGTTCAAAAAAGAGACCATTCTACTTCATCGTTGTAGCAGATGCCCGTAGCCCACGTGATGGCAAATTTATTCAGAAACTTGGTACTTACAATCCTTTGACCGTTCCTGCAACTGTGCAGATTGATCGTCAAAAGGCGTTGGACTGGTTACACAAAGGTGCTCAGCCTACTGACACTGTACGTCGTATCCTGTCTTTCAAAGGCGTATTATACCTGAAACATTTGTTAAGAGGTGTTGGTTTAGGTTTGTTTGATGAAGCTGTTGCAATGCAAAAGTTTACTGCCTGGAGTGCTGAGCATGATGCTCACATTGCAAAACGTCAGGGTGCTCATAAAAAAGCACGTACTGATAGCCGCAATCAACCCGTAGTTAGAAAAGTTGCCGAAGCACCTGTTGCTGTAGCAACCCACGAAACTGCCGCTCCTGCAGCACCTGAAGAAACCACAGCAGCAGAATAACATTGCTGTTCCGTTAATTCTTTTAAAGCAATTCTGATTGTCGGAATTGCTTTTTTTTTGCCTAATCTATGCTTCACAACCATATAGCATCATCATGAGCCAATATTTTAAAATAGGAAAATTAGCTGCCAGCTTTGGTTTAAAAGGAGAGCTGGTATTGCAGCACAGCCTGGGGAAAAAAACCGCTTTAAAGGGGCTGGAAACAATTTTTATAGAAGAAAGGAAAGATAACTTTATGCCCTATTTTATTACGGCTGCTTCTATAAAAAATGATGCTGAACTTTATATTAAACTCGAAGGTATAGATAGCAAAGAAACTGCCCGCAAGCTAACCCCAAAAGAAGTGTGGCTTGCGGAAGAAGATTTTAATATCCACGCAGCCAAATCATCCCCCATTGCGCTGCTCGGCTTTCACCTGATCACAGATGAAGATGAAGACCTCGGCGAAATTTTAGAAGTGATTGAACAGCCGCATCAAATTTTGTGCGCTGTTTTACTGGAGGGGAAAGAAGCACTGATACCCATTCACCAGGAATCGCTTGATAAAATTGACCAGCAAAACAGGAAGGTGTACGTTACATTGCCTGATGGCCTGCTGGATATTTACAGGTAATAAGATTTTTGTCGGGCAATAGCAGCTTTGGTAATCATCGTCATTACTTTGTCCGCCATAGCGGATCACCGTCTTGTACTTTTTAATATTTTTGCAACCCCTTTTTTATCCCAAAGTTTTTTTGTTTTAGATGTTGTCTATCAAACAGCGGGCAATTCATTTTCCTGTCATAAAGAAGCAGTACTTCTACACCGGTTCTTTTTTATTTATTACATTTACCAGAATTTTTTTCATGCATTGTAAAAGGCCCCTTTTTATTTTACTGTTTTGTATTGTTTGCCAGGCGACAGTTTTTGCATTGAATGATAGTTTACCGGGTACTCCGATAAAAGATCCCATGCGGTTTTATAACGGAATGGAATTTACTGTAACAGGTAGATTTCACCATGAAAACAATTA
>JBDUAY010000072.1:0-17171 GCA_040004415.1 Bacteroidota bacterium | reverse complement strand
TTTGCAGAATTGCTAAACATCGATTTCAAAAGAAAAAGTTGGACCAGGAGAGTAGATTTTTCTACTGTAAAGAATAAATGGATCATGAGTTATGCAGAAGGAACGCAGTCAATAGAATATAAACAGCCAAAGAAAAACCTGGATCTTGATCTCACCATCAATATAGAATTACTGATAACCGATCTGCAGTTGCCGGTTAAAAAAGAAATTACCAAAGATGAAGAATGGAAACGAAAAAATATAATAGCAGATTTACCAGGTGTTTTTGATTCAACTTATTGGGGGACCAATAATATTATTTCACCAACAGAAACAGTCAATAAAATTGTTGCCGGCATTTCAAAGAACAATAATGATGTTGCTAATGTAAGTACCGTGGAAGATTGGAATGCTGTAAACAGGAATTTATTTGCTGCCAGTCAGCATGCAGACAGCATTACACTAATCCCGATCATGAAATGTTTGTGGGAAGATGATGAAACAGGTGGCATGCTGTATAAAAAAGTGCAGGGAGATTTTATAGTAGAATCAAAAATTAACCTGTTAAAACAATCAAATACGAATGAGGTACCCGACAGGGGTTTTCAACAAGCTGGCATTATCATCCGTAACGACAACGATACAACAGAAAATTATCTATTGTTAGCAACCGGCACAGGCGGCAATCCAACCCCAAAAAATTTCTTTAAAAAAACAGTAGCCAATAAAAGCAAAACAGTTATTGATAAAAGTGCCAGCATGAATGGCTGGTTAAAAATGGAAAGAAAAGGCAACAGCATTACTGCCTACTTTAAGGAAGAACATGCAACCGAATGGAAAAAAGCAGGCGAATATGAATTAAATTGGCTACAGGATACTGTGCAATTTGGCTTGGCGGTATCTGCCCATTTTCCTGGTGATGGGCCAAAAATGCACCCGGATATGAAGGCCGTATTTTCTCAAATTAAAATAGAAAAGAAGTGAAAAAATATTTGTTGATAGTGTTGTTTTCTTTTTTATTCATTCCCACATTTGCATGCCTGATTCTTTTCATTACAGACGGCAAAAACATATTGGTTGCCAATCATGAAGACTGGTATGCAAATGATGCAGAAATAACGTTTATTCCTGCCAATGGCAAAAAAATGGGTATGCTGTATTTTGATTTTGCCAGCGAAGGAACTGCGCAGGGCGGCATGAACACAGCCGGGTTATTTTTTGATGGAACGCGTACACCGTACGCACCTTATCCTGACAACAACAAAAAAGAAGACTGTCATTGTTATACCTGGAAAAGACTATTGGAAGAATGCAGCACGACAGCGCAGGCCATTGCTTTTGTTGAGAAATATAAAATACCTGAAATAGAAGATATACACATTTTATTTGCCGACAGGAATGGCAACGCTGCAATTATAGGTGTGTACGATGGCAAATTGCAAATACACAGAAGGGAAAAAAAATATCAACTGCTTACCAATTTTAATATAACCGATCCGTCTTACGGTGGCGAAGAACCCTGCAAAAGATTTGCCACTGCAGAAGCAATGCTGAAAACAGATTCGTCCGTATCTGTACATAATCTCGAAAATATTTTATCGAAGACACACCAGGACGCGCTGACCGCGTATTCCAATATTTATAATCTCACCACCGGCGAAGTATATATCTATCGCAAAGCAAACTTTCAAAAAAAGGTTAAAGTCAACCTTGTATCAGAATTAAAAAAGGGAAAGCATGCGATTTTACTGGCTAAACTTTTAGCATAGTTTATTGTGTACTTCGCGGGTAATAATGCCCAAAAAGGTATCGGCAAAACCGGTTATCTTTGCCCCTTAATTTTTATAGTATGGCTATTGGTTATTTTTCATATCCCCTGCCGGTAAACGAACCTGTATTAAGTTATGCGCCGGGTTCTGCAGAGAAAAAAAGATTGAAAGAAGTACTGGAAGAACTGAAAACGCAGCAGGCAGATATCCCCATGTATATTGGCGGCAAAGAAATTCGGACCAATAAAAAAATCAGTCTTCACCCTCCTCACGATACTGCACATACGCTGGGCTATTTTCATGAAGGTGCTGAAAAACATATTACCCAGGCAATAGATGCAGCACTGGCGGCAAAAGAAAATTGGGCGGCCATGAGTTGGGAAAACCGCGCGAATATTTTTCTAAAAGCCGCCGACCTGATTGCAACAAAGTATCGCCCGTACATGAACGGAACTACGATGCTCGGACAAAGCAAAAATGCTTACCAGGCAGAAATAGATGCGGCTTGCGAGCTCATTGATTTTCTTCGTTTCAATGTTCATTTTCTGAGTGAGATTTATAAACAGCAACCCATCAGCAGCCCGGGTATGCACAACCGGTTAGAGTACCGGCCGCTGGAAGGTTTTGTGCTCGCCATTACTCCGTTTAATTTTACGGCCATCGGCGGTAACCTGCCCACCAGCGCTGCTATGTGTGGCAATACCGTTGTTTGGAAACCGGCCAACACGCAGGTATTTGCGGCGCAAATGTTTATGCGCATATTGAATGAAGCCGGCCTGCCGGATGGTGTTATCAATTTAATTTATGTTGAGGGCCCCTTGCTGGGTAAAGTTTGTTTTAATCACCGCGATTTTGCCGGCGTACATTTTACCGGTAGCACAGGTGTCTTCAATAATATGTGGGAAACAATTGGCAAAAACATGTCGTTGTACAAAACCTACCCGCGTATTGTAGGCGAAACCGGCGGTAAAGATTTTGTATTGGCACATAAAAGTGCCGACCCGGATGTAGTAGCCACTGCCCTGCTTCGCGGTGCCTTTGAATACCAGGGGCAAAAATGTTCTGCCGCATCCCGCGCGTACATCCCATCAAATATTGCAGAGGAAGTAAAGAAAAAATTGATTGCCGGCGTGAAGAGTTTTAAAATGGGTGTGGTAGATGATTTCAGTAATTTCATCAATGCGGTGATTGATGAAAGAAGCTTCGACAAAATAAAATCCTATATCGATGGGGTAAAAAAAGACGACAAGGCTTCCATTTGGGTAGGTGGTAAATGTGATAAAAAGAGTGGCTATTTTATTCAGCCCACCGTAATAGAGACAAAGAACCCAAAATCTGTTACGATGTGTGAAGAGATTTTCGGTCCGGTATTAACGGTATATGTTTATCCGGCCAATGGATTTGAAAAGGTGTTGGATTTGGTGGATACTACTTCTCCGTATGCATTAACCGGGGCCATTATTTCGCAGGACAGAAATGCGGTAGAATTGGCCACTAACAAACTGCGTCATGCAGCGGGTAATTTTTATATTAACGACAAGCCAACCGGTGCCGTTGTGGGGCAGCAGCCATTCGGCGGCGCACGGGCAAGCGGCACCAATGATAAGGCGGGTTCTATCCTGAATTTATACCGTTGGCTGAGTGCCAGAACAATTAAAGAAACATTCAACCCGCCGGTTGATTACCGGTATCCCTTTTTGGGCGAATCGTAGCCGTTATTGGCCATAAGAGGTTGATAAATAATTGTTTTCAACTTATTAGGGCCGATATTTTTTCTTTTTTGGTAATTGTTCTATATTTGCCACCCGTTAAAAAATGGCTGCTCCGCTCAACTGAACAGCGCATTTCAACTGCGGGGCCGGGAAGGTTCCAGGCTGAATCCGGCGCAATGAATTAAATACCATGGCTGCGTAGCTCAACTGAATAGAGCATTTGACTACGAATCAAAAGGTTTCAGGTTTGAATCCTGACGCGGTCACAAGGCCTCACAGAAATGTGGGGCTTTTCATTTTTACAACACGCTTAAAATCAACTTCTTAATAAATTCCATGTTTGGTTGTAAAAATTCCGATACTCTGCAAAATCCAGTCTTTAACCACTTTTTTACAAATGTGCCTAACATTTTGCCTAACATTTTTTAAAAAGGCTTAGAATTCACTTCATTATACGGGTCTAAACTTTACTTAAACATCTAAAAAGAGCTTGTTAAAGGAGTAGGTCTTAACCAGACAAATTTAGTAAAGTGGCGAGAATTATCCGGAGGTGGCTAAAAATTTCGAATTAAAATTGTCATTAAAGAGAATTATAATAAAAGTCATTAGTCGCTGAAGAAACTCATAATCAGAGGGTCGCTGGATCGTGCCCAGCAGGGTCCACTAATTGTCGACCACTTATAAAGTCGTCTTAGGGTGACTTTATTTTTTTTGCCAGCAATTTGCCAGCAGAATTAGAGAAAGAGCTGTTTACCTTGAAGGTATTTTATTTGATTACTTCAGAAAGAAGTGATTTTGGCAATTTCGAGTAGTAATATCTCAAATAATAAAGAAAAAATAAAATTAATAAAAAATCAGAAAGCCAAATGCACCGTATGATAAATACCTGCGGGGTGAATATAATTATGCAGCGTCCCTTTATAATAAACCGCTATCAATTATACTAATATGGAATTTTCATATCTTAGTGTATAAATTCTAAGATATGCGTTCCTTACAAGTTGCCGCTCATTTTAGTAATGCTGATTTACAAAAGAACTTATCACTTAGCAGAAATAGTCCTGGTCATAGCCGCTGGCAAATCATTTATTTGATCCAGGTTGGCAAGATGAGTTCGGCAGAACTAATAGCCCCGCTGGTAAACTTATCAGTACACAGTATTTACAAGATTGTTGAGCATTATAATCATAGCGGGGTTGCTGCACTTGGATATAAGAAAAAAGGTGGAAGAAGAAGGTCATTGCTTAGTCTTAGCGAAGAAGCAGCGTTGTTTTCATCACTGGAGACAATGGCCTTAAAAGGTCTGATTAAAACAGCTAATGACATCCGTGTTGTGGTAGAACGAAAGACAGGTAAAGTTGTTTCTGATGACTACCTGTGGGATTTATTACACAGGAATGGTTGGAAAAAGAAAATGCCCAGACCTCATCATCCTAAACGAAGCAATGAGGAACAGGAGGACTTTAAAAAAAACTCCCCCAAAAGCTGGACTCCACCTCAATAGCATTCCCCCTCATCATTACATTCTTTACCCGTGGTTGTGTTTTTTGAAGATGAAGCAAGGTTTGGCAGAATAAGCCGGGAGATGGCTTGCTGGGTAAAAGGTAATATAGTTCCTACTGTTGCCCGGCAAATGATCAGGGAATATATTTATGCCTATTCAGCGCTGTCACCCCAAACGGGTGATTGCTATTCTATGATAAGCCCACTGTGTAATACAGAAGCAATGAATGAGTTTTTGAAACAACTCTCCAATCATTACTGCCACTACAGAATAATAATAATCCTTGATAAAGCTGGATGGCATATGAGCCAATCACTGGAAATTAGCGACAATATTAAATTGCTCCATTTAAACCCTTACTCGCCAGAATTAAATCCGGTAGAACTGCTTTGGAGAGAAATCCGTAGAAAATACTTTCATAACATCATTTTCGAAAGCCTTGACCAAGTGGAAAACACGCTGCAAAAAGCACTCTCAAACTACCACCAGCAAAAGCAAGACGTTCAACAGCTCGGAAAAGGCTTTTTGTAAAATTAGTATTATTGATGGCGGTTTATTATTAGATGTCAAATGCAATGCCTCAGTGCTGCGAACTGATTTCTAAATAGCATTTCCCTTAAAGGATTCAGTGAAAATGATTACCTGATTAACACAATTGTGCCGCTTTTTTTAATCAGTTTACCAGCGTCAGAATCGGTATAACGAAGTTGCCACACGTAACCTCCGGCGGGCTGCGGAGAATGGTTGAAAGTCCCGTCCCAGCCTTGGTTTGCATTATGTGATACAAAAATTAATTGACCCCATCTGTTAAATATTAATAATTCATACCCACTGAAGAGGCATTGATATTTTGGGCGAAACTTGTCATTGTTTCCATCCCCATTAGGAGTAAACGCTGTCGGTATGTAAAATTTACAAGAACAATTTACAAAATCAATATGGATATAATCTTTCGCGCTGCCACATACATTGGTGACAATGACTGCATATCCGCCGGCGTTATTGACATGATAAATAGAAGCGGTGGAACCATCCTGCCAGAGATAAGAAGACATGGGATAACTGGCATTCAAAATTAATTGCCCGGTATTGCAAATGGTGGTATCATTCCCCAGATTAATTGCTGGCTGTGCCATATAGTTAACATGTACGAATGCGCTGGCACTGCAACCGTTGACATCAACCTTTACACTGTAGAGGCCGGCGCTGCCAACGTCGAAAACAGAAGCAGGGGAACCATCCTGCCATACATAAGACCCGTTTGGGGTAGTGACATCCAGCAAAATATTCTTTCCGGCACACAGTATAGTATCATTACCAAGACTTACTGACGGGGCAGGTTTATAACCTACCATGATACTATCCCGCCCGGCACATCCACCTGCATTTACCTCCAGCCAGTACAATCCTTCGGCATTGACGTTTAAAGAGGGTGTTGTTTTACCATTATTCCATAAATAGTTGCCCGGTGGCAACAATGGCGTTAATAGTAATGACCTGTCATCACAAATTGAAGTATCGTTACCTAAGGAAAAAACGGGCTTTGGAATATATTTTACAACAATGGTATCCGAGGATGAACAATTATACGTATTTGTTACCCTAACAAAATAGCTTCCTGGACTATTCACGGGAAAAACATTTGCCGTTGTATTATCCTGCCAAAGATACTGGTATCCTGTTGCAACAGGTGCATTCAATAACAAGTTAGTGCCGATACAGAGGATTGTGTCTTTGCCAAGATTGACAGGTGGCGAAGGCAGTGCCGTTAGTTGTACTGTATCCCTAATAACACAACCATTAGAATCTTTGACAACGGTAAAATATTGTCCAGAATCAAGGTTATTAAAAACAAAACCTGTTTGAAAATTATTACCAGCATCAACACTGTATTGCAACGGATTTGTGCCACCTGTTGCTGCAATAGTGATGGCTCCATTGGTATTTGCACAGGATGCGGGTGACATTGCAACGCTTATTTTCGGAGCAGGTGAGTCCGTTAGGATCACAGATTGTACAGCATTGTTTCCAAAAGCATCTTTCACCGTAATGGTATAACTGCCCTCAGGGAGGTTACTGAACAAATTGCCCGCCTGGTAATTTAATCCATCTATCGAATATAGATAAGGGGCCGTACCGCCAGTAGGATTGCCAGCAATAGATCCGTTTTTATTACCGCAGGTTGAATTAATAACGGTTAAGAGTAGTTGTAAGCAATTATTGCCGACAGTGACAGAAGTACTGTCAGTGTAACTATTTGCATCCTTAATAATCACGGTGTAATTTCCGGATGCCATTCCTGTGAAAACATTACTGCTCTGAAAATTTATTCCGTCCGATGAAAAAGTATAAGGCAAGCTACCCTTGCTGCCTGTTGCGGTAATTGTTCCATTTTTCTTACCGCAAGTTTCATTGGTCGCTGTTGCTGTAACGGCTGGACATTTGTTAAATACAATTGCAGTAGAAAAATTTATCTCACCACTGGCATCTTTTACCGCCACATTGTAGTTACCGGAAGACAAATTGGTAAATAAGTTGCTTGCCTGATAATTTATGCCATCAATAGTATATGCGTAGGGGGGAGTTCCATTAGCAGCAGTTACTGTTACTGTTCCATCACTCTGCCCGCAGGATGCATCTACCGCGAGGAAGGTTATTTTAACAACACAGACTGGTATAATAACAGAAGTGAATACATTAATATTTCCCAGCGTATCTCTTATATATCCACGATAGAGGCCTGGCGCAAGACCCAGCGAATCATATCGATAAAGCCCAACCGTTGTATCCGGATAAACCCGGACGTAATTGGTACCATCCAGCGAAAAAAACCAACCTGAGACAGAGGAGAATACGTGTGCAATTGCATAACCCTGTTTGGTGCATGATTCTCCCCCGAATTCAACCGATCCGTTGGAGTAGCAGTACATACTTACAAGACTAATAACGCCGGGATCGGAATTGGGAGTAGTATTCTTAGCGACTATACCGATTTGACCGTTGGCGTCTTTAATAATCACTCTGTAGAGACCCCAGATAAGATTTGGGTAACTGGTAATGCTGCTATAAGTAGCGCCACCGTCAATACTATACAAATAAGGCGGTGTGCCGCCACTACCTGCTAAAGTAAAACTTCCATCCTTAACACCGTTACAGGAAGACGGGTAGACGATGTTTGAACAAGTGACTAAAGGTTGTGGATATACGTACGATAAAAATACAATTACAGTATCATGCTGTCCGGCAGCATCTGTTGCAATTATTTGATAGGTTGCTGGGTCCAGCCCGGAAAAGAATCCATTGTTTTGTGTATAGTTTCCACCCGGGGGTAATATTATTTTGTACGAGTAAGGAGCGGTACCACCGGATGCGCTTGCGCCGATGATCCCGTTATTGTGCAATCCTGTACTGCTATAAAATTCAGACGAAATATTTGTAACTGTTATATTCAGTACTAGGTTAGCTAAGCCACAATTTGTTACAAACAAAGAAACGATTAAAAAAACCGCTGTTGGAAATTTAAACCTGGGTACTATTTTTTGTTGCTGGCACAAAAAAAAAATTCGATGATTAGTAATATTTTATTTTCAAAAAGATCATAAATATACAAGGATTATCGGGATCAATCTCAGACGATAAAGGGTCTTTATGCTATTAAATAAAAAAACTGGTACTAAATTAGAGATCATATTACGTTTTCATCCTCGTATGGATACGACGGTTCAGGGCTTGCTGAGTTTTCCGAGGTATGAGATTAGATCAAAATCAGATACTATGTTTTATATTCCTAATGATTATACCAATCACAAGGAACATTTAATGTGTCATTTTCAGTTATCATATAACGGGCGAAATCATCTACATCTGCCAGTATTCTATTATTGCCTGGGTTACCCTTCTCAAATACAATCAATAACTTTCTCTTACCTTGTTTGAAGGCTGCCATTGTCATAGCCGGACATAAAACATTGTCCTTATACTTCTTTCCATCAAATGAAAATTCATAAATTACATTGGTGCCTTTTCCGGTTCGCATGTCTGTTATATCGCCGCACACTACTGTATGATTGGGTATGATTTTGCCGTTGGAATGACCAAGAATGACCGTATTATAAAAAATAACAAAAGCTATTATCCCTATTAATAGAAAGATGACATTACGTTGATAATTAACCATAATCTATTAAGGTTTCCATTGAATGAAGGGAGTATTGTTAATCAACGAATTTACGTTATCTCCCCATAAACTCGTAATCGTTGTAAAGAGTCCTATTACCGGTACTGGGGCATTTGCAACTTGCAGATAATCAGCACTTTTTCCTCCTATGACATTGAACACTGTAGACACTGCAACCGTTGTAATGGTTGCATTTTCATCAAAATATCCTTCTTTTGACAAATCTCCGGACCCTGCAACAGCATAGCTTAAAGCTCCTAGACTACTTGTTCCCGCCTGTATCCAGTTTATTTTACCTTTTTCAAGATATTGTAACGCCATGTCGCCGCCAGTTATTGCAACCCTTGCCAGCCAAGCATTTTTCGTTCCGAATACTAAGTTGCATGCTAAGGGCGATGAAGCCAATAATGCCGGAGAACCAATGAGCAGGACAGCCCCAATTGAGTTTCTTTTCCAATCCCGGTTTGCTATCCACTGAAGCTCCAGTGAATTATAATAGGGTTTGTATTTTGGATTAGAAGGATGTGGATTTGTTTTTCTCTCTGCGAAAAAATCACCGCGGATTTGCACAAATTCCTGCGCTTCTTTTTTTGTATACTCTGGCCAGGGAAATCCGCCCGTTGGCTTTGGCTTTTTCTTCCCATAGACGTAAACTGTTTTTAGAATTTCCGGATTCTCCTGGGTTGAGAGAAGCCCGAAAGGATCATTAAGCAATAAGGGATTATTGTTTGCAAAAGCATAAACCGAACTGTTGAGTGAAACTCCTTCCACTGGATCTTGCTGCATAAATCTACCAATTTGCGGATCATAAAGTCTGAAACTGGCATCATACAATTCAAGTCCGCCACCATTGGTAAATTCTTTATTTTGTATTTCGGAACCTTTATTAAATTTATAACGGTTTTCAGGAGTACCGAAACTAATGGCCTTTCCTGAAATTCCTGCCATTGTTAATCCAAAAGGATAATAAGAACTGGCATCCAATATTGGCGCTCTGACATGAGTTAATAGGAAATTATCAAAATAAACCGTCGTATTACTTTCATTACTGAAATAGACATAAGCATATCCGCTTTTAGCAACAGTTATGATCTGTGGTGGTATTGTACCTTCAGCGTTTAACCCCGCTGCCGTAATAGGTACTACAACACTGTTCTGGTTATCAAACACAAATTGATCATTAAATAATAAAACGTGAAGAAAGGCTTTTGGCGGATCGGTTGTAACACCGGACGGGTTTTCACCATTTGAATTAAATAGGCCTGTCACAATTGTATTATTTTGAGCAGCTGCAAGCGCGGCAGACTGCGCATGAAGTGCATCTCCAACTTCTGAACTACCAAGTATCATAGCTGCTAGACTATTCAATAAAGTGTTTAAACCTCCCGCAGAAGTGTTATTAATACTTGAAGTGGAATACGTATAATTAATCGAAACATTTAACTGGTCCCTGGCCATGATTTTTATTAACTTGGCAGCGCCAATCGCTCCTTGGGCTTTTGTAATAGAACCACATGCGCTTCCATTCGTTCCTGCGTTGAAGCCTGTTGGCAGTGCTGTAATCCTATTATTTAAAATATCGATTGAATTACCTGAAGCTTTATCCCATGCGGCATTTTCATTAATAACGTTCCCGTCCGTGGCACTCGATCCTTCAAAATCTAAAGTTGGATATACGTCTGTTTGTTGATCCTCGGTAAGCACCATTCGCGTATTTCCCAAATGATCTTTCAGGAAATAGTCAAAAACAAATCCCGTCAGTGTATTGGGAGAGGAAAAATTTTTATAAAGCCCCCTTATCCGGCCCTCTTCGTGACCAAAAAGTTGAAGCTTGTCAGTATACTGCAGGTTGCTAAGCGCCAATGCGCCATATTGTTTCGTTTCATAGACAAAACCGGCAATATATGTATTGATGGTGGTAGCAGTTGTCTGCGTTCCGTTAACCATTGTGTTAACATTGTTATCTAAAACAGTTTTTGCGAGTTTGTTACCAGCTGCATCGTAAATATAAGAAACAGTGCCATTGCCGGAAAAAGTAATAGTTACCGGTAAGTTTAAATAATTATAACTGATAGAAGTTATGTCTTTATTTTTATCGCTTTTTAAATTACCATTATTGTCATAATCATAATCCGATGTTGAGGCAGTTTTGCCCGTTCCGCCCAAACTACTTGTATAGGCTGGTGAATACCTGAAATCGCTCAGACTTGTATTCTGATCGCTTGCCCCGTCAATAACATTCTGTAGTCGGTTTGTATTTGCCACTAAATTGTAGGTTAAATTATCTATAAACACACTGCCACTCGCTTTCCAGCCCATTTGGGTCATCTGAAGAATATTTCCGTTCGCATCATAAAGTGGAACAGCGGCACTAAAATCAAGTCCGTCATTTCTATTAAAAGTTCCATTATAAGTTTTGAAATCGGCATTTGTCAGGCGGTTAACAGCGTCGTAGCTAAAATCATATTTTCTTACAGCCAGGTCACTTCCATTTTTCCAAACTGTACCTGAGATGTTTCCGTTGAATTGAGCAGTTGAATAAGTGGTTGCTGGAATAACAGTATTTAGTTTATCATAGCCTAGCTCATATCCAAAATAGTTGGTCAGCCCTGTAGTATTCAAATAGCTTCTGTTTATTCCCAACAACCAGCCACGAATATTATATTCATAAGCGAGGCTTTCAAGATAAATATACGACGAACCAGTATTAGTGGGATTATTCCCAATCGTTTTCGTTGTTAATAGTCCAAGGGCGTCGTAAGACATAGTTGCAATAATTTTCCATGCTGATGTTGGTATAACAGCAGCAATAATCATTTTCTCAGTTTTTATTGCTCGTCCGAGGTCGTCATAACTGTTGCGTGTAACCAGTTCGTACGTTTGGGTTGGATTGCCAGGGGATAGTTTCTGATGCCGTAAATCAGTAATTAACGCTTTACCAGTAAAGTCATACTGAAGAGTAGAAATATCTATCCCGCCACTGTAATTTAGGATCTGTTGCTGTATCATTTTTGCGCGATCGTCGTAAATAATTGACGCGGAAATATATTGCAAACCTGCACTTCCTAATACTTCTGTTTGCGTCCAAGTCGTAAGTCCCATTGTAGTGTTGTTACTATTTTGAGCAAGCGGAAGTGCATAAGATGGAGAAACATTACAGGCTGTCCCCGTGTAAAAATTAGATATGCTTATTGCGCCTATATTGAGAACGTTTGATATGCCCGCAGGAAGGCCGGTATAATTATCGTAATGTGTAACAGTCAATAATTCCCACGTTGGATATGACGGTTCCGATGCGACAGAAAAAGGATATGAAGAAGAAGAAGCTGCCGCCGACAATAAATTTGCAAAACTGGTACTGGTTGAATACAGCCCTGTCTGCACCGGGCGATCGAGATTATTTTCGTACAAGGTGACATTCCATTTTCCCAATACTCTTAAATTTCCGTCCTGCGTCATTGCAATTCTGTCGAGATTGTCGTAAACGATATAAACCGGATCAGCTCCAGGAACTTTTTTTACAATTATCCTGTTTCGTTGATCATATTCATAAAGGAAACACTGTTCGTTAGCTATTACACCACTTAATGCAGCTGTGTTCCATCCATTTTGTATTAATAGTTCTACTCCATGTGGTTGAATGACACAGCGGAGGTTATTCCAATCGTCATAAATATAATAAGTACATAACCATCCGTCATAGGAGCTTCCTGTTCCGTCATCAGCAATGGCGCTTAGTTGATTCTTTTTTAGAATAACGTTCCCATTCTTGTCCTTAAATTCTATTAACTGCTTATTACTTTCGTCTGTGGAAATTTGTTTAAATAAAGCACCAGCGGGATAAAATCCGGGGGTGTTGTAGGTACTGAAATTTCCCGGTATACCGTTAGGAGCCACATACCACATTCTGACTAAATCTATCGTCGAGTTGCTGGCATACATAACCTGGTTTCCCCGATTGCTGCCGGTCCAATTCACACCAGCAGCTCTTGTACTGTTAATTCGGTCCAGCAGTGATATTTCATAGTTTACCTGCTGGTAATTATAAATCTCATTTGGATACCGAACGTTGTTATATGCATTTTGCTCGGGGAATGAATTGGATTTATAGCTACCATCGGTTGTTGTCGATACATAAGGAAGGTATTTGAAAACTTCCCTGCCAACGGCATCGTATTGGCTTACACTTACAATATCAGTGGGTGTAGGGGTTGAACTTGTTATAAGAGATCCTTTCATCATTACTGTTTGATTCAGCCTTCCCAGGCCATCTAAATATTGCGTCGTCTGTTTTACATCCACCAGCGCCGTTAGCGCATCAGCGGAAGCAGAACTCGTAATATTGGAGGCAGTAATGGATCTGCTTTTAATATAATTTGAAGTTGACAATGCACCTATTTTTATCGTAATGGTATTGCTATACGCTGTCTGACCATTGCAGGTTACCATTCTTTCATAGTAAATAGTTGAGCCCGGGGCAGGTGGTGTATAATTTGAGGCAGCAGGTCCAGACGCTCCCGAGATCGGGCTAAAAGGAATATTATCGATATCAGTTGTGGACATCCACTGGTAGACATAACCAGCGCTTGCATTGCCGTAAGAAGCAGGACTGCCGGTCAGGGTTCCAATATTTGTCCCAGGTGGAACTGATATAAAGCCCGGACTTATCAAACCGCCAATTAGCGGCTGATAGGGATCAACTACCGCAGTATTGCTGATACCCGCTATTGGCCCGCAAAAGGCCAGTTGACGAATATATGTCCTCACTGATATTATTCCAGGACTAAAAGATAATCCTGAACCAGCATTGGTCCAATTCAGGTTGTCAGCAGAAGTCTGCCATGTATAGGTATAATTCCCTCCGCACATAGTACCACCCGTCGCAGCAGTTGCTGTAAAAGTTCCGGCATTTGATCCCGCGTTGAGCGGAACATAAGCCGGCGAAATACTTCCTGCTTGTGGCTGCGCTACCGGGGTTACTGAAATGCTGCTTGTATAATTCACATAAGGATTAAGGCTTACTGCCCTGCGGTAAAAAGTGTTCTGCGTAAATGCTTGGTTGATCGAATAGTTTTGTGTGTTCGTATTTGGAATAGGCGTATAGTTGGTTCCATCATTACTTATTTCCCACCAGTAAGTTATAGGTCCGCAATTAGAAGCATCTGTCGCTAACAGATTTAAAGTTTGCAATTTCCCCAACGGAACAAAAGGATAATAGTCTGGGGCAAATTGAGCGTTGATGGTTGTGCTATTTAATGCGTTATTAACTATACAAACATTATAAGTAACAACCGGACTTCCGGCGCCTGACAAATAATAGGCGACCGTACCAGAAGTGATGCCTGTGTTCCAGGTAACACCTATGGATGGAGTTCCGGTATTATTCATACAGGTATTTGTCGTACCGTTAATTGTACCCCCAGTAACACACCAATGGTCACCCGTTGCCCATGCACCACCACTTATTGTATATGGTCCGTAGTTGATCCCAGGCAGAACTGGTGTAAAACCTGTTATCTGATATTGGGAACAAACAGACGCACTACTGAAAAGCATTAAAAACAATACAATCAGTAATTTATTATTGGCTAACGTAACTGGCATAAGTTCAGATTCAGGTTAATAATCTATTGCGCTATCTGGTACTGGTAATCAAACGTCTTCAAAATATTTCCAGCAAAGTCTTTGATTAATTTGAGTCTTTGAAAGGAATCGTATTCATAAAACGTAACTTGACCTCTTGGATCAGTTTCGCTGGTAATTCCCGCTAATGGTAAGTACGTATACGTTGTAACAAGTGCATTTGGAAGTCCGGAACGCAAGGCTTGTAATAAAGTACGCACTCCGGCATCATTCGAACTGGTTGAAGTAGCTGCATCAATTTGCGCCTGTGTAACAATTGCGATTGCTGCATTATATGTACTGCCGGTAATTTTCGCTACAGGATATTGATTATTATACCCCCATAAGTATACCTCGTGCATATCATTAGACTTCGATTGTTCCTGAACATTTCCTTTGGAGTCATACTGATAGAACTGTTGCCTCATTTCGATAGGATTGCCACCAACCTGCAATTGAACAGTCTGCGGAACATAAATACCAGTTGTTGGAACATAATAATTGGTATGCGCTAATTTTAACATACTTCCATTCTTCGACGTCGCAGTTTCAATCACAGGCGAAAAATTATGCGCTGCCGTCATAGCCAAACTTGTTGCATCGCCGTAGTTAAAGGGATATTTGTAGGTAGTAACTATTGATTCTCCTTTGCTGTTTATTTCAGTGGTAATACTGTCAAGGTTATAAATATTATAGGCAGTCGATTTGGAAGTCATGATGGGATTCTTACCCTGTTGATCAAAAGTGGTAGTTGCTACATTTGTAATATAATAGCTATAAGTAAATTTTTGATTGGAAGTGGCTAATACCAATGCATCAAAGGAACTATTGCCACACCCGCCTATTACTCCATTAAAGTTTATCAGCTTAATGAAATTGTTGAATCTGCCTGCATCATTCCTGTAAGTATAAATAGTTTTTTCAACCAGCAGATCACTGGCTGTGTATTTATAAACAGCTGTCGGTTTACCACGCTCACCTTCAAGTGTTGACATGGAATAATAAATGTCACCGGCAGCCCAACCAAGTGCTGCAGGTGGCTGGACATCGTTGTGCGGTATCCCATTTAGATCTGTACCATAACTGGTAAAGAAATTTCTGGTGTAAGATTTATCGGCGTTCAATTCAATCACTTCATCATAACCAAGGTAAGAACCCCGAGAGTTATAGCCGTAATTAGCGAGGGAATTGAGCGATGTTACACTGACCGACTCATTAATTTGATTATTGAAGCCTGGCCGGTTAGTTAAATTCATATAATAAGTCGGTGTGCCATTAAGGATGCCGCTTGAACCGGTACCAGTGGGTGTCGCATTAGTGTAGCCCCGCACATATATATATTTTTTGTCCAATGCAACAGAACCGTCGGCCAAAAAACTTTTCATTTCGCTGATTCGGCTTCCTCCTGCAAAGCCGGTCATGGAAGACAACCCTTGTCTGTTAGCCAATACGACTTGAGAATAATCATGAGCCTGCCATGTAAATGAAGTATATCCGCCGGTTGGATATGTAATATTATTAAGCAATCCGTTGGTAACAACAGATTGATTTGTTTGTTTTAGATAATTAATAGAACCGGTTGTGCCGTCGGAAGCAGAAGGATTTGCAGCGGCAATAGATATATTGTTATAAAAGCCCCAATGATCGCTGTAATTTCCGTCATAGAGCGCGGTCGCCGGAAGACTGGTATTATAGCCAAACGTATATTTCTTGATTGAATTCGAAGGGCTGGCATTATCAGATTCCAAAAATGACGTTAGTGTAAGACGCTGGTTGGGGTCTGTACTGTAATTAAACTGGTATTGACGATATATTTGGTTATAACTGTTAGTTATTACAATATTATTGAGTTGTTCCCATTGAAGATTGTCGGGTCCGTGAATGATCTGGCCGTTCACAGCAACACCATCATATAAAATTCCCAGATTAAAATAATTTGACGAAACATTTGAACCATTACTTTTTATAAAAGTTAGCATGTTGTCAGGTACCCGAAGAGAATTCCGTGAATCCCCCCGGTTAAATGTTACTGTTTCATTCGGGCAGGTTATTTTATCCAGGTATAACGGCAGGGTCATAAGCCCACCATGCGTGTTGACATCCATTGTACTGCTAAATATGCCATTGCCAAAGGAATTGGAAAGCCAACCGCCATTGGTCGGCAGACAGCTCCATGAATCTGCATTGTAGCCGAATGCAAGATCAACGGTTGGGTAGCTAGCGCTGTAACTAAAGTCTATTTCATTATTGTTAACATCAATAATTTTCGTCAATAACCATGTGTTGGCAATAAACTGTGTGATCTGAGCACCGTATTGAGCGGTGAATTCAATACCAACTCCATTTCCATTCGCATCGATTCCTCCAAAATAATATTTTGAGCCATCGGGTAAAGTCAGAGTAAACCC
>JBDUAY010000425.1:0-5077 GCA_040004415.1 Bacteroidota bacterium | reverse complement strand
ACCGTGGTCCAGGTGATGCAACAGGATGCATTGAAACGTTTGAACCTGACGCAGATGCTGTTTGAAAAAGAAATGCTGGAGAATATAGAACCGGATGTTCACCTGGTAGCAACGCTGATGACATTGAGCCGTGTGATACCCGATAAAACAAAAGACACCGCCCGGCAAGTAGTACGCAAGGTGGTGGATGCCTTACTTAAAAAACTTGCCCGGCCCACGCAACAGGCTATAACGGGTAGCCTTAACCGAAGTACACGCAACAGGCGGCCAAAGCATACTGAAATTAACTGGCACGCAACTATTCAAAAAAACCTGAAGCATTACCAGCCGGAATATAAAACCATTATTCCAGCAATAAGAATTGGCTACGGCCGCAAAAGAACTTCGCTTAAGGATGTGGTACTCTGTCTTGACCAGAGCGGCTCTATGGGCGCATCCGTTGTTTATTCGGGCATATTCGGTTCTGTAATGGCGTCCATCCCCGCAATTAAAACAAAAATGATTGTGTTTGATACCGCCGTGGCTGATCTTACAGAAGAACTAACAGATCCTGTTGAATTACTTTTTGGTGTTCAATTAGGTGGAGGAACGGATATTAATGCGGCACTTACATATTGCCAGCAAATCATTACAAAACCTTTTGATACCGTATTGGTATTGATCACAGATTTATATGAAGGCGGAGACAATGCCGGCATGCGGAAAAGGGCTGCCGAACTCACCGCGGCAGGTGTGCAGGTGATTGTTTTACTGGCACTGAACGATGATGGTGCGCCAGGTTACGACCATAACAATGCTCAATTCTTATCGAACCTTGGCATACCGGTTTTTGCCTGCACGCCAGATAAATTTCCGGACCTGATGGCCGCCGCACTGAGCAAACAGGATATTGCGCAATGGGCCGCGAAAGAAGACATTGTATTAAAAAAATAAATTAAGCAGATAACAACGTGTCAATCTCCTAATTCACAAAAATTTCATCGGTGAAAAGCCAGCCTTTTTGTCCTTTGGATGGATGCCATGCAGGAAGTTTATCTACTGGCATTGCGACCACTTTTAAATAGCTTACGCGCGTGGGTTTAAAGGTACAATCATAGCCACGCATCATTGCAGGGCGTAAACTATCAGGCTGTTGCGGCGTAATATGAGAAAGACGTACCAGGTTTTTTTCATTCGTTCCACCCCATACTTCTACATAAACCGGCGGCATAATAAAGGCACCAATATCAACCTGTGTACTAAGTGTAACAGATGATACCAATACGGGGTCAGCATAATGCAGCAGCATTTCCATTTTATTGCGGCGGAAACCAAGCCACTTGTTATTCCTGCTAAAATCACCTTTCTCGCCGTTAATAAGTGTTTTGGCGCCGGCAATTCCTTTATATACGGAATCTAATGGCGTAAGTGATCTGATGGAGTCTGCACGAAAACTATTTTTATAAAACGTTGCCATGATAGAATCGCTTCCCAGCCAACCATGTTTAAAAGCCCGTGCTTTAAAAATGCCCGCTTTATCAAGCAAAATGGAATCTTTATATATTGGTGCATTAACACTGTCGGGCAAACTGCCATCTGTTGTATAACGAATAACAGCGCCTCTTATATAATGCCGCAGGTGTAAAGCAATGGGTGCACCATTTACAATACGTTCTTCCGTTTCCAGCACTGGTGGATTTAATTTCAATAACAGTGTATCATTCATAAAACCTGTCTCAAATGAAATCTTCACATTCACTTTTTTCAATGCATCCATTTCTTTTGTACTGATGGGGGCATTCCACAAATAAACGGAGCTTAGTTTAGGGAAGCCCGTTAGTGGCGTGATATCTTTTCCATTTACGCTTGTTCCGGATAATGATAAGTGAGCGAGATAAGGTAATTTTTTTAGTTCCGTCAAACTTTTACCTGGCACTGTAGTAAAATTGAGGTTCAGTTTTCGCAGGTTTATGAATTGGCTAATAATAGAAATGTCTTCTTCTTTTATTGGCATATAAGCCATATCAAGTGAAATGATTTGTGTTTTTAAAGACAACAAATCATTTAAAAGGCTGGTTGTATAATTCTGACGATTATAAAAATTTACGGCCAGTGCCGGTGAGCCAAGCGCAATGGGGTGAATGAGCCGGTTGGTATTATTTAATTTCTCTATTTCTTTATCGCTGGCAGCCGCAAAATCATAGATTTCTTCTGCTGGTTTGCCAAAAAAACTATTTGCCGCTAAACGCAAGCTGTCTGCTGCGGGAAGATCAGTTACTTTTTGTTTAAAATTAGCACCGCTCTTTATCCATTGATATAAAATGGCCGTTTCCTCATCATCCAGTTGTGGCTTACCTGCGGGCGGCATGTGTTTCTTTTCTGCAGCCGGTAAATGAATGCGTTGTATTAAGAGGCTGATATCAGGCTGCCCGCTTGTCCATAAAACGCCGTGCTTTCCGCCTTTCAATAGTAGTGCTTCCGTTTCCATTACCAGCTCGCCCTTAGCTTTTTTACTGCTGTGGCAACTCATACATTTTGTTTCCAGTATAGGTTTGATGATATCAGTAAAAACAACCGCTTGCTCTATTGGCACCTGTGGCCTTATTTTTTCTGGTGTAACGGGTGCCAGCAGGTAGTTGTCTCCATGTGTAATATTTGAACCCTGGTGTCCCGTAAATACAATCAGTATAAAAGAAATAATAGCCGCAAGCTGCGGCATGTATTTACGGCGGTGAATTGTATTTTTATATGCATACCACAAGAAAGAAAATATGGAAACTGCTACGCCGCCCCATTTGTGCCACCACAAAGCTTGCGGATTATATCCCTCTTCTTTCGATAATAAAAAACCCATTAAAGCAGTAATGGCCGACGTGAATGCGGATGCCAGTAATAACCATTTACCAATTTCATCTTCTGCACCATTGAGCGCTGTTCTTGTTTTAGACTGTAAAAAAACACTCCAAAAGATATATAAAATCAATAAAACAATTGGAAAGTGGAGTACCAGCGGATGCATGCGGCCTACTACCTGCACCCATGCGGGAACGTGTAGTTTATCCCCGGCCAGTACAAATAATAGCAGCAGGCAATTGAGGCATAAAATAATGTTAAACAGGATGTTTTTCCAACGTTGCATGCAATCGGTTCAGGTTTATACTGTTTGATTCTTTATAAGCAGCGTGCGGCGCATCGCCTCTCTGCAGTTTCTATTTGATCACGGTAAATGCAGGTTAACTATTGCAAAGAAATATCCCTGCGTATTGCCCCGATGGTTAGCTGCTGTGCCGCCGTAGTTCAACCCTTATCCTACTGGTTGAAGTTTGTACGGATATACATGACCCGAATTCCATTGTGCTACATACATGTTTTCCTCATCATCAATACACACATCGTGCGGATATTGAAACGCTTTCACTGTCTGGTACATTTCTTCGGGTACCCCTTTGGTATACACCGGCACGGTACCGGCAAGGTTCGAAATTACTTTATTGTCTTTGTCGAGTATCGTTATAAAACCGGACTGTTTTCCTTCAGCTGATTTACTCTGCAGTACTGCTGCGTATAAATAGTCGCCCTTAATAACCGGCCGGCAAACCCATGCACCGGGCAATGGTATTGTTTCAATATATTTTCCTTCAATTGAAAATCGCTTAAAAGCATTTTGCTGGCGCGATGTAACCATCAATGTTGGATGCTTCTTGTTTTGGCGGTAATCAAAGCATATACCGTGAGCGTTTAATAAATTTTCATCTTTATCGCCACGGCCACCGAAATGCCGGATGTATTCTCCCTTATGATTGTACTGAATAATAAAATCCTTTCCATAACCGTCGGCTACATAAATATCACCGTTGTGCGCGATGGCTGTTTCTGTAGGTATGTATTCTTCCGGTTTCGTGTACATGCCGGTTTCTTTGGGATAATCAAGCACCATCAGTTCTTTTCCATCAATGGATGTCTTAATTACCTGGTGGCGGTTATTATCACAAATAAATAAAACCTCGGTTCCATTTTCATTGAACAGGGTTAAGCCATGCGCACCGGGATACGTTGTTCCCCAGGTATCAATCAGCTTACCTGATTTATCGTAAATAAGGACGTTGTTTTTTGTTTCATTCGTTAGCAACAGAATGCGGCCTTTGCTGTCCTGTATCATTTCATGGCAATCCTTTACGGGATATTTCGCTGCATCCAGTTCACCCCATTTTGTATCTAACCGATACTTTTTATTATTGTGCCCAAGGATAACTTCATCTTTATTACCAAAAGAAAATGTGGGCGCCCATATTAAACCAGCTGCGGCTATGGATGACTGTTGAATGAATGATTTTCGTTTCATAATATTTTTATGTCTGATGTATACTATCCTGAATTATATTATTTTTTGGAACTTACTCCAATTTAAAGGACCCTATCCACCTACTTCTTATTAAACCACTGAATATACTCCAGTACATTGTTGTCTTCATCCGCAAAATAAATCCAGGTTTCTTCGTTGTCGATTTTTAGCGGCCCTTTTACAATTCTTATATTCATCGCCTCCAAATTTAAAATAGCCTTTTCCATATCATCTACTTCAATACAAAAATGAGGACAAAAAGGCTTTTTGATGGCAGGTAAATCATATTCATTTACCAAATCGCGGATCAGTTCCAATCTTGCTTTGCCCAATGATAAGAATGCATATTCTTCCTGTTCTTCTTTATTAATAGCCCTGAAATCCAGTTTGAATAAAAGCTTCTCTGTATAAAATTTAATAGCGGCATCCATGTTTTTCACCTGGAACCCACAATGATCCATATTCATTTTTTCAAATTTATATATGCGGGGCAGGAGCCCGGGCAGACACATCGTTTACCCCTGCCAGTTGCCCGGATTTCTGTCTCACGGACCGGAATTATGCCATTAATCCTTTTATCACATTGCCTTCCACGTCCGTTAAACGGTATCGGCGACCCTGGTGTTTAAATGTTAACTCTTCATGATTAATACCCATTAAATAAAGCATCGTCGCATGAAAATCATGCACATGCACCGGATCTTTTATAATGTTATACCCGAACTCGTCTGTTTCACCGTATACACCCGGTTTTAC
>JBDUAY010000424.1:0-5087 GCA_040004415.1 Bacteroidota bacterium | reverse complement strand
CGAGTTTAATATTATTGGTAACCTTGCTTATCTGGCCTGTAAGATTATATCTGTACCCTTCTTTTGTGTTTGTTAGAAGGTATACATTCGAGTACTGGCTGTTTAATTTTCCGCCGGTATATACTGGTGATGCTGTAGGACCAGAAGTATAATATTCAACCTGGTCTTTAATATTTATCTGCTGGAATTTAACATCATACAATGTCTTTGTGTACAAAACATCCAGCGTTAATTTGTAACCGTTGCCAAATTTAAAATCTGCTGCCAGGTTAGTTCTCAATACTCTTGGTAATTTGAAATGATTGTCAATTACGTCTATCTCTCTTGTGTTTGCAGCATTGGCACTTGCCAGCGCATGGGCGTTAATAGTGTCTTTAAGATAAAGTGGATTGATAGCTAACGGAACGGTCGTATTTCCGCCAACAGTATTGGTAGCAGATGGTTTGAAATCTATATTATTATAAATTCCACCAGATAGTGTTTCAGCATATCCTAACCACGCAAAAGGCATTCTTCCAACAAAAACACCTGCACCACCTCTTAATACAAATTTTTGATTGCCGTTTACGTCCCAGTTAAATCCAACTCTTGGAGAAAGGGTTGCAGTACCCAACCATTTATTGCTAAATTCATTAAAAGGGGTGTTTGAATACGTTGTATTACTTGTATTATTGGCAGCGGTACCGAAATCTTTATCGCCGGCAATCTGCTTGCTAAGGAAAGGATAGTCAACACGCAACCCTGGAGTTATCTTAAATCTCCTGCCGGGCGAGATTTCATCCTGTACATAAACACTTGTTAAAGCTACTTTAAAAGGATTTGGCGGATTGTTAAACAATGAGTTTCTGTCGTTAGGATATTTAGGGTCAGTTGTATAAGCCCCACGTATACGGCTTGGTTTATCAGCAAGAAAATTAGTAAGATTAGAATACTCCCAGCGGCCATTCCATGAATTAATAAAGCCGTATGTCAGATCATAAAATTCATTATGTGTACCGAACGTAAATTTATTAATTCCTTTTACAACAGTAACATTATCGCTGATTTCAAAAGTTTGTTGTTTCATATTGTAAATAGATGCCTCTCTCCACGTTCCTGCCCAAACTGCACCACCACCAATATCCATGAACGGAGAAAGTGTTCCAGGAAAATCACGGTATTCATGAACCTTAATATAACTCAGGTTAAACTGGTTACTAACACTGCCGCTGATTTTCGATTTAAATTCTGCAGTAAGGTTTATATTTTTTGTGTATTGAGTAAAATCTGTAGAACCGAACTGGAAGTTTGTACTTGTGCGTTCAAGATTATTGCCCCAACCATTTGTATAAATGCCGCGAATGGTTAGTGTATTTGCTGCGTTGATATTAAAATCAAGTCTTCCAAATATTTTATCGCTGTTGGTAAAAATTTTATATGCTCCGAGATAGGAACCAGCGTCGTAATTATATTTTGATTTCAAATTGTTATAAATACTGGTAGCGTCTGCAACTGTAACCGCTGCGCCGGGGTCTCCTGCATTATAAAAAGTAGGTTCCTGCCGGCGGGTCTGTTCAAAATTAGCGATGAAGAATATTTTATTCTTTACAATTGGTCCTCCAATGGTAGCGCCGTACTGGTAATCGTAAAAATCAGAACCTATTTTTGATTTTAATCCATCTACACTCTTCCCAACCAATGTTTGGTTTCGTCCATACCCATAAACCGATCCATGAAAATCATTGGTTCCACTTTTAGTTACTGCGTTTACGCTACCGCCGGTAAAATTTCCCAGTTTAACATCAAATGGTGCCAGTTGCACCTGTACTTCCTGAATAACGTCAATACTGTATGGATTGGTTCTTGTACCGGCGCCTGCTGCGCCCGACTGGCCGCCGCCGCTGGTACCTCCAAAAGAATTGCTGAATCCTATTGCATCATTATTAATAGCGCCGTCAACCGTTAAATTGTTATAACGGAAATTACTACCCGCAAATGAGTTATTGTTTGATTGAGGCGTTAGTCTTGTGAAATCTGCCAGGCTACGGCCAATGGAAGGAAGCGTATTCATTTGCACCCTTCCTACAGTAAGGCCTGAAGCCGCACCTCTGCGGCTGGCAGTAACTACCACTTCTTTTAAATTTTTATCGTCTGCTTTTAAAATCACATTTCCATCAGGGTTACTACCCAGGCTAAGATTAATATTCTCCATTGTTTGTGTTGCCATACCGGTAAATGATATAGTAATTGTGTAGGGTCCGCCTGGTTTTAAATTGGGAATAATAAAAATACCTTTACTGTTAGATTGGGTGCCGGTCGAAAAACCGGTTGGTTCATGTTTTACAACAATGGAAGCACCGGAAATTATGACGCCTTTTGCATCTGTTACGGTTCCACCTAAAGTTGATGTTGTTTCCTGGGCCATTACAGAGGCAAAAGAAAAAAGAAATGAAAGAGAAATGAGCGTTCGTTGCAATAGCGGTTTCATCTGTTAAAATTTTCGCAAAGCTATCAGCGGCATGTTACCAACCTGTTAATGCAGTATTAACGAACTGTGATCCCAGTGTTACGGGAACGTTACGTGCTGAATGGGGAGCAATGAGTGGCGAGTGGAGGATTACGGGAAGGTTTTCGCGCTAAAAGTAGTCACCACTCACCACTACCTTCCTTATCTTTGCCGTCCTAAATTTTCGGGATATGTTTAACAAACGAACCAAAGTAAAAGACCTGCTGGCCAGTGAACAAACTGGTGGCGAAGTAACGGTAATGGGATGGGTGCGCACCTTTCGCAACAACCAGTTTATTGCGCTCAACGATGGCAGCACTAATAATAATATACAGGTAGTAGCTGAGCTTGGTAAGTTTGATGACGCCATTTTAAAACGCATTACAACAGGCGCTTCTTTAAAAGTTACGGGCGGCGCTGTGGCATCCGTAGGTAAAGGACAAAAAGTAGAAATAAAAGCAACGCAGATAGAAATACTGGGTGATAGTGATGCGGAGAAATTTCCGCTGCAACCCAAAAAACACAGTCTGGAATTTTTGCGGGAGATCGCGCACCTTCGTTTTCGCACCAATACTTTTGGAGCGATATTCAGGGTGCGGCATTCGCTTGCTTTTGCTGTACATAAATTTTTTAATGAAAAAGGATTTATTTACCTGCATACACCCATTGTTACCGCGAGTGATGCGGAAGGTGCAGGAGAAACTTTTAAAGTAACCACACTGCCCTTCGATAAAACACCGCGCAATGAAGATGGCGCTGTAAATTTTAAAGAAGATTTTTTTGGACGTGCTACTAATCTTACGGTAAGCGGGCAACTGGAAGGCGAATTAGCGGCTATGGCTTTCAGTGAGATCTATACTTTTGGGCCCACTTTTCGTGCTGAAAACTCTAATACCGCAAGGCACCTCGCTGAATTCTGGATGATTGAACCTGAAATGGCTTTCAATGATTTGGAAGACAATATGAATTTGGCGGAAGAATTTATCAAGTACATTATTAAATATGCGATGGCGCATAATAAAGAAGATCTTGAATTTCTGGCACAGCGCCTGGCGGAAGAAGAAAAGACTTTGCCACAGGATAAACGCAGTGAAATGGGTTTGACAGAAAAACTGGAGTTTGTTATCAACAATGATTTTGAACGAATCACCTATACAGAAGCAATAGAAATATTAAGAGACAGCAATTACAATAAGAAAAAGAAATTTCAATATTTAATTGATAAATGGGGCGTTGATTTACAAAGTGAACATGAACGCTACCTGGTTGAAAAACATTTTAAGAAACCTGTTATTTTAACCAACTACCCGAAAGAAATAAAAGCATTTTACATGCGCCAAAATGATGATGGCAAAACCGTTGCTGCTATGGATATCCTGGCACCCGGCATTGGTGAAATTGTTGGTGGGTCGCAGCGCGAGGAACGACTGGATAAACTTGAACAGCGAATGGCTGAAATGCATATACCAGCGGAAGAATTGTGGTGGTATCTGGATACGCGCCGGTTTGGGTCAGTGCCGCACGCGGGCTTTGGTTTGGGTTTTGAACGAATGGTATTGTTTGTAACAGGTATGACGAACATACGCGATGTAATTGCTTTTCCGCGTACGCCGAAGAATGCGGAGTTTTAAATTATCTGAACCTGGATTTATAAGATTAATTGGATGTACACGAAATGGGTAGGATTATTTCTATCCATTTCTTTTTATTCTACAGGTTAATGAGACACCGGCCTCCATCATCTTTATGGAAAACTTTCATAATTCCATCCAATTAGCGTAAGACTTTCTTCTTCATTCAAATAACAATTTTATGGCAGAAATAAGCAGCAATGCCGGTCAAACCCGGCACAAGGGTGGCGCACGCCGCAGTAAAAAATTATCCACCCGGGTAGACTTAACGCCCATGGTAGATTTAGGTTTTTTATTGATTACGTTCTTCATATTCACCACTACCATGAGCCAGGCAAAATCAATGAAACTGGTTTTGCCTTCCGGCGAAGTTCCAACCACATTATCCGGCGAGAGCGCGGTGCTTACCATTATCCCGGTTGCTGATAATAAAGTCTTCTTTTACCATGGAGACCTTGGTTCAGCACTTGTAAAAAACCAATACGGCACCACAACTTTTTCTATCAGCAATGGCATCGGCGATATTATAAGAGAGAAACAAATTGCACTGGGGCGTAATCCAAAATATACAAAAGCAGATTTGTTGTTAATTATAAAACCGGCTATGGATGCCCGTTATCAAAATGTGGTAGCTGCACTCGACGAAGTTTTAATTAATGATTTGAAACATTATGCGTTTGTAGATCTGGATCCATTTGAAAAAGAAACGCTGGTGAAAATAGGTGTGAAGTAAAAAAAGAAAGAGCCGTTGTTAAACAGCTCTTTGTTTATTGCTCAGAAAAAGAATTTGATTGGAACAGATGTGGGAATGGTTTTCTGAGTATGGATTTTCGGTTTTACAGGATACGGATCATCGGACGGACAAAAAATTGGTTGTACGGTTTAGGGCTATTGGGTTCCGGTTCTTTCAAAGGATTGGTGAGGTTCTTATTGGGATACGGATTGTTAATTATTTTTTTAAGGATGTTTGG
>JBDUAY010000423.1:0-5089 GCA_040004415.1 Bacteroidota bacterium | reverse complement strand
ATGCTCACCGTTATTTTTCATACGATCAGGGCAGCGGTTGCGAACCCAGTGAAATCTTTAAGAACTGAATAAGAAACCTGTTAGCCGTTAGTTATTGCCTTTCAGCTATCAAACCCGGCTAGTGCAAATAAATTATCAGCTATGGCTAAATGCCAAAGGCTGAAAATTAAAAACTGTTTTCATGCTTAAAAATTATTTCAAAATTGCCTGGCGCAACCTGGGGAGCAACAAAGTTTCTTCCTTTATAAATATTGGAGGATTGGCGGTTGGTATGGCAGTAGCCATGCTGATTGGGTTATGGATTTATGATGAATTGACTTTTGACAAATACCATAAGAATTACGAGCACATTGCCCAGGTAATGCAGCACCAGACATTTAACGGAAAAACGTATTCAGACCAGTCAATTCCGTTCCCGCTGGGTGATGAGCTAAGAACCCATTACGGAAGCAATTTTAAATACCTGGCCATGACCAGTTGGGAGGGCGAACATATTCTGAGCATGGGTAATAAAAAAATATCTGAAAGCGGCTTTTTTACAGAACCGCAATGTCCAAGGATGCTGACGTTAAAAATGATAAAGGGGAACATTGATGGTTTAAAAGACATGAACGCTGTACTGCTGTCTGCTTCTGCCGCAAAAGCACTTACAGGAGATGCAGACCCCATCAATAAAGTATTTAAAATTGATAATAAGCTGGATGTAAAAATAGCCGGTGTTTATGAAGATTTGCCGTATAATACACGGTTTGCCAACCTGCATTTTATCGCACCCTGGAGTTTATACGTGTCGTCTGAAAAATGGATTGAATATTCCAAAACAAAATGGGGCAATAATTCCTTTCAGTTATATGCACAGATAGCCGACAATACCAACTTTGCCGCTGTTGATAAAAATATCGCCCATTCAAAATTGGATAAAGTACCCGCGGAAGACAAAAAATACAAATCGAATATTTATTTACATGCCATGCAGGACTGGCATTTACGGGCCCATTGGGAAAATGGGGTACAAACCGGTGGGGCAATTGAATACGTCTGGCTGTTTGCACTGGTGGGTGGTTTTGTATTGCTGTTGGCTTGTATCAATTTTATGAACTTAAGCACCGCCCGTTCTGAAAAACGTGCTAAAGAGGTAGGAATAAGAAAAGCAGTAGGATCATTAAGGTCGCAACTAATAGCACAATTTTACAGCGAATCATTACTGGTGGTAATATTTGCTTTTCTGCTGTCGGTAATATTGGTTGCACTGGTGTTGCCCTGGTTTAATGATGTGTCTAATAAAAAAATGTTTATTCCCTGGGCAAATCCTTTGTTCTGGCTGATGGGTATTGGGTTTGCATTAATAACTGGTATTGTAGCCGGCAGCTATCCTGCCCTGTACCTGTCTTCTTTTAGCCCGGTAAAAGTTTTAAAGGGAACATTTCGGGTAGGAAGGTTTGCTTCTGTACCGCGCAAAGTGCTGGTAGTTTTACAGTTTACTATTTCGCTGGCGCTGATTATAGGAACCATCATTATTTACAACCAGGTACAGTATTCAAAAAACAGGCCCATTGGCTATAGCCGGGTTGGATTGATGGAGATAGAAATGAAATCGCCCGATTTTTCCGGCAAACTGGATCTGCTGAGAACTGAATTAAAAAATACCGGTGCTATACAGGAAATGGCACAATCATCCAGCCCGGTAACAGCTGTATGGTCTAATAATGGCGGCTTTACATGGGAAGGTAAAGACCCGGGCCTGGATGGCGACTTCGCTACTATTTGGGTTACACATGATTTCGGAAAAACGGTGGGTTGGCAATTTCAAGAAGGAAGGGATTTCTCAAGAGAATTTGGAACGGATTCATCGGGCTTTGTAATTAATGAAGCGGCCGTTAGGTTTATGGGTATTAAAGACCCATTGGGTAAAATGATAAAGTGGGGCGATGGGCCCAATGCAAAATCTTTTAAAGTAATAGGTATTATAAAAGATATGCTGATGCAATCTCCTTATGACCCTGTAAAGCAAACGATTTATATACTAAATAAAGAAAACGAGAACTGGTTCGTATTAAAACTCAACCCGAATAAAAGCGCCGGTGAATCCATTGCAAAGATTGGCGCGGTATTTCAGAAAGAGATACCTTCTGCACCTTTTGATTACAAATTTGCAGACAATGAGTTTGCAGCAAAATTTGCTGCTGAAGAGCGCGTTGGCAAGCTATCAACTTTTTTTTCGGTGCTGGCAGTTTTTATTAGTTGCCTTGGCTTATTCGGTCTTGCATCATTTGTGGCCGAGCAGCGCACCAAAGAAATTGGTGTACGTAAAGTTTTGGGTGCAACCGTAACTAATCTGTGGGGACTGTTGTCTAAAGATTTTGTATTGCTGGTGATTATTTCTTGTTGTATTGCCACACCGGTTGCGTGGTGGTTTATGCACAATTGGTTGCAGAAATACGATTACCATACCAGCATTTCTGGATGGGTGTTTGTAGCAGCGGGCGCTGGCACCATGATTATTACGCTACTCACCGTTAGTTTCCAGGCAATAAAAGCGGCGCTTGCAAACCCGGTAAAATCATTGAGGAGCGAATAGCGTCGGGAGTCGTCAGTCGATAGTGGTGAGTAAGCAACGCTGATCTTTTTGGGCCAGGCGATAGAATAAGAATTAAGCATCGTTGCCCGTCCGTACCGGCCATCCGGGCGGGCAACGATGATGCCCAGCGAACAAATGCTGGTGACAAAAAATGAAAAATGACTTTCAGAACAATTAATAGCAGGAATGCATAACCGAAAAGAAGAAATCAGGTATCATCACATCAGAAATCAGACATCTTAACTATGCTAAAAAATTATTTAAAAACAGCCTGGCGTAACGTTACTAAAAGCAAGGTCTTCTCTTTTATTAATATAGCCGGTCTTTCTTTGGGCATGGCCAGCAGTCTTTTAATTATACTCTGGATAAAAGATGAATACAGCGTAGATGCTTTTCACGCCAATAAAAATCAGTTGTACAGAATATATGAACGACAGTTTTTCAGTGGTAAGGAACAGGGCGTTATCTGGACGCAGGGGCCACTGGCAGCAGAATTAAAAAAAGCTATTCCGGAAATTGAAATGAGCACGGCTTTTTCATGGTCGAGCAATCAAACTTTTACCGTGGGCGATAAAGTAAATAAACAGTCTTTAAATACAGCCGGTAAAGATTTTTTTAAAATGTTCAGCTTTCCATTGCTGGAGGGAAATGCGGAAACGGCTTTGAATGAAAAAAACAGTTTTGCTATCTCGCGCAAAATGGCCGGTATCTTTTTTGGTGGCCCGCAGGCTGCCATTGGAAAAACCATTCGTTACGATAACCGAAAAGATTTTACAGTCACCGCCGTATTTGAAGACATTCCGCGTAACAGCACCCTGCAATTCGATTGCCTGCAAAACTGGGATGCTTATCTTGACGATAACAAGTGGGCCACCGATTGGGAAAGTACCGATCCACTTACTTTTTTTCAGATTCGCGCAGATGCTAACCCGGTTGCGGTAGCAGCAAAGCTGAAACATTTTCCGGATAAATTTATACCGGTACCCAATGGTGGCCATCATACAGAGCTGGCCATGCAGCCTTTTCATGAATATTACCTGAACAGCAACTTTAAGGACGCTCATATAGAAGGCGGGCGTATAGAATATGTTCACCTGTTTAGTTTTGTAGCCATTTTTATTTTGCTGATTGCCTGCATCAATTATATGAACCTGGCAACAGCACGCTCCTCTAAAAGGGCAAAAGAAGTAGGTATCCGTAAAGTAGTGGGTGCCGGCCGCTCCGGCCTTATCACACAATTCATGGGCGAATCTTTATTAATTACCACGCTTTCTGCTGCACTGGCTATTGCGCTGCTAGTGCTCGTATTGCCTTTCTTCAACGGGCTGACAGATAAGCATATGATCCTGCCCGTTAGTAACCTGTTTTTCTGGCTATTAATGGCTGCACTGCTGGCGGTTACCGGTTTAATTGCCGGCAGCTACCCTGCTATCTTTTTATCATCGTTACAACCCATTCGTGTATTAAAAGGGTTATTGAAATTTAATGCTGGCGCTGTATGGTTTCGTAAAGGGCTGGTGGTGTTTCAATTTATGCTTTCCATTTTTATGATTATTGGGATGCTGGTTATCAATAAACAGGTAGCGTATACACAATCTAAAAACCTGGGCTATAACCGCGAGAACCTTGTCTATTTTCCATTGGAAGGAAACTTTACCAAAAGTTATAACACCCTGCAGGCACAAATTAACCAGCTGCCAGGCATTTTATCTTCAACCATTATGGGAGAAAGCCCGGTAAGCAATTCTTCAGGAACAGAAAGTATCTCCTGGCCAGGCAGCGATCCAAACGCGCCGGTTAGGTTTACCCCATTGGGGGTTGGTTATGATTTTGTAAAAACGATGGATATACAATTGGCTGCCGGGCGCGATTTTTCGAAGGAATTTGGTACCGATTCAAGTGCTGTTTTAATTAATGAAACTGCCGTAAAAGCAATTGGGTTCAAAGGCGATCCCATCGGTCAGCAGATAAGCTGGGGTAACCGGAAAGTTACTATCATTGGTGTTTTAAAAGATTTTCATTTTCAGTCTTTGCACAATACTATCCGCCCTTTTATTGCCAATTTAACCAAACCAGAATGGGGCGGCAATGTGGTGTTGCGTATGCAAAAAGATAAAGTAAAACCGGCATTGGCGCAACTGGAAAAAGTATGCAAAGTTTTAAACCCGGTTTACCCGTTTACGTACAGTTTTGCAGATGAACAATATCACCAGTTATATAGAAGCGAACAGATTGTGGGCAGTTTATCTGATTATTTTGCAGCACTGGCTATTTTAGTAGCCTGCCTGGGTTTATTTGGCCTGGCATCTTTTACTGCAGAACAAAGAACCAAAGAGATTGGCATTCGTAAAGTTTTGGGCGCAAGCATTACCAGTGTTACAACGCTTCTTTCAAAAGATTTCTTTCAGCTTATTGTATTGTCGTTTGTAATTGCCGCGCCGCTTGCCTGGTATTTTATGAATCAATGGCTGCAAAATTTTGCCTATAAGATTAACATCGGCTGGTGGGTTT
>JBDUAY010000422.1:0-5095 GCA_040004415.1 Bacteroidota bacterium | reverse complement strand
GCTTTCATAATGGCAGGATAATATAGTTCCTGCGTTTCATCTATTTCATGCCTGCCCGGAACGCCCGCCGTATGGTAATGTCCAAAATATTGATGATTATCCTGGATAGTACGTATGACGTCGCCTTCATCTATTTGCATGTGATAGATATCATATAATAATTTAAAATTTTCTGTGCCGAGGCGTTTGCACAGTTCTACTCCCCAGGGAGAGTGGCTGCACATTTGATCTTTGTGATCTATTTTGCTATTGAGCAATTCCATCTGGAGCGTAACCCCACTTTTTTCAGCCAGTGAAAGCACTTGTTTCAATCCTTCAACGCAATTTTTCCACCCGGTTTCATCATCCATACCATCGCGGTTGCCGCTAAAGCAGATAAGATCTTTATAGCCGGCTTTGGCCACCAGCGGTATCATATCTGTATAATTTTTTATCAACTGTGCGTGATAGGTTTTATTATTCCAGCCCTGTGTTAAATTAATTTCTGCACCATTACACATGGAAGAGTAGATGCCATATTTCTGCAGGGTAGGCCAGTCTTTTGGACCAACCAAATCAATCGCGCTGAAGCCAATTTTTTTAACTTCCTGGCAGAGTTCTTCAACGGTAAATTTATCGAAGCACCAGCGGCAAACGGAATGGTTGATATTGCCTTTAAATTTATAATCTTTCATGTTTGCTGAAGATGAATGACATGATTCTAATACAGAAGATGATGTGGTAATGGCTGCTGTTCCTGCAAGCAGGCTTTTCAGTGCAGCGCGTCGGGTATGTTTGGCTGGCATAGTAATTCGTTTTGTAATTAACAGAATTGGCGTTAAAAATCTACGCCACTTGTATAATTGATTTCTTTTGTGATTTCTTGTACAGAAACAATCCTGCAAATGCTATTATAAGAACAAGCGGGATAATGAATGTAACATTGATGATGGCTTGTCCTGCTTCTGCAGGTGTTTTGCTTTGTTGCAATCTGTCGTAATAGCCACCCATAAATATTAGGTAAAGCGATACTGCAAACATGCCCGCCCCACCCATAAAATTAAGTCCTACTGCACCGGTTTCTGGCAGATTCTCTGACACAAAACCCAGCATTGTTGGCCAGAAATAACAAACGCCCATACCAAATACAATGGCACCCAGAAAAAGTGTGTTGCCTGTTGTATGACCTAATAAGTATAAACCTAAAGCTGCAAGAATGGCCGAAGTTAATAATACACCAGCTGGCGAAAGCCGGTGAACTATTGGGCCTGCAAAGGCACGCCCGATCACCATGATACCAGTTTCAATTGTCAACAACAACAGGGCATTGTCAGTTACATTTTTAAGTAATACATCGATCCACTGGCCGGTAAATAATTCAGTAATAGCAGTGCCCAACATTAAAATTATCATCAACAAAAACAATGGCTTCAGTAATGATTTGTACATCTGCGAAGAAGAAACACCGCTGGAAACTCTTTCGGTAACCGGAAACATGAGTTTTAAAAACAGGAAGCCGTACACTACTGTTGGTATCAGCATAAGTCCTACCAAAAAACGCCAGTTAGTAATAATGCTGGTAGCATGATCACTGCCCAGTGCGGTTTGTCCGAAGAAATGAACAATCAATGTTCCGATAACGATGCCACCGGGAAACCAAAGATGAAAGTGATTGAGCTTGGTTGTTTTATTGGTAGTATACAGACTTGCTACCAGCGGGTTACAAGCCGCTTCCACGGTGCCGTTACCCATACCTATTAACAATGTAGAGATAAATAAAGGCCAGAAACCATGTGCCGTAATCGTTAGTGCGATACCCACGATGTGAAATATAAAAGCACCTACCAGTAATTTTTTCATCCCAATCAAATCAACAATCAAACCACCAATTACAATGGCTAACGGAAAACCCCAAAAAGCGGTACTGGTAATGATTCCGATTTGTTCTTGTGTGAGTGCAAATTCATCTTTCCAGGTAGTTAAGAGCCCGGCTCTTATGCCGAAAGAAAGCGATGTTACAAGCAATGAAGTACAGCTGGCTAGAAAGAGTTTATCTCTTTGAATGTTTGGTAGCATATCGTTTTAAAAGTTAGGTGGTAAAAAGCAGTCAAAAATTTCACCTCACCATGGCCTCAGCAAAAGAGAGAACATTAAGTGATGCAAAACGCGGAGCTAAATGTAATTTTTATTTTTTATAAATACCACCTTACAATTTATTTTTATCATACTTTTTTTGAAAAGACTTTCTTACTTTTCCTGTTACATTCATTCTTCACAATGATTGCTAACCATATTCAGAAATTTTTAATTACTCATTACACATGAACAGAAAGCTAAGAATGGGCATGGTAGGCGGTGGCAAAGATGCATTCATCGGCGCCATTCACCGTATTGCGGCCAATATGGACGGACTGATAGAATTAGCCAGTGGGGCATTAAGTATTAACCCGGAAATTGCCAAAGAATCGGGCAAGATGTTATTTCTGCCGGAAGACAGAACATATCTCACGTATGATGAGATGATAAATAAAGAAGCTGCGCTGCCGGCAGACAAACGCATTGATTTTGTAACCATTGTTACACCCAACTTTGCGCATTTTGCACCTGCTATGATGGCACTGGAGAATGGTTTTCATGTTGTTATTGAAAAGCCCATTGCATTTACGTCTGATGAAGCAAAACAACTCAAGAAAAAAGTAGATGAAACGGGGTTGATTCTTTGTTTAACACATACTTACTCGGGTTACCCCATGGTTAAACAGGCGAAACAAATGGTGAAAGATGGCGCGCTGGGAAAAATAAGAAAAGTTTGGGTTGAATATCCGCAGGGCTGGTTAAGTAAATTAAGTGAGCGTGAAGGAAATGCGCAGGCAGCCTGGAGAACGGACCCTAAAAAAAGTGGCAAGAGTGGTTGCATGGGTGATATAGGAACGCATGCCGCGCATCTTGCTGAATATATTACCGGTTTAAAAATTACGCAGCTTTGTGCTGATCTTAATATTATGGTTGAAGGCCGTGCATTGGATGATGATGGCAATGTGTTATTGAAATTTGATAATGGTGCAGCCGGTGTTTTAATGGCATCGCAGGTAGCGGCCGGGGAAGAGAATGCATTAAAAATTAGAATCTACGGCGAGAAGGGCGGGCTTGAATGGGCACAACACGAACCCAACACGTTAATTGTAAAATGGCTTGATCAACCCTGGCAAATATTAAGGGCCGGTGGCAATTATGGCGATCGCTTAAGCACTTATGCAACACATAATGCGCGTACACCGGGGGGGCACCCTGAAGGTTACCTGGAAGCATTCGGAAATATTTACCGCAACTTTGCATTAACCCTGTCTGCCCGCATTGACGGCAAAACGCCGTCAAAAGAAATGCTGGATTTCCCGGGTGTGGATGATGGTATCCGTGGTATGGCATTTATAGATAACGTTGTGGCATCAGCGCAGAGCGATAAGAAGTGGTGGGAATACAAGGTTTAATCGTGCGGCGTCAGGCGAGAATCGTGAGCAGCAAGTAGTTAATGGCAAGTGAGGTTTTATGCGGATGGCATTTATTGTATTGTTTTATTGCAGAAGCAGGAACGCCAAGCAGGGCGTTTGTAACGAAACATGTTGGTTACCTATATTTTAGGATAACGTACAAGTGAATTCAACGAACTGAATACTATATACTGAGTACTGAACATGGCCGAAGATGAAATTATAAAAAAACATACTAAAGCCGTTTATACAACCATGACAGACCCCAACAAAAAATGGTTTCATAAACTGAAAGACGTTTTGCTTGAGGTGCTGATTATTGTATTTGCGGTGAGTGTTTCAATATGGTTTCATGGTTGGGCGGAAGATAGAAAGGATCAGAAAGCAGAACAGGAATTTTTCGCCGGATTAAAAGAAGATGTAAAAGCCGATGTTTTGGAGATGATGAACGACAGGGCCACATTTCAGCAGTTACTGCAACACGCTGGTTATTTTGCGAAGATGGCCAGGGGAATGGTTCCAAACAAAGATAGTGTTGCATCTTATCAATGGATATTTTTTACGGCCGCGCAAATCAATCCACGCATCAGCCGGTTTGAAGCGTTGAAAGGCAGTGGTAAACTGGATATTATTGAAGATAAAAAGGTGCTCATCAATATTATAGACCTGTATCAAAAAACTTTTCCTAATATTTTCAGAACTAACCAGGCTTTTAATTCGCTTACGACAGATCACATTGATCCATATATCGCCGATGTATTGAAAATGGATTCAACCGGGCAGTTTACAAATGTTGCGGAAATATTACACACATCAAAAATGCAGCTATGGCTGAATCAACTGGGCACGTCTGCAGATAATTGTATTAAAGCGTATACCAGTGGAATTAATAAGAGTAATGAAATTTTAAACCAGATTGGAAGCGGGCAGTAAGAAGCAAGCGGGGCTTTTATGCAGCGTTGCTGAAATATTAGCTATAGTTCTTTCTTGGGAATAGATGGGAGGCAATCATTGGCCCGCGTTAAAAAGAGAAAAAATTGAGTCATTACCAGGTTGATAAAACAGCATTTTTTGGGTTCAATTATGAGTGATGATCAGACCCCCTCTCTTTGGGAGAAGGACGGGGGTAAGGTTAGAAGAATCTTAGTTCAATTGCTCAATAAAGATATACTGTACAAGCGTGAGACGCAACGATGTTTAGTAGTTAACCAAAGCGTGGCCCATAAAAAATATAATAATTACTAAATTTATTTTTCAAAAACGAAATCATCCATTCACAATCTCAATACCATAATACTTGCTTAACATATGACAACATTAAAAGGACCCGGAATATTTCTTGCGCAATTTATGGGTGATGCGGCGCCGTTCAACTCATTAAAATCAATTTGCGAATGGGCAAAAAGTATTGGCTTTGTGGGCGTGCAAATACCCAGCTGGGATGGCCGCTGTATTGATCTTCAAAAGGCTGCAGAAAGTAAAACGTACGCGGATGAAATAAAAGGAATTGTACAAGGCGCCGGGTTAGAGATCACCGAATTGTCGACCCATTTGCAGGGACAACTGGTTGCCGTACACCCCGCATACGATTCATTGTTTGATGGATTTGCACCTGAGCAATACCGTAA
>JBDUAY010000421.1:0-5096 GCA_040004415.1 Bacteroidota bacterium | reverse complement strand
ATTCAAATATATTTTTCATATTAATATCAATACGGAATGAAACAAAAAACAGCTGATGGTTTACCAGTCACTACAGTAATGATCATAGTAATGATCATCACTGTTATATCGTTCGCTACTTCCTGCACGCCAGTAAAGGGATATCAGAAAAATAAATTGAACGATGCGGAAATGATCCTGGGCAACCGCAAAGTTGAAAAGACAGAATTGAGTTTCCAGGGCTATCGTGAAGCCTCGTCAGGAGCAAACGCCGGTAAAAGCGGCGGCGGGTGCGGGTGCAATTAATACGTAAATTTTTTTTAATCAAGTAAAGGGCGAAACCGGCATAATCGTTTTTATGAAGAGAATATTTTTAACAGCAGCGGGGTTGATAGCATTGCTGCAATCATTTTCTCAAAATACACAAGACAGCACACTTTTTAAAAGCAGGAAATTAAAAGTGGAGGAAATTAACCTGGTGTCCAGTTATTATGCACAGAATGGCGGGCATGCAGCCGTAACCGGGGGTATTGGTTCAGAAAAATTAACGGACATCGCCAACGTATTTGACATAAAACTTACCCGCTACGATATGAAATTGCGCAAGCAAAGTTTTGATCTGGAAGTTGGTATTGATCATTATACGTCTGCTTCATCAGATATGATAGACCTGAAAGCAAATTCGTCTGCATCACACGCAGATACCCGCATTTATCCATCACTGAGCTGGAGTATTGAAAACGAAAAGACTGGAACCAGCTTTGGAACTGGTTTATCTGCATCAACTGAATTTGATTATAAATCTTTTGGCGGAAATGTTTTTTACGCAAAAAAAACAAAAAATAAAAACGGGGAATTTACCGCGAAATTTCAAACCTATTTGGATAAAGTGAGCCTGGTGATACCCATTGAACTACGGGCCAGCCAGAATGAACGTGAACACAATTATCCAACGACCAGCAGAAACACGTTTGCCGGATCCGTTTCATGGTCGCAGGTGATCAATCAACGTTTACAAATCATGTTACTGGCAGACGTTGTTCAGCAGCAAGGTTATTTAAGTTTGCCGTTCCACCGGGTATATTTTAAGGATGCATCGGTGCACCAGGAAAATTTGCCGGGTGCAAGATTTAAAATACCATTGGGTTTCAGGGCGAATTATTTTTGGGGCGATAAAATTATTATTAAAACGTATTACCGGTTTTATACAGACAACTGGGGCATAACATCGCATACGGCCAATCTTGAGATACCTGTTAAAATTACGCCATTCCTATCCATAAGTCCTTTTTATCGTTTTTACAGCCAGGCGGGGAGCAAATATTTTTCCGCCTATGAACAGCATACAGCAGCGGATCAGTATTACACAAGCAATTATGATTATTCTAAATTCAATAGTAATTTTTTTGGTGCAGGCATCCGTATTGCACCACCAAAAGGTATATTTGGATCAGAACATTTTAGTATGCTTGAATTGCGGTATGGACACTATACAAAAAATGTAGATTTGCAATCGAATATTGTTTCCCTGAATTTAAAATTTAAATAAGCAAGCGTTTAGTTATTCATTTAAATAAGCAACATGATCAGGAAAATCTTGATAGCACTTTTAATTCTTTTAGTCGTCATTCAATTCATTCGCCCGGCAAGAAATACAGGCGCGGTTGCAACAGCAACAGATATTACCCATTATGTTCATGTGCCGGATACAGTGATGCATATTTTGCAAACGGCTTGTTACGACTGTCATTCAAATAACACTGTTTATCCGTGGTATACCAATATTAACCCGGTAGGGTTTTGGATGAGGGGACACATCAATGATGGTAAACGGGCAATTAACTTTTCTGATCTTTCCAGGTTTGATAAACGCAAACTCGATCACCGTCTGAAAGACATTGCTGAGCAGGTAGACAGTAAAGAAATGCCACTCTGGTCGTACACTGTTATTCATACGTATGCTAAACTGGATAGCGGCCAAATCAGGCTTATTAAAAACTGGACCACTGCGGCAAAAACTGAGGTCGGCTATCATCAATAATTATAAATACACAGGAGTATAAAATCCATACATTCTAATATGCAGCATCACGAGCGTCATTTAAAAAGTTCTGAATTTATTACAGATGTTGTTATCGGAATGTCAGACGGATTAACGGTTCCCTTCGCGCTGGCAGCCGGTATTAGCAGCGCAGTATCAGATAACCATATTGTTACTACAGCAGGTATTGCAGAAATTATAGCCGGCTCCATTGCAATGGGACTTGGCGGCTACCTGGCGGGAAAAACAGAGCAGGAACATTATGAAACTGAATTATTACGTGAATACGAAGAAGTTGAGAGGGTACCTGAAAAAGAAAAGGATGAAATAAGGGACATTTTCAGGGAATATGGATTAAGCAGCCAGGCGCAAACTATTATTGTTGATGAATTGGCATTAAACAAAGACAAATGGGTTCAATTCATGATGAAGTATGAACTGGGCCTGGAGAAGCCTGACGCGAACCGTGCCAGAAAAAGCGCACTAACCATTGGGATATCCTATATTGTCGGCGGCATTATTCCACTACTTCCTTATTTCTTTACACATTCCCCCAGGGAGGGTTTAAAAATTTCTGCCATCATTACAATTATATGTTTATTCGTATTTGGTTATTTTAAAAGTAAAGTAACCGGGCAACCCGTATTAAAAGGAGCGCTAAAGGTAACCGTGATTGGTGCACTTGCTGCGGCGGCGGCTTTTTTTGCAGCCAAAATAATTGGAGCGTAATAGCAGCATGTTTAGTAAAAAAGCTTTTATCAAAATGCTACAAGATTGCGATGAATGGGCAAAGAAATAAATACTATTTGATTCTTCCAATCCACAGATATTTATAATGGGGACAAGCCTTATCCAATATTTTTTAAGCATATAAAAATGGCATTATATCCAATTAATTACACTTCCAATCGATTTGTTTATCAAAGTGCAAAATTAATTGTGGTAGATATCGGTAGGGATCAGGTTTTCATTTTCTGTTTCTCGCTGTGTGTGCGCTTTTCGTTGCAATACTGTACCACCATCAGCGAGTTCCTTTTTTTTAGATCCTTCAAAATTTTGGTAATCATTTCGTTCTGATTTTCCAGTTGTAATAAAATAATTTCATTCTCCGGCGCCGGCTGATGGTTGATTTTTAAATCTGCATCTGCCCGTAACGCAGCGTGTGTTGCCTGTATGTTTTGTTCCAGCATAATTAGTGGCATGACGAACAATTGAATCAGGTTTGAAATAAACAACCATAAAGCAAAACCGGGGTAGGGGGTCGAACCTTACTCGTTAGGCATAAAAATATTCCAGGATAACCATGAAACAGTTCAAATAAAAATAGTGAGAAAAAAAATCATTGATCCGGCCCGTTCTGTAATGAATACCTGACGCGTAAATTCTTTACTTCACAGCAATTTTTTTGGGGTTTGCAGCATTTTCAAAGTAGTTATCAATCCATTTAATAATTTGCCATGCAATCAATGCGTTATTATCGTTTAAACAAAAAATGCAACAAATGAACCAGGAAATTAATAAGTCAAGAAAAAACCTTCGTTGGTATATGCGGTATTTTCATAATAAAATTGGATTTTTTATAGCGGGAATCGTAATTATTTACGGCCTGAGCGGGCTTTTACAAACATACCGGGACACAAATTTATTAAAGCATGATATTATCCATGAAATGCAGCTTTCCCCAGGTTTATCAGACGCACAACTAGGTCCGGCACTGCGTCTTCGCGATGTAAAAGTGACGAAAAAAGAAGGGGTGCTTGTTTATTTTCAGCAAGGATCATACAATAGCCAAACGGGTTCTGCTACCTATACTACCAGGGAATGGTATGCATGGATAATCCCTTTTACAGAATTGCACAAAAGTGGCAGCAAAGATACAGCACACTATTTTACAACACTCTTTGGTATCGCTTTGCTTTTTATGTCTGTCTCTGCCTTTTGGATGTTCAAGCCGGGTACAAAACTTTTCAGTTCGGGTGTGTATCTGACCATTGCTGGAATTATCGGTGCGATTATCCTTTTGTTATTGCATTAGTCAGTTTTTTCAGCAATACAGCATGCTCATTTTTTTTAGATCGCATGGTGCTATCTTGGTTCCGCTGGTTTGCAGCCGGATGTATAAAAACAGGATAATGCTTAAGCCCCGGGTCTTTTTTTTGATCTGTTGTAACACCAACGCTTATCTTTATAAAAGGAAGTCCACACTATGCCGCGCCAGCTATTAATAAACAACAAAATAGAAAAAGACAAGGTCATTAAGGTAACACCTTTTAAGAAAGGCGTAAGAACGACTACCCCCCACAAACACAACAACTATTTTGAAATCATTTATCTCTCCCGGGGCAGCGGCTACCATCACATTGATTTAAACAAATATGCAATTAACCCACCGGTGATGTTTCTTGTTCGTAAGGAGCAAGTACATTATTGGGACATTACTTCAGAGCCCGACGGATATGTGGTTATCATTCGCAAGCCCTTTGTAGAAAAAAGTCTTGACAGCGAACTCAAATCTTTGCTTACTCAAATAAGCAGCGAATGTTGCCTGCATTTAAAAGATACCAATACCATTGAGAAGTTGTTGGAACTGCTCACTGAAGAAATTAACACCGATGGCAGTAGCAACTTTCAAATAACAGAAGGCTTACTAAAATCACTGCTTGCTAAAGCATTGGAAGTTTCAAAACCGATTACGCAAAAGGCGGAACATACATCAGATTTGTTTCAGGCGTTTATCCAGTTGCTAAGTGCTGATAATGGAGTGAAGAATAAAGTAGCTTATTACGCAGAGAAGCTTCACACCACGCCCCAAAACATCAACGCAGCCTGCCAGAAAAGTATTCAAAAACCAGCCGGAGAAGTGCTGTCAGATTTTGTACTGAATGAAGCCAAACGTTTGCTGATTTACACAGACAAAACCATTTCAGAAATCGCCTTTGACATGGAGTTTACTGATCCTTCACATTTTGTAAAATATTTTAAAAGGGCAGTGAGTTGCACCCCAAATGCTTTCAGGCAATCAATTTCCTGATACCACACTATTTTCATTTATACCATGCATTTCTAAATTTATTGT
>JBDUAY010000071.1:0-17300 GCA_040004415.1 Bacteroidota bacterium | reverse complement strand
GTATTGTTTGAAGCGCATAAAAATTACGCGGATATCCATTGTGTTATTTCGGGAAAAGAAATGATTGGGATAGCGCCTTATGGCAATGCAGTCCTTAAAAAAGAATATGATCCGGCAAAAGACATCGCATTTTATACTGCGAAAGGCAAATATTATTTATCTGATTCCATGACCATCTTTATTCTTTTTCCTGAAAAGGATGCGCATTGCGGGGGTATTAAAGTGAAAGACAAACCTGAGATGGTAAAGAAGATTGTTGTAAAGGTGAGAACAAGTTAAAAAGTTTCGGTTTATAGTTTCAATGCATTCTGGCAGTTAAATCCCTGCGTCGTTTACTTTTTTTCTCAGCATATTTAATTCTTCTTCGAGTAGATTAATTTGTACGCGTTGCGTTGCCAGGGCATCCTCAATTTCTTCTATCGTAAAGCGGGGAAAAATATGTTGCGAACAATTCCAGTCATAAGCTTCTACATGCAATACTATCATTCGCTCCGGGTGAAACTTATAATCTGGAAGATTTAATAATTCGTAAAGAGGTGGATTGTCTTTCAACTCCATGATTTCAGCTTTGGCAAGAATTTTCAACCGGGCTCGTGCAGGATAGTCAACCATTATCAATGCAACATTATTATTGGTTGCAATATTACCCACAGAAATATATTGGCGGTTGCCGCTAAAATCTATAAACCCGAGTGTATTTGGGTCTAGTACTTTCAAAAATCCTTTTGGTCCGCCCCGGTGCTGGACATATGGAAATTTACTTTCGCTGAAAGATGCCATGAAAAAACTATCCCGCTGTGAGATAAACTCATTTTCGTTTTCAGTCAGGCCGTCTGTATAATTTTTTTTTTCCATTCTTGCATAGCTGGAACGACTCCCCAATCTTTCTTGCATTTCTTTTACTGCGGGTGTAAATGCAATTGCACCAAAATTCTTTGGCTTATTATTCTGTTCTTGTTCGAGCACTGCGTCCCATAAAGTATCGCCGCATTCGTCCGCAATTACAACGGGCCCGATGGCAGCCTTCGCATCTTCTTTATTACAACTTGTATTCATAATGGAATTTTTATGCTACAACAAAGTTATAGATATAAACATTACTTCAGGTAGATGACGATGTAATGCCTTATAGTTTCCTGGCTCCCGTCCTGCAGGGCTGTGTCCATCCGATCACCAGAAGCTCATGGCGGCCTTACAAATATGGAACTTCACTGCGCAAACAGGCATGGAGGTATTGACCATGGGAGAATTTGGTATTCTATTTAATCCATGGCTGGAGTACAAAACCCACCTCGTTCTTATATGTTTTGCCCTCGTGACCGGTGTTCCACAACAACTGTTCTGACGAAATCCTGCAAGGCGGGAATTGCTGTACCTTTTAAAGAAATCAGGTTTGAAACATCAGGAACTAAGACGTTCAGACAATAAAAACTGGCTTCTTTTCAATAGTCCGAACCATTACGGTATCTCACCGGCTATTACGAATAACCTGGTCTTTTAATCAATCTGATCCGGCGGTCGTTTTTCTGAAACTCAATGAACACCAGGCTCCATTAAACGGGTCGCTTGTTCGTTTGCAGGTTTTGGCAGTAAAAGCTGATGGCTGACCAGGCGATATATACTTTGACAAAAAAGGTAGACAATAATAAATGTAGATAGTATAAGAAGCACGGCGGGAACGATGGTAAATATTGTGTTGGTTTTATGACTGGCATACCTGAACGAAGCAATGGTAATGGCTACCAGTGGAAAACCAACCGCCCACCATGTAACGCGAAAGGGGCAACATTGCGGAAGCAAAACAAGCTTGCTACCAAGTATCAGTAGTAGAAACAAATCAAAGTAATAAAAAACACTTGCCATCATGTCCTGTACACCGGTAAGAGATTCATATCCTGAAAATGCAAGGGCAAACGGGCCAATCAGTATTAACAGCGTTGGCTGAAGTGCTTCCGGTAATGGCGCCTGGAACAATAGTCTTGAAATTATTACCGGTAGTAGAATAATTGTAAAAATGATCCCTATCCCAAAAAAAGCGAGGCAAATTTCATGTATACCGGCGATGGGCAACCGGTAACCAACAATGGGTACATCCAGCGTTCCCACAACAGGAATGATCCAGGCAGGCAATGCGCTGGCGGGTTCCTGCTGCCGGTCAATCCATTTTCTCAGAACAAGCCATGCGAACAAAAACATTAAACATGCGCCACAAGACCATATTATAACAGCAAGTGACGCGCTGTAAGGAAGAATAATTCCTGGCAATAAAAGCAATGCGATAATAAATGTGCCGAAAAAACTAACCGATACCGGATGATTGAACTCTGTTTTAACCAACGCCGGAAAACGAATCCATTTTAAAATGTATGCAATGGTAAGGGCTATGAAAATTGTGATTGCCAGTACGCTGAAAATTTCTTTGATCCAGCCAGGCAAAGGCCATATTTTTTCTGCCCAACCCCATGAAAAGGACAGGCCGGCAAATGCCATAACAGCGCCAAACAAACTTACTGGTAGAAATTCAAGAAAAGAAGGTTGGGACTTGTCTTCCATATCATTTCATTTTTTTGAATGCATCGATAAAGCTAAAAAAAATGGATTGTTAAATAAAATATAATCCATTGTTGTGTGATTGTTAAACAGATTTCAGCAATCACCGCCCAACAAACCATAGTACAAATTTAACCGTATTGTTATGTAATCAATCGTTCCATTAAGGAAGTTTGATTGATCTTTTTGATCAAACTTTTATAATCTCTTGAACACCTGTCAGCCCGCTGCTTTATTCAACCGTCAACCATCCATCAAATTAAGAAAAAGCGATAATGATTTTATGATCGGGTGTAAATAAGATAAACATGAAACAATTCTAGAACGAAGACAATCAGGAAGACAATTAAAGAGAGACAATTAATTATTTACTTTAAACAAGCAATTTAATTATGAAAAAGATAATAACCATTGCAGTGGCAGTAGGTTTAACGATGGCAGTGGCCGCCCAGCACGGCCTTAACAGGGGACGTATCTATATTGGAGTGCCTGCCTATTCATACGGCCTGGGCTACGTTCCGTTTTATTATTCCCCATTTGGATATTATCCTTTTGGATATCCGTATGGATACAGAAACGGTTACAGAATTTCTTCCAGGCTCCAGGTGGAGGTAGATGATATTAAAAATGATTACAGCGATAAAATTAAGTCTGCGAAGCATGATACAAGTCTAAGCAAGGATGAGCGGAAAAAAATCGTGCACCAGCTCAAAATGGACCGGGATAAAGCGGTGTATGATGCGAAGGTGAATTACTATAAGCCGAAAAAACCAGCACCGCAACCTGAAGATAAGGGATAGGAACAGTGCTAATGATATTAAGCCGTCTTAAGTATCTAGGGACGGCTTTTATTTTGACTTGTTACTGATTGTGCTGGAACAAACCGGTCGCCTGGCCTTTTAAAAACCATTGCTGCTATAACAAAAGTAAAAGTATAAATTGCCCCACCGGAAGTTCTATGTTGTTCAAAACGGCAGCATGTCTTATGAATGTTTTTGAATTCGGTGCAATACAATTTATATGCAGGTAATCATTCTCGTTATTTCAGCTATCGTCATTATTTCGGTACTATACGCTTCCACCAGGAAAAAAAAACCATTCGCTCAACCTGGCTTTGACACTGAAAAAGAAATACTTCTTCAGCATGTATCATTTTACAAAAAAATGTCAGCAGAAGAAAAAATAAGATTTGAACAATCGGTGCAGCATTTTTTACAAACCGTGCGCATTACGGGAATTAAAACAACCGTTGAAGATATTGACAGCGTTCTGATAGCTGCCGCGGCTATCATTCCCATCTTTGCATTTAAAAATTGGGAATATAGAAATATTCATGAAATATTATTGTACCCGGATTCTTTCGACGCAGATTACCGTATTGCCGGAAGCGGTCGTGATACATTGGGAATGGTGGGAAACGGTCCGATGCAAAACGTGATGATTCTATCAAAGCAGGACGTGCGAAATGGTTTTTTGAGCAGCACCGGAAAATCAAACACAGCCTTGCATGAGTTTGTACACCTGATTGATAAAGCCGACGGAGATACAGACGGATTACCGGGGGCGTTATTACAACATCAATACGCTGTGCCCTGGTTAAAACGCATGCACCAGGAAATTCAATTGATTAGATCCGGAAAGTCGGATATCAACCCGTATGGGGCTACCAACGAAGCGGAATTCCTGGCAGTAACGGCAGAATATTTTTTTGAGCAGCCTCACCTCATGCAACAAAAACATCCGGAACTATTTAGTATGCTGGAACAAATATTTACACCGGCGGCCATTACAACTTAATTTATTTTTTCGATACCAGTTGCTGCCCATTTTTTTATTCTTTCAAAAATCCACCTCTCTAACAAATAATTTTACCAGGTCATAGCAAGTATTTTTAAAACAAATTCATAAAAATGGTTGATGATACGAATCATGGATCAATCGTTATAGTAATGCCAGAGCAGCGCAGATATTTTCCTGGTGAGTACCCAGGCTTCGTTATCAGGTTTCCAGCTTTTATCTTTATTGTTTTTTGTAAAAACGCTAAAAATATACGGGTTCTTTTTGCCATTTACATATACAACTTCGTTTCTGTTTTCATCGAGCGCGCCATTTTTATCAGCAACAAAAACACCCGCAGGAATTTGTGAGAGTGCCACCTCATCCCAATACTGCCGGCCTAACAAGCGAAGCATTCTGTCACTTGATTCCTTATTTATAATTTCTCCGTTCACGATGCGTTCCATTAATACAGCGATTTCGCGCGGAGAGGTTTGTCCCCAGCCATAAAGTTTCCTATTATTTTCCCTGCCGGGGGTACGGCTATTTACGCGCGTTGCTTGTAAGCCAAGGCTATCCAGTATACCGTTGATTCTTGTGCCACCGCCGCTTAAACCCTGCAACCAGAGACTCGCACAATTATCGCTTATTGTAATCATAAGCATCATTACCTTACTTAGTTCAATGGTAGCACTGTCTTTAAATGCAGAAAGAATATCATCGCCTTCACTGTAAAACAACGAATCGGTGTAGGTTAACCGCTGATGATAGCTGAGTTCTCCTTGTTGTATTTTGCTCATGATCCCAATAAGAATCGGGATTTTTACAATACTGGCGGTTGGGAAAATAGTATCGGCATGAATGCTTACTACACGGTTGTTTTTAAGATCCCGGACATAAATACCAATGTCCCCATTAAAATTTTTTGTTAAGGCTTCAATTTTTTTTTGTAGCGTACGGTCTGTCTTTTGCGCAACAGCCAGAAAGGAAATGATTATAAATAACGGTGATAATAAATATCGCATGGTAATGAGTTTTGATGATTGCCTGTTGGATAAAGGGGCGGCATTTCTTAATGCCGCCTTGGTAATATAAGATGAAAATTTCAATCTTGTTCAAAGCCGCGGTATATCTGTCTATCTTTATACAGTCAATATTATTAATATGAAAAAAAATGCTTCAAGAAGAAACTTTATCAAGTCATCAGTAATAGGTTTTGGCAGCCTTGCGCTAACTGTTCCTCCAATATCAAACAAAAAAATAAATACACTTACTATTCCGGATATATCATTTAAGCAACTTAATATTATTTGTGCTGGTGCACATCCCGGAGACCCTGAATTTGGCTGCGGCGGCACAATGGCAAAATATAGTAAGGCTGGACACAAAATTACTTTTTTATACCTGACGCGCGGCGAAGCAGGCGACCCTGATAAATTGTATGCGGAGTCTGCTGCGCTGCGAACGAAGGAAGCAGAAGTTGCTTGCAGCGCTTTGCATGTTACGCCCCGTTTTGCCGGGCAGATTGATGGTAACACCATTTTAAGCAACCAGGCCAATGAAGAGATGTTGAAAATCATTGCAGCAGAAAAACCTGATATGGTGTTTACACAATGGCCGGTGGATACACATCATGATCACCAGGTTACAGGCCTGCTGATATTAAATGCGTGGACAAAAATGAGTAAACAGTTTGATCTTTATTTTTACGAGGTAAATACGGGCAGCGAAACCATGGTATTTGTTCCAACAGATTATGTTGACATTACAGACTTCCAGGATCTTAAAAAAGTTGCGATGTATGCCCACAAAACACAGGATCCAATAAATACCTATAATGCATTTTTTAAACAAATGGAAGAGTTCCGGGGCCTGGAAGCGGGGGTAAAAGCAGCTGAGGCATTTATTCATTTTAAAACGAAAACAGCAAGGGCAAATATTCAACAAGTTGAACCGTAACAGCATGGTTTATATCCCCGCTGATTGATTGACTCATTTATCTTTCAATTTAATCCACACGGGAGCATGATCACTTGTTTTCTCCCAACCCCGAACGTGACGATCGACTCCGCCAGACAAAAGGCGTTTAGCCAGCTGCTGGTTTAACAAAAAATGATCTATACGCAAACCTGCATCGCGGCCATAGGCATTGCGGAAATAATCCCAAAATGTATAAATTTTTTCATCCGGATATAATGTGCGTATGGCATCGGTCCATCCCTGATCCACCAGTTTTTTAAATGCCAGTCTTGTTTCTGGTCTGAACAAAGCATCATCTTTCCAGCGCTCCGGTTTGTACACATCTAAATCTGCAGGCATTACATTAAAATCCCCAATTAAAACGGTTGGCACATCATGTTGTAGTAGCTTTTTAGCATGTGCCCTCAGTCTTTTGAACCACTCCAATTTATAATCAAATTTGGGGCCCGGAGAAGGGTTGCCGTTTGGTAAATAAATGCAGCCGACCAACAGGTTGTTAACAATGGCCTCAATATAACGACTATGGCTATCCGCCTCATCGCCAGGCAATATTCTCATGGTCTCTTTTATTTCCAGGCCGCGGGCAAGAATGGCAACGCCGTTCCAGCTTTTTTGTCCATTCCAGATAGCGTTATATCCGGCTTCATTAATTTCTTTTTCTGGAAATTTTTCTTGTGGTGCTTTTAATTCCTGCAAACACACTATATCCGGCGCAGCTTCTTTAAGCCAGCGCAACAGCACCGGCAGCCGCCCATTCACGCCATTTACATTGTAGGTTGCTATTTTCATATTGTAACATGCTGTCACGAATGTATAACACAGAAGTTGCGGATAAAAATAAAAGTACAAAAAATAAATTTATGAATTACAGGCATTCAAGCTGCAGCTGTGCATGATTGAGCGACTTATATTGTTGTTCAATCAATCCTGTCACTTCAACAGGAAGATCAATGATTTCTTTTAGTGTACTTTTATACCACTTAACAATATTCTTTTCAATTATCTTAACTGATTCAAGAATTTTCAGCGTACTTTTTTTTCCATGAAACATGGTTGATAGAAACGTATCGGAGTTAACATTGGGCATTCCTGCGTTTTGCCATCCGCCGGAATTATTTGCGTCCAGCATTAAATACAATTGCTGGATATTTATTTCGCTTTCGTCCGCCTTTTCAAGATAGAATTCTTTGAAACTTTGCTCGGTGGTTAAAAATGCGGCTTGCTCAAATGTTATCATACGCTGATAATTTGCACTGATTAGGAACTGGATATTTTTATCCAGGGGTTTAGTGGATTGCATAATTGTTGGTTTTTATTGATTAGCTGTCAGGGAAAAGAAGATAAATACCATGCCAGTCAAATTTTTCAATCAGGCCCGCAAATCTTTAAAAAAGGAGGGAAATAAATTCCACATTATTTTAAAAAACGAGCTGCCATACGTGTATAGATCGTGGATTTAATAAGAAGTGCTATTGATGCTGCACGAATGGGCCAAATAAAAGAAAGACAATCATACTTGGCATATACATTGGATAAGAATTAAAAACTTTTATATGGACAAGAACATAAAGAAAATCATTGCCGGCGCCGCCATCGCGGCAGGCGCTGCGCTTACCTATTTCCTCGTAAAAAGAAGAAATGCCAGCAGAGAGCAGCACCACCTTAAAAGTAATCCACAGTCGCTGATCAGAAAAGTGATGCACAAATCAAAAGAAGCCGTTGTATAAAAAAAATAGGACATCACGTGCAGCGCTTATATGTACAAAGCTTAGTAATTTATAATAATAGAAATGAAATGCCTGAAATACCCGACATAGAAGTTTTTACGAGGAACCTGGATAAGATTTTTGCCGGTAAAAAACTAATCAGGATAAAAATAGTTAATGGCCAAAAGTTAAAAGATCCCCTGAGTGCTTATCCAAAAGCGTTGGATGGTAAAACCCTGAAAAGAATTTACCGGTCAGGAAAGGAAATGCGCTTTGAATTTTCAGAGGGTGTATTGTTGGGTCTGCACCTTATGCTGACCGGGGATATTTTTACGTTCGATAAATTAAACGATCATCATTCTGCCATTGCCGAATTCTATTTTGATAATGCGCCCGGCATGGTGCTTACAGACAGAATGAAAAATGCCAATATAAAACTTGACCCGGTTGATAAACTGGGTGTCGATGCACTGTCGCCGGACCTCAATTTTAAATACCTCCAGGCAGCCTTAAAAAGAAAGACAACAATAAAAAAAATTTTGACGGATCAAAACGTTATCAGGGGTATTGGGAATAGCTATTCTGATGAAATTCTTTGGGAAGCCAGGATATCACCTTATTCCATTGCTGCTGCCATCCCTGACGACAAGATTAAAGATCTGGTTGTTATCACTAAGAAGATCCTGAAAAAAGAAATAGAGCAGATTTATACAAACTTCAAGGGAAAAATTAATAGCGAAGTAAAAACTTTTTTGAAAATTCATACAAAAGAGAAAACGAAAAGTCCTACTGGTGCCCCTATAATTATTGATCAGAAAGGAATGATGAAGACATACTATACCAAAGAGCAGGTATTGTATAAAGATATTCCGGCAAAAAAATAATAATGATGACAGAGAAAGTACAAATAAATGGGAAAGACTTATGGATTATAATTGAGCCGCATGAAAGGCATATTACACATGATGATCCAAAAGAATATTTTACAGCCAGTTATCACACAAAGGACCCGGAAAGCCATCCGGGTGGAATTATGTTGCTAACTGAAGAAAAAACGCCGCTTATTTTTGATTCTCCTGTTCAGGCGCTTGAATATGCAAACGAAAAATTACTTGGCATCATCTAGTGATGTTCTGAATGATAAATACTTCTTATACGTAATGGGATGTCGCCACAATTGCTGCGCGAACCCTCATTTGTCGCCAGCATGCTGCAGGTCAGTTAAACATTTACTATAACGTTTGAGCGATTATCGGGCGACCGATTTATATTTTAACCCTTTCTCAAAGTTCTGTCTGAATTTTTCAATGTATATTGAAGGGAATTTATAAACCATTGAAAAAAATGACTACTAACGACTACTCCAGGAGGAAATTTTTAAAACAGGCAATGCTTGCTTCCGCCGCCATTGCAGCACCGGGAATACTATTGAAATCGCAGGGAACACAAAAGGTAAACTTAGCATGCATCGGAATTGGTAACAGGGGAGGAGAGATTATACCCGAGCTTTACAAAACGGGGCTGGCAAACATCGTTGCGCTTTGTGATGTAGATATGGGCGCACCGCATACCCTTGCTATTATGAAACAATTTCCGGATGTGCCACGTTTCCAGGATTTCAGGCAGATGTTTGATAAAATGGGCAGCCAGATTGAGGCGGTGTCCATTGCAGTTCCAGACTTTTCACATTTCCCTATTACCATGATGGCTATGGGCCTTGGCAAACATGTGTATTGTGAAAAACCGATGGCAAGAACATTTAATGAAGTGGAGCTGATGATGAAAGCCGCCAAAAAATACAATAAAGTAGTGACGCAGATGGGCAACCAGGGCCACTCTGAAGGAAACTATTTTCAATTTAAAGCATGGGTAGATGCTGGCATTATTAAGGATGTAACGGCAATTACAGCACATATGAATTCTGCGCGTCGCTGGCATGGTTGGGATCCAAACATCACCTCGTTTCCGCCAGCACAGCCTGTACCTGAAACGCTTGATTGGAATATATGGCAAACAACTACGCAGGGACACTCCTACAATAAAGATTTTGTAAACGGGCAATGGCGTTGCTGGTACGATTTCGGGATGGGTGCACTGGGCGATTGGGGTGCGCATCTGCTGGACACAGCCCATCAATTTCTTGATCTTGGCTTGCCGTATGAGATCAATCCTATTAAAGCGGAGGGGCATAATAATTTTTTCTATCCGATGTCAACAACCTTATCGTTCAAATTTCCGAAAAGAGGCAACATGCCACCTGTAGAAGTTAAATGGTATGATGGGTTGGATAATCTGCCGCCGATACCAGCAGGGTATGGCGTTTCCGGGCTCGACCCGAATATTCCACCCCCGAGCAATGGCGCACTAAAACCTGTTAAACTTAACCCGGGGAAGATTATTTATAGCAAGGAACTAACTTTTAAAGGAGGTTCACATGGAAGTACGTTGTCGATTATACCGGAAGAGAAAGCGAAAGAGATGGCATCAAAATTACCGGTCGTGCCGGTTAGCCCCTCTAATCATTGGAAGAATTTCTTACTTGCCTGCCAGGGAGAGGAGCAAACACGTTCACCATTTTCGATTGCAGGCCCGCTCAGCCAGGTGTTCTGCCTGGGCGTACTCGCGCAATGGACGGATGTTAAATTAGAATTCGATCGCGATAAAAAAATAATCACGAATAATAAAATGGCCAATGATTTATTGATTGGTCCGCCACCGCGCAAAGGCTGGGAACAATATTATAAAGTCTGAAAACTGGCAGCCCGTAAAATAAAATTTACGGGCTGTTTTTTTGCCTGGAGGATCAATTGCAGACAAAAATAAGCGGTTTTTTAGCAGAATGGTATGATGCCGTAAGCAATCAACAGCTTAAAGTTTTTGAGGGTGCCAATAGTAAGTTTACATTGTACGACGCCAATGGCACCAGCCAGGAATATCTTACTGGAAAAGGATCATGGATTACAGTTTCACCACTTTTATAACCGGCATGGATAAGTCGGATGATTGCAGGAAGTAAATTCCTTTCGCCAGCCCGCTGATATCCCACGGCACCTGGTTGTTCCCTGCATTTAGTTGAACAGCTGCTTTTTCCTGTAACATTCTTCCATTTACATCATACAAACCAATGGCAGCACGTTTTGCGGCAGGCAGATTAATATTAAGGTAAGATATCGCAGACGCCGGATTAGGAAACACGGAATAAGTTGCGCCATCATTTAATTTTACATATACAACAGGAGAAAAACTAAAGGTTCCATCTTTATCAACTTCCTTTAAACGATAATAATCAATTCCGTTAGCAGGATTTAAATCTGTTGCATTGTACGCGCTTTGAAGATTGCTGTTGCCTTGCGCAGGAACGTTCAATATTTTATTAAATGTGGTGCCATCCGGTGATCGTTGCACGTCAAAATAGCTGCTGTTTATTTCCTGTGTGGTTATCCACTGCAGTTTTGTTTGCCGGTTTACCAGTTGCGCTGTAAAAGAAATTAGTTTTACCGGCAACGCACTGGTACTGCCTGCCAGCGTCCATCTCGATAACTGAGGTATATTGTTTTTCAATACCCAATCATTGATTTGATCATTATTATCCGCTCCATCCAATGAATAACTGATGCCATTGTCTTCGCTCCTGTAAAAATTCAAGGTGCTTTTATTGATACCTGCCAGCTCGTTATCGAGGTAATACATTTGCAAACTTGCATTGAGTGAGTTATTATTGGTGGGGGTGATATCATAATAACGATTAATACTCATCAATCCACCAGGGATGGTTTGTTGCTGGTGCCCTCTCTTTATTACTGTATTACCCAGATTGGCGGCACTACTGATAGCAATACCAATATTACCAGGGTTTACAGACGCAGGTGCATTCAGACTGGCTGTTTTAATAACGTTTCCACCAGTTGTTCCGGTGATGAGCGCGTGTATATTTTCATTCATGATTGAACCTGCTCCGTTGCCTAAATCAATATTAAAGAGATTGAGCTCAAGGTTACCAGATTGCATCAGCAAGCTGCCATCCACACTGATATTTCCTGCAAGACGGCCTGCATTGTCTGCTTTGTTAATAGTCAGATTGTAAAACGGCGTTGTACTGCTGCCGCCAATGGCTGACGTATTTGTTGCAGCAATTCCGGTAAATTCGACTGTTCCATTACCAGGATAAAAACTACCATTATTTGAAAAGCAACCATTCTGCACCGTTATAACCGCATTTCCATTTACAACGATACTTGCCGAGTTGTAAATGCCCTGGCTAAAAGATGGTTGGCAGACAACCAGTAATAAAAAACCAGCGGGTATATAGCTAAAAAATATTTTCATAAAATATGTTTAACGGTTCACGCTTGCAGCAATCGTTTGTTCTCCCATGCTGGTATTATTTTTGGCTGAAGCAAGCAGCTCAACCTTTTTATTTACGGCATCAAGAACCGCCAGCATATTTTGCCATTGCAGCTGTAACTTTTCGTTATTTGCCGCAAGTATTTCATTTTTATTTTGCAACTCCAGTATTTGCTTTTGTTGCTGTTCAATTTTTTCTGTTCTTCTTTCCAGTGCCTGTATGGCAGTAAAACTTACGCCCAGAAAATCTGACTGGTTAATTAGAGTGTCATTTCCAATTGTTCCCAATACATCATGACCAAATGCCTTATGAAAATCCTGCGCCATCGGACCATAGTGGCGGAATATTTTAGGATCCTGTCCTTTATAATTCCAGGTGCACAATTTGAATTTTGAGATTTTAGTTAATAATACTTCACCGTCAACAGGAATTATTTTTTCTTTTTTTGTGCTGTCACTTATCTGCGACCAACTGTTGTCTCCATGATTAGCTACCATTCCGGTACGATTCGTATTGCCGCCTGTTATAAAATAATATCCATTGTTAAACCGGCATATCAGCTGATCATCAGTACCACTGCCAACTGCGCCTGCATTCCACGGGTCGGTATCACCCAGCATAAAATCTCCTTTGTGTCCGGCATCAAAAAGGTTTGATCCAAAGATCATGGAGTTGTGCCCGGTGGCGGTTATATTAACGCCTATTGCAACAGAAGATGAGCCATTTGCTTTTGCATTAATGCCATCAGCAAACGAATAATCACCGCCAGCATTGGTGAAGTCACCCATTGAAAATGCAGAGTTGCCGGTAGCCGTCGTATTATCTCCCATGGCTACAGAATTGTCCCCATTTGCATGCGACAAACTTCCAGCAGAGAAGGAAAAATTACCGGCAGCTATATTACTATAGCCCAGTGCAACTGCGCCTATGCCGGTTGACTGGCAACTGAATCCTGCTGCCAATGAAGACCTGCCACCAGAATAACAATTATTACCCAATGCAAATGAATAGTCGCCCTGCGTAGCGGATTGATAACCCATTGCTACAGAGGAAGCACCCACTGCAACTACGCCATTTCCTGCTGCAAACGAATAATCCCCTTCCGCCTTTGCGCTGTTGCCCATAGCAATAGAACCAGTACGGAATGCCTGTGAATTAAAGCCGCATGAAAAAGAGTAACTGCCACTCGAAGAAGTATTGGAACCTGTTGCGAAAGAAGCCATGCCATTTGCAAATTCATTATACCCAAAGGCTGCTGACCAGTTTCCGGTGTATTGATCATCCCATAAAAAACCATAGGTTGCGTCTAAAAAACCTGCACGTATAGCACCGCGTTTTGGGTGCCAGATAAATTTAGCACCAGTGCCGGTTTCAGTAAGTGTATAATTATTTGCTGACAACGTATCGCCTTTAGCTATGATACCGCCATTATGAATAATATTTAAGCCGGCTTTAGGACTGGTTGTTCCAATTCCCACATACTGGCCATTGTCTACAAGTTGTGAGTTACCAACAGCAGTAGTGCCCGTAAATTTGGGAAGATAATTAACAGTACCGTTGGACGAAAAAGATCCGCCTGACATTTGTTGCCACGCGGCACCGTCATTATACCAGAATGAACTGACGGTTGTATCATACAAGAACAACCCTTTTGTATTGGGAATGGCCATGCGGCTGGTTGTGCTGGTACGCGGAATTAAAATGCCTTTGTTGGCAGATTTTATATCGAGCATCGCGTTCACATTGGGCGTGCTGCCATCGGCGTTAATGCCCACATTTTGAGAATAAGTGATTAACTGCGCACTCATTGCTGTCAGCAGTAAGAGTAATATTTTCGTCATAAAAACTGTTTTGAATATTGATGAAGAAGTGATAGCACCTATTTAAAATAGCCGCTGCGTTTGCATGATAAAGGTGAGGAAGGAGAAAACCTTTTGAGAAATTACCCGACGAACGTGCAGAAATAATCGTCGAAAATTGCAGTTGGTTATTCAGCAGATGTACGAAAGGAAGACTATGTAAGAAAGCCAGGTTTCGCTGGTGGTTTTTTAGATCTTAGACGATCAAAACGTCGATTCTTTTTCGCGTCATAAACACATTATGTCCTTCGCGTGAGCAAAAAAATAAATATTGAGAAATGCAGCGAAAAGTTTAACAGGCAACGCCGCTGGCACGGCTTGTTTTATTGATTATCATGTTGTAAAATTTTTCCTCATAACAATTGCCTGAACGAATCTCAAGCTTGTCAACAAAAATTACTTTATTTCTTACAGATTTTATTTTGTTTACGGGTACAAAATTGAACTGTTATAAAACGGGAAAGCCTTTGGGGATTATCGCATTAAAATTTTCCTTACTTCCCATTCAATTCATCTAAAAATAAATACCGCGCACGGTTCTTTTCTGTTTCCGCCCGGGTTTGCACATCAATATGCATAACAACCGCAGGCTCTTTACTTTTTACAGCGGGCCATTGCGGTGAACCAACGCCATTTGGATTACCGGTTTTAATAAAGTTGGCGAAGAAGGCCTCCATAATTTCAGAAACCATATAATCTTCAGGCTGCCAGTCATATACGCGGTTAGTTGGCAAATTGCCCAATGCATATTCTATTTCGGCTGAATGAACAGCACCCATTGCCGGAGCTGCTTTTTTTACAGACGAGTCTGCATTTCTAATAACACCACCGGCTAATCCTGCTGTAGCGTTGCCCATTTCTGCGCGCATGACGGGTCTTGGTCTGCTATAGAGATAACGATAGACCGGGCTTTGTCCTGTCTGGCTATGTATGTCTGACCATTTCCACGTACCAAAACCAATGAACCGATCACTTGCAAGATCAGTCGCCACTTGCCAAACATCTTCATCTGTAGCGGGATCATACACTTTCAATATACCAGCCGCATTTTCTCCATACAATTTTTGCACGGCACTTGTAAAACTTGTTTTGGTTGATTCTTTTCCGGTAACAGAGGCTCCATTTCCTTCCATAGAATTCCATCCAACCAACAATGGCACGTGTGCCTGCTCGCCGGCGGAATAAATTGCCGCAGGTGATAAGGGAAGAAAATATCCGTCGACGGTTACGGGAAAGCGGCCATTACCAGGTTTGGAGGTTGCTTTTAATATTTCGTCTGCAGACATTGCCCGCATAGACGCCAGCGTATTTGCGCCAATACTGGTGGCAAACTTTACACCTGCCTGTTCACCTTCTGCCAGTGGTACGGTTGAGTGGCCGCCCAGCAATGATCCACTTTCGCCGATAGCGCCTTCAATTATATTTCTTGAGAGGGGAGAAGCCATTAGTGCACTTACTGCAAAAGAACCGGCAGACTCACCTGCAATGGTTATTCTTTTAGGATCCCCACCAAAGGCTGCAATATTTTGTTGAACCCATTTAATAGCAGCCGCCTGATCCATTAATCCGTAATCGCCGGAAGCATGATGTGGCGACTCTTTGGTTAACTCCGGATGAGATAAAAATCCAAAAACGCCCAGGCGATAATTAACAGTGATGGTTACGATCCCACGACGCGCCAAACTGGGTCCTTCATATCTTGGTTCTGAGCCATCACCGGCAACAAAACCGCCACCATAAAAATATACCAGCACGGGCAACCGTTCTTTATCAGATACGGCAGGCGTCCATACATTAAGATAGAGGCAATCTTCACTTACTCCGTTAGAACGAAAATTCATATCACCAAACAAAGGCAGTTGCATGGCGCGCGGGCCAAATTTGTCTGCTTTTCTTATTCCCCGCCAGTTGAGCAGCGGCTGAGGTTCTTTCCAGCGCAGATCCCCTACAGGTGGTTGTGCAAATGGTATCCCTTTAAAAATGCGCAAGCCTGATTCATTCACACCTTCCAGCATCCCATTGGCAGTTTTAACCTGCGGTGGGGCGTCGACGGTAGATTGACTATTGGCAGCAAATGATATGCTGATACTTATAAGCAACGTAACAAAGATATTTTTCATAAAAACATGTATTAAATTGATGGTCGCGGCAAACAAAATTCCATACACAAACATATCAAATAATTATTTCCCAAACATGAATCGATGGCTGCATCCGCCAGATCATTATTTTATTCACCGTAAAAATTGCATTAGCAAAGAAATTATTAAAACCACCCTCTTAAATCTCCTTAAAAGAATACGTACAGAATAGGTAGGGCAAGCCTATGTCTCTGCCCAGGCATAAGCCTGCCCGATTCTTCATTCCGCCACGCCCACTGTTCCTCCGTGGTTCCACATAAATCCCGGAATCATTTCGTGTAGAAAAACAATTCATTGGTGTAGTTGCAGACAATCAGCATTACTGCAGCTGGTATCTTGCAGCCATCAACAAACTAATGTTATTGCCCCATATTTATTAACCAATCAAAACTAAACTGTATGAAAAAAATCTTCTTCGTAATGTTGATGGGTACTTTGTCTTTACTTTCAATTCAGTCACAAGCCCAGTCTGACAGTAAAAAATTTAGTGTTGGGTTTGGCTTCCAGGGCGGTTTGCCATTGGGAGATGCTAAAACAGCATTTCAGTTTAATGGCGGAATCGATCTGCGTTTTTCATATAAGGCCGGCCCTGGATTTGCGACCTTATCTGTTGGCGGAAATGTTTTTGTGCCAAAATCCTTTGATGGTGTGGATACAAAAGCAGCACTGCAAATACCAGTAAGAGTAGGGTACAAATATAAAATTGTGCCGCATTTCTTTGTGATGGGCGAAGTGGGATATTCGCATTTCCGTTCTTATTATGATGACGGCAATAACCAGCTGGTATCAAGTTCTACAGGCGGATTTACGTATGCACCGGCTATCGGAACAGAATTTGGCGCTTTTGAAGCAGCGGTTCGTTATGAAGGCATATCAGTTACAGGGGGCACTATCTCGTATGTTGCCTTGCGGCTTGGATTTAATTTTTAATGAGTTGATCCAT
>JBDUAY010000070.1:0-17316 GCA_040004415.1 Bacteroidota bacterium | reverse complement strand
GCTAAAAATTTTTGTGAAGGAGTCATGATAATATGTTTTTGATTTGAATTAAATATTTAAGAGAACGCCTGGTGCCTGGTTTGGTAATGTCTGATGTCTGGCCGGAACGTGCATTGCTGTTTTTTAGTTCACTATTTCAAAACAAGTTCTTTAAGATTTTCCTGGTTTCCGTTATGGAAAAAATCAGCCATCATAGATTTTTCTTTTACCAGGTTCTTCCTTTCATATAATCGTCCAGTTCTTTGCGGGTCATCGGAAGATTCTTTTTAGTGTCCAGGAATTGCAGGAAATCTTTTTTAATCTCATCGGTCCATTGCGTATCTATCTGGCCGGGCGTATATTTTCCTTCGCGCAGGCGCTGATGACCAAATTCGTCGCGTAACTGAACAAATTCGGAATTCAAAATAAGATCTTCAACAAATTGTGCGGGTATAAAAACAATACCAAACTTTCTTGCCAGAATTACATCGCCCGGCACAACTGTTGCCCTGCCAATGCGGATAGGGACATTTATACCACCCAGCATCATTTGCTGTATATACGATGGATCAGAGCCTTTGATCCATCCGTTAAACCCTTTTATTTCCAGCAGGCCTTCAACATCCCGTACCGAACCATAAAAAACAACACCACGTTTTGATTTGGCAAAGATTGAGTTACCAAGATTATCACCAATCAATGTTCCATCAACAATTTTTCCATAGCTGTCAGCAACATAAATGTCGCCGTTTTTTAATACGTCAATTGGCCATGAGTTGGTAGCACCGATCCTGTTTTCTGTTTTTCCTTTGTCTTTGATCACTTTATCATAATCGGGTCTTAGCGGCATATATTGAACCGTAACGGCGCGGCCGGTCATAACGCTATCGGACACCAGTACCTGCCAATCACCCTCAAATTGATTCTGATATCCCTTATTGCGCAGATAACCCCAGGCTTCTTCCAGTGAAACTTCTTTCAATCTTTCCAAAATTTTGTCGGACACATGCGGCCGCCCATCGGGAGAACGTTCGCCTTTCCATTCGGAAGTTAATGCCGTAATTTGTTCCGGTGTAAGTGTTACCTGCTGTGCATTTGAATAGATGCCCATTAAGACAAAAGCAAAAAGCCAGAAAGTTGTTTTGTTCATATTGTTTCTTTTAGATTAATTAACCAATAAATACAGGAATAGTAAATGTATTCATTCTACCGGCAATAGTGGCAAGAAAGGGTGCAGATATTTTGGGACAAATAAATCCCCTGAATGAAAGGGTGGAGAAATATTTAAACCTGGCACTTTTACTCCCAAACTGTTGCCAGGGTTGGCGGTGCGTACTTTTGTAAGCTTGTGCGTGCAGATGGTTGTTGAATAATACCCGGGCCGTTTACTTTCTTTTCTACCGCCTGGCGCGGTTGCAACTACTATATCCAGGTTGCGCAGATCATGCCTCATTGAAATGTCAGCATATTCTTAAGATCCCTATCTCCCGGGATGTGTATCCTATACAAATAATAACCAATAGATTTCGCTGTTGCATGTATAGTAAATTTGCCATCAGCACCGTTGATGGTGGTTTGTTTGGTGCCCTTAGATTACTCGTAGTGGCGGCAAGTGTATCTCCAACGCTGTTGGAAACGTTGCCGGTAGTGTTTGGCCTTTAATGGAAAAAAAGTGGCAAAGATCTAAGTTAGAAGCAGCCAATTTTTAATGAACCGGCTTTTCTGGAGCAGTAAAACTCGGTGGACTCAATCGCGTTACGAACATTATCACATTTGCATGCCAGGAAATTCAGCACATCCCATTTAATAGTTATGCGAAAAATAGTAACCTGGAAAACGCAGTCAAAACAATTTCATTACCAAGCGGGTTATCAATCCAATAAAAAAGATCACCAGTTTTACATGAAGTACTTTACACTATTTGAAAAGCGTAGCCATAAATTAAAAGACGGGTTTGAAGAGATTGCAACACTGCAGAATTTGCAGCTACAAAACAGGGTTTCTAAAAAGATTATTAACGTTTAAATAATCTTTTTTCTACCAGCTCCATCACCTGGTCCTTGTAGTTTTTACTGATGGGTAATGAAATGTTTTGCAGCACCACCTCTTCCGGATTGATTGATTTAATAGCATGGATAGCCACCAGGTAAGAACGGTGTATGCGTATAAAAAGCTGTGACGGTAATTGCTCTTCGATGCCTTTGAAAGTAAGATAAGCAATGTATTTCTTTTGAGCAGTATGAACAATAATATAATTGGCCATCCCTTCTACATACAAAACTTCACCCGTTAATATTTTTTCTATTTTTTGATTGCTCTTAATAAAAAAATATTCATCTTTTGGCGCTGGATTATTTTTATTTTTTAAATTTAAATATTCCTGCGCTTTCAAAGCGGATTTGAAAAAGCGGCTAAAGCTGATGGGCTTAAGCAAATAATCCAGCACATCCAGTTCATAACCTTCAATAGCATATTCCGAATAGGCTGTAGTAAGAATTACGGGAGGTAAAATAGCATAGCTTTTTATAAAATCGATGCCGTTCATTTTTGGCATCTGAATATCGAGATATAATAAATCAACTTTATTTTTCTGCATAAAACCGATGGCCTCCAGCGGGCTTTTGCATTCGCCGGCAGCATGTAAGAAATCAATTTGCCGGATATGTTCCAATAATCCCTGGCGGGCAATGGGTTCATCGTCAATAACCAGGCAGTTGATCATGATATATTTACATTTAGCAGTGATTCAAAAATCTTTTCGTTCGCAAATATAGAAAGCTGGGCTTTGTCAGGATACAGCAGTTCAATCCTTCTTTTTAAATTCACGATACCCATGCCGCCCGATTGTTCAATGTGACGGACTTTCTCTTCATTGTCAAAAGTATTGCTCACTTTAACCATCAGTATATCTTTTTGGTTCCGGATGTCAATATGGATTTTATTTTCTGCCGGATTTTTATAATGGGATATGTGTTTGAACGCATTTTCGATGAGCGAGAGAAAAATAAAAGGAGCAATGGTAAAGCCTTCCAAATGGTTATCGATATTCAGCCGGATGTCGGTACCAGCCTCCATCCGCAAGCTTTGTAAGGCCACATAACGCTGAATATATTCTATTTCCTTTTTGATTTCTATTTTATCTGTGTTACAGTCGTATAACTGGTAGCGCAGCATTTCTGAAAATTTTTCAACTGATCCCCGCGCCTGTAAATTATTTTTATCAATTTGAAAATAGATGGTGTTGAGTACATTGAATAAAAAATGAGGGTTAATCTGGGAGCGCAGAAAATTTAGTTCGGCACTTATTTTTTCCTTCTCAGATTCAAGCAGGCGTTGTTCAAGATTATACCGGTCTGCTATAATTTTTACACTGCAGGCAATAGAAATAAAAATGAGATTAACAAATAAGAAAAGCAAGGTGATCATAAATAATATCAATGGTGGCCGTAGAGCCGGCTTGCCTGTGAGTGCCTGGTAAATACTGGCAGCAATAAGATAAATAACTATCACATTTCCGATGATTAAACCAATCAGCCGCCAGGTAAAGCCATTGATTCTCTTTTTATACAAGAACTGCGGCACCAGGCGCATGGCTGCATACCAGGCAGCTGGAACAGATAATGCAGTACTAAGAAAAGTGACCAGTAATTGTGGTTTTATGGCCGCCTGGGGATTAAAATAAATAATGGCCATAAAAAATGATACGAATAACCATATCAGCGTAAAGGATAGATATGTAAAAAAACGGTTTTTGAAAGTAGCCTGCATGCAGTTATTAGATTTGCTTTTGGCAAAATAAAAGCAAATACACGATAAAGCATTTTTTACTCGTGTAGAAAGGCCATTGTTTCATCAAGAAAAGCAGCCTGTTCAGGTAAATGGCACCCGAAGGAATTTCTGCAACGCTATTTTAGTGGACCGGTCACTGTTTAACCTGTTAGGTACTGAATGAATTTATAGTATCATAAGAAATTATTGTACGTATCAATAAAAAAGTTGGATCAGAAGCATTCTTATCAAGCCTGGTGTTTTTACACCGGGCATTTTTTTAACGTGTACAAATGTTTATAACTCTTTTAACCATTGCGGTATTAATGTTTATCTAATAATTGCTCCTACTGCATTACTACTGCAGCATTGCGGCCCGGTTGAAATGGGCGCTTTCCAACGGTATCCGTTTTGCTTAATTTTTATTGTGCCCTCTATTACCATTGGATGAATGTTTTTTTGCAAAATTTACATTTATACCGCCAGATTTGACTAAGTCTATAGTTTCTGTGGAATAATATGCTCAAAATTCCTCAAAAAATATGGTGGATATGTTTTTGGAAAAAAACCCGCTACTGGTATCATTCTTGTTTAGTGGTGGGTTATTACCTAATTAAAATATGAAATCATGAAAAAATTAATCATTATTGGCAGCGCATTAGTTGCTATATCGGCCGTAAGTTTTTTTACAAGTGGATCGTTGACTCGTAACAGTCATGCACAAGCTTTTTCTGCGTTAAATAATGACACGACGCCGAAAAAAAAGGATACTACATTCTTTGCTTATAATACAGCCAGCAATGACACCACACCTAAAAAGAAGGATACAACTTCTTTTGTATACAATCTGGCCAGCAATGACACCACACCAAAAAAGAAAGACACAACCTATTTTGCTTACCATAAGATAGCAAGTGATACTACTCCAAAAAAGAAGGATACAACCTATTTTGCTTACAATAAAATGCCGGGTGATACCACTCCAAAGAAGAAGGATACCACTTTTTATGCTTATAATATGATGCGTTCAGATACCACTCCTAAAAAGAAGGATACTACTTATGCCGGATTACTGGCCATGAAGTAGTACTGCACATGCAGCATTGATTGGGCTATTGATATTGATTAGCCTGATTTGGAAGCAGTTTATGACACGGTAATATATTTTAATAACCCCCGGGTAGTATAATTTTCAATAGTAAATTCTACCCGGGTTTTTTTGTGCCTTTGCTCAGTATAGCTACTGGCAGCATTGGCCTCAGTTGTCTGAATTGAAATGAGATTGGCCTATGCAAATAAATATGCTTTAATTATACAGGCCGGTAAATTTGTTTCATTTATTTTTGCTTCACATTAACTAAAAGCTGAAGTGGGTGATAAAACAAATGACGAATTATTTTTTAAAAGCTGGCTGTAAAAAAATATTTCTTTTTTTAACTTGTTCATTTTTGTCAGTGCAACTATCTTTTGCACAAAATAAATATACTGTTAGTGGTTATATAAAAGATTCGCTTACCGGTGAGACGCTTATTGGTGCTACATTACAGGCGGGTATAAAAGGTGGTGGTGTTAGTAGTAACGCATATGGCTTTTACTCAATCACGCTTAATGCCGGCACGCATGAGATATTCTGTTCTTTTGTGGGATATGAGACTAAACAACTTGTTGTTGAGCTATCATCCAATAAAACATTCAATTTTTTATTACCGCCCAAAGTCACTGCCAGCCAGGAAATAGTGATATATGGAAAACGCCGCGATGAAAATGTTAAGAATACGCAGATGGGTCGGTTCGACTTGTCGGTTGCGCGTGTAAAAGCCCTGCCGGTTTTATTGGGTGAGGTGGATTTATTAAAAACATTGCAATTGCTACCGGGCATCCGTAATGCTGGTGAAGGAAATACAGGCCTGTATGTACGTGGGGGTGGTCCCGATCAAAACCTGATCATTTTAGATGACGCGGTGGTATATAATACCGGTCATTTATTTGGGTTCTTCTCTGTGTTTAATGCAGACGCTATCAAGAATGTGACACTTATAAAGGGGGGTATGCCTGCTCAGTATGGTGGGCGTTTATCTTCTGTTCTTGATGTAGCAATGAAAGACGGAAATGTCAATAAATTCCAGGTGGATGGCGGAATTGGCCTGATAGCATCACGTATTTCTATACAGGGGCCAATCAAGAAAGATAAGATGTCTTTCATTGTTTCTGCGCGCCGTACCTATATAGATGTTTTAGTTAAACCATTTATCCCCAAAACAAGCCAGTTTTCTGGCTCTGGCTACTATTTTTATGATCTTAATACAAAATTGAATTATAAAATTTCTGAAAAAGACAGGCTCTATCTGAGCGGTTATTTTGGGAAAGATGTATTTGATTTCAGAAACAGTCAACGTTCTTTTAATGCGCATATACCCTGGGGTAATGCCACTGCAACGGTGCGGTGGAACCATGTTTTTAATCAAAAATTGTTTGCCAATACCACATTGGTGTACAATAATTACAACTTCGCCTTCGGTGCGTCGCAAAGCAGTTTTAACATAAAACTTTCTTCGGGAATTAAAGATCTGAATGGGAAAATTGATTTTGATTATTATCCGGCACCACAGCATAAAATTAAATTTGGCGGACTGTACACGCACCATAAATTTACCCCCAATGTACTCAGTGGAAACCAGGACAGTACCGTATTTGCGCCCAATAATGCCAATACCAAATATGCCAACGAATCTGCACTATACTTCCAGGATGATTGGGAAATCAGCGATAAAATAAAAGTAAACCTGGGCCTGCGGTATAGCAGTTTCGTGCAGGTAGGGCCGTATACAAAATATACAGAAGATGCCAATGGTAATAAACTGGATAGCATCATTTATGGACGTGGCGAGAAAGTTAAATCATATGGCGGATTTGAACCGCGTGCTTCTATCCGGTACGCTATTAATGATCAAACTTCTGTCAAAGCATCCATCACAAGAAACCTTCAATACATCCACCTGGTCAGCAATGCGGGTTCTACGCTTCCAACAGATTTATGGGTACCGAGCACTTATTACGTACAGCCACAAATTGCCTGGCAATATGCGACCGGTCTTTTCAAAAATTTTAAAGACAACATGTACGAGACGTCGCTTGAGCTATATTATAAAAACATGCGTAACCAGATTGAGTACAAAGAAGGTTACACACCATCTTTATCTGACCCGGAAAAGCAATTTGTTTTTGGAAAGGGCTGGAGCTATGGCGCAGAAATGTACATCGGTAAAAACAAAGGAAGGCTAACAGGGTGGCTGGGTTATACATTAAGCTGGACGTATCGCAAGTTTCCGCAGCTGAACGGGGGAGCGGAATATTTTGCAAAATATGACCGGCGTCATGACTTATCGATAGTTAGTACTTACGAGTTAAATAAAAAATGGAAGCTTTCTGCCGTATTTGTCTACGGTACCGGTAATGCCACTACATTGCCAGAACGTTTTTACATTATTAATGGCGTACTTACGCAGGAATACAGCCGTGTAGATCAATATCGCCTTCCGGCGTATCACCGCCTTGACATTGCGGCAACGTATACGCCAATCCCTAAACGTAAAAAGAAGATCCGGGGCAATTGGGTGTTTAGTGTTTACAATGTTTACAATCGCGCGAATCCTTATTTTATTTATTTTGATCAAACGGGCAGTCCTTATAATAACACGCTAAAAGTTGAAGCGCGGAAGGTGTCTTTGTTCCCTGTGATACCAGCCATTACGTATAATTTTCATTTTTAAAAAACAGCTGCTGGCCTTTATCAAACAGAACTGATTGTTAATAGCTGCTTATTTAATTCTTTTTAACTCATAGTGTTCTCCTTCATCGTCCGCAACTATTGTATCAAACCGGCCATCAGGGCCTTTCACAAAGTCAAAATTGGCATCCATAATTTTTAAAAACAGGTGATGATCATTGGCAGTGTAAAAATTTGTTTTAGCCAGGTTAACAGTGGGAGATTCAACTTTTAATTTACCATTTACAAGCGTAATAATTACTTTTAGCCTGCCGTCAAATTCTCCTGTAAACTTTTGTAATTGCGCGGTAGTAAGTTTTGTCGTTTCCCGGTACGGAAAATAACCTTCCCATTTCCACGGAATTGTAACACCTGTTAATTTTTCTACCAGCTCTTTAAAAATACTTTCCCCATTAGAACTGTTTGTCATGATAATATAAGCTATTTTTTTCTCCGGAAAGCCAATGCTGTAATGCTCCCACCCATCAATATGGCCTTCTTTAAAAAATGCTTTGCCGTAATTTGTGTTGAATAAACCCCAGCCGAGCCCGTATGATAATTGTATTGCATTATAATCATCAATACTATCCTTCTCAACTGGCGGAAATGCCCAATTGTTGTATTTAATTTTAATTTGAGGAGATAAAATTTCTTGCTTTGTTTGTTGAGTAATTCTTTCTGCCTGCATTACTGCCGATATAAAACGGGTATAGTCTGCAATGGTGGTTTCCATGGAGCCAGCCGCGTGCGCTTCTTTCCTTTTAGATTTTGTTATTGTATCTTCATTCATATCATGCCCGAGTGCATAATCATTTTCAAAACCAGGTTGCCAAATAAAACTTGTTCTTCGCATACCAAATGGTTTGAAAATATTTCCCTGCGCCAGATCTTCCAGCTTTTTTCCAGTTATTATTTCAATGACCATTTGCAGTAATTCGATACCTTCTCCCGAATAGCTATAAAATTTACCGGGTGTAAATGCTATAGTCAACTTTTTACTTTCCGTGAACGCACGCCAGTTTGGAAAACCTGTTGTATGGCTCAAACAATGCCGGGCCGTTATTAATTTCCATCGGTCGTCACCTGCCAGGTCTTTATAATTTTCGTAATCCGGTAATGGTTTTGGCAGGTACTCATATAGTGGCTTGTCAAGATCAATTATTTTCCTGTCTGCCAGTTGCATTACAAGGTATCCAAATAAGGGTTTTGCCAGGGAAGCTGCATAAAAACAAGTAGCAGTATCTATTTTTTCGTGCAGCTGTTTATTTTTATAACCGTATGTTTTGATATAGGCTGGTTTATTTTCATTGATAATGCCCAGGCACAATCCGGTGACTTCTCCCTTTCCCATCAGATCTGTAACGATGTGATCAATTGACGTAACGGTAACTGTTTTTCCATCAGGCTTTCTTATTTGAGCCTGTGCAGATGAAGAAGCGGCTAATAATATGCAGATAATTGTAATGGAGCGTGATGCAGCTGCCGATATGTTTTTAAGCATGTTACACTTATTTTATTTTTTTTAATTCAAAATCTTTTGTTTCATGAGAAATAAGTGAAATAACATTTCCTGCTGAGTTGCTGATAAAATCCATTTCCACTGCAGCGATTCGCAAAAAAAATTTTGATGTTGTGACAGGTATAAAGGGAGATTTTGGCAAATTATTATTTGGGCCAGTTGCATAAAGCACTCCGTTTTCAAGACTAATGATTATAGGGTGTCCTTCATCGTGCTGGTACACGCCGGTGTATTTTTTTAAAGTAGTTTCATCAACTTTCACGGCGCGGTATTCTTTCCATTTTGCCCATTTCGTATTTTGAATAACAGAATACCTGTCATAACAATCATCTTGTAAAAGTGTAAGAAAGAGGCTGTCTCCTCTAATAGTAAAGCCGTATTTTCCAGGAGATCCATTATCACAATCGCTCTGGCCATCGATTTTTGTAAGTATAAACGAGGTGTCATTCTTTGTGTAAGTCATTTTTTCAATAAGCGCGCTGTCCGGAACATTGAACAGGGAAACGCTATCCTTTTTAAAATACAAAATGACATTTGGAGTACTTCCATCTAAATGAAGTGTTGTTTTCCATTTTGAATTTTCCAGTTGGGCTAAAGCGAATGACAAACTGCATATCGCGGCCAGCAGACAGGTGATTTTTTTCATACCATTGTTTGGTACAAAACTCAGGCAATTTTGAAAAATAAGCCACGATAAAACATCTCAAATCCGGATTTGAGATTAATTCATCCTGAAATGAGTAGTGATTAATTGATTTCGGCCGCTGTTTTGCGATATTCAGAGGGAGATTTACCCGTCACATCTTTAAAAGTGCGTTGAAATGTTGCCTGGGAATTGAAGCCGCATTCAAGGGCGACGCCGGCAATAGTAAGATTATTCATTTCGGGCTGCCGTATTTTTTCTTTGAAGGCATCAACACGGTAGCCATTTACAAATTCATTAAAGCTTTTTTGCAGGTGCTGATTCAGCACCGTTGATATGTTTTTTTGATTAAAGCCCGTAGATTCTGCGAGAAGCGAAAGGTTCAATGCGGGATTTAGGAAGATATGCTCGTCTTCCATCGATTTTCTGAGCGCTTCAACAATTTGTTGTACCTGTGTGGGCGATAGTGCAGCATTGCTGCTGTTTATCTTTTTACCGGCGTAAATTTCTTGCTGAGAAATAATATATCCTTTAATACCCAGCCAGTAAATAAGGATAGCCATTGGAATATAAATGGGATACCATTCAAAGGTGTCCAGCATCCAGTTGGTATATTTTGGAATAACATAGGGTATGAGGAAGGCCAGCCATATTGCCTGGAAGACCATGAAAACCCTGATAAACTGCTGCAGCCATGCAAATTGAACCGCGTGGCCATTTAAAAAACCCGTGTTTTTGTGTTTGTACGCAGCGAGATATTTTGCGGACAGCCAAACATATATGGTAACAGACATCCAGCGCGGAATATCGGCATATACATTATAGTCGTCAATAAAAGACCCCCATGGACCAGGGTTGTTTTTAATAAGTTTTGTAATCAACCCAACAATAAAAAAAATAACGGTAAGAGAAGGAACCAAATCAATCAGCACCGGGTAAAAATGCCGTCTTTGTTTTTTAGTTATTTTAAAATCCGCTTTCATTAACGACTGTACATAAAAATATATCAGCGGGCCGAAAGCCATCGGCATGATTAACGGAACAACCTGAGCGATAAATCGTAAAAGATTTGAATTAAACCAGTTTTGGTAATCCCCATAAAGGTTAAAACATGCAAGCGATATAACTAAAATTAATGCCGCGAGCAACTTGTTGGGAGTTCTGTTCTTTTTTGAGAACAACAGCAAACAGCTTACGATAAAACCCTGGATGCAACCCAACAGAATAATAGTATTAAAAAAACTCTTCATGGTTACCTGGTTCTGCAGTTAAAAACTAAACAAAATCAAGTTAGTAAAAAAATATGTTTTGAATACGTTAAAGGATTATTTAACGGACAATGCATTTTACAAGCCAGAAAAAGTTATACGGGGCCAGGAGATTCTGGAGCGGTTTCAATAAAAACAAAGTGCTTATTCTGTATATAGCTATTTAATCTTTTAAAATGTCAACCAGCATATCTGATACTTTTTGGCGCATACGTTCATACGTAAATTTCTGTGAATTTTCCACGGCATTTTTTGTGTACAAATCCAAAACAGCTTTTTCGTTGCACAATTTTTCTAAAATAGATACCAGTTCCTTTTCTCCTGAATACCGGATAGCGCTTGTTTCGATTTCACCCGGAATAGTTAACTGAGCGGGAATTATATAAGGCTTGGCGTGCCTGATTGCATCATATGTATTGCCACTCGTTTTTGTAATCCCATATAATTCAATTATATTGTCTGAAGTACTGGTAGTAGTATTTAGGGGCGACAAAATGACCGAGGCGCCTGCAAGAAGCTTTCGAAAAATATATTCCGGAATTTCGCGGTCAAAAATTGTAACAGTTTTTTGCAATATTTTATCTGTGCGACAAATCTTTTCTATCTCAATTCCATTGCTGCTTATTCCCCCGGCTAATATAAGTTCCGCATCCACGGTGTTTTTACGGCTTCCGGTAAAAATTTTCCATGCATTCAGTGCAATTCTGTAATCTCTGCGGCGTTCATCAACCGTACCTGCTATTATTACCGTAAACATTTCTTTTGGAGGCTGCACATTTACATTTGCTTTATAAAATACGGGGCTAATAGTATAGCAGTTTTTTTTAGTAAGTTTAAGCGCTACAATATTCTCTTTCATTTTATCCGCGTTCAGTAGATATGCATAAGCAATGTGTGATAAAATTTTTTTACCAGAGGATCGTATAAGACTTTTTAAATTTACACCCGCATGGGGCCTGAAAAAATTATTTATTTCATGCACATTTATCAGCAGTTTCATCTTTTTGTATTTTGATCCCAGTAATGCAAAAACAATATGTTTGCTGTCAATTGTGTTTAGCCATAAAAGGTCAAATCTGTACAAGCTAAATTGTTTGTCAAGAAATTTATAAAAAGATAAAATGCTTACTTCCTGCATGTAAACCCATGTGAATTTCAGGTAGCATTCAACGGGCAACGTAGTATTTATGTCTTCCCGCATTAGTTCATTGACAAAAAATGTTATCTGGTACGGACTGTCTTTAAGACACTCAGCCAGGGGCAGGAGGCATTCAAGATGAACCGTTTCATAAATGGCTATTTTCATAATTATATTAATAATAATACTTTTGTTTTCATACGCAAATTAATAAGTTTCTTAAACAAGTTGCTATGAATATGAAATCTTGATTGGTGGATGTTGACCAGCATCTTGATACATCACTATTAATGGGATTTTTTTAACTGGTTAAGCATAAAGCGTTGTCATGAAAGTATGCATCAATGAAAAAGAATTACTTCATCCATTTTTTAATACATTTACATCAAGGCAGTGTCATTAATTCCCTGCGGCTTCAAATAAATGAAACTTGTAGAAATTAAATTAAGAAAAAATAATTTTGGCGATGATCTTAATGAGTGGCTGTGGCCCCAGATCTTTGCAAACATAGATGATAATGACAACGGCTATTTTTTAGGTATTGGAACGATACTTCTTGGTGGCAGTCCCGTTCTTGAAAAAATCAGTCGTTCAAAAAAGATTGTTTTTGGTTCGGGCGTCAGACCTTCTGAATTATATGTCAGTTATAAGCCAGACAGTTTAACAGATATTAAATTTCTAAGAGGGCCCTTATCTTCACAAGCGCTCGATCATAAATACGAATATATTACTGACGCCGCTTATGCAGTAAGGCAGCTGGATAATTTTCAACAACTGCAAAACACAGAGAAAAAATATGAAATAAGTGTAATGCCTTATTTTCATTCTGTCGATTACTTTGATTGGAAAAGCATTTGCAAGAAATTGGGATTTCATTATATCTCGCCGCTTTCAGAAAATGGAGTGGAATTTACATTGAAGGAAATTGCCGCTTCCAGGCATCTTATTTCAGAAGCAATGCACGGGGCAATAGCAGCGGATTTACTCAGGGTTCCCTGGCATCGGTTTGTTCTTACAACTCCCCACACGGAAGGAGACATGGTATCACAATTTAAATGGGCCGATTGGCTGCAGTCTATTAAAATATATAATCCACAAATTACTTTCATTCCCTTTTATAAAAAGTCGCGTGTTCATAATTGGGTGAAAAACATTTCGAATAATATAATTGCTACAGAATTTTTGTATAAACCTTATGTAAAAAAAAGAATTGTGGAAAAGCTTGCGTTAGTGAAGGACTTTTATTTGTCCGATAACATACTACTCAGTGAAATAGATATGAAAATTCTAAAAAAAATTAACCAGTTAAAGGCAGAATATAATTTCCAGGATAACCGCACGAACGCTTAATGTGTCAGACTTTTAACTTTCCTACCAGGTTAATATAATCCTGCATGGCTACTTCTTTTGTTTTACCCTTTAAAGATGACCAGGATTCGTATTTTGCCTTGGCTACAAAATCAAACATATTTGGTGCTTCACCATTTGCATCGCCCTGGGTAGCTTGTTTGTATAGGGAATACAGTTGCAGCATGGTGTCATTGCTGGGGCGATCTTTTAAATCTTTACTTTCAGCTACGGCCTGGTTAAAAAGGGCATTCAAATCCATTTCACTAATTTGTAGCGAATGTATGAATTAGTTACGATTTTAAAGATGGTGATTGTTTATTACCAGGGGTTTATTTTTTAAAAGGCAGTCTCTAAACAATAGCATACCCGGGTAAGTAAATCATAAAAATTAAAAAGGCCCACCTTAGAAAGGGTAGGCCTGTGTGTGTGAAAAATCCCACTATACACCAACCGTTTTTAATTAGTTTGGCATTAATACAGTGTCAATTACGTGAATAACACCGTTGCTTTGATTTACATCTTTAATCGTTACTGTAGCCATACCACCTTTTTCATCTGTTAAAACCAGTTTGCTGCCTTTCATCATGGCAGTTAGGGTGCCGCCACTTACTGTTTTTAATGTTGCCTTGCCACCGCCGGCTTTAATGAGCGCGGCAATTGCTTTTGCATCTAGTTTACCGGATACTACATGGTATGTAAGAATTTTAGTCAGGGTAGCCTTGTTTTCTGGTTTTACAAGGTTGTCAACGGTACCTTTCGGCAGTTTGTCAAACGCTTCATTTGTTGGTGCGAACACCGTAAACGGTCCGGCACCCTCTAATGTTTCTACCAGGCCAGCGGCTTTTACGGCAGCAACCAATGTAGTATGGTCTTTTGAGTTAACCGCATTTTCAATTATGTTTTTAGACGGGTACATAGCCGCACCACCAACCATGACAGTCTTTTCTCCAGACATTTTATCCTGCGCATTAGCCGAATTAATAACCAGCGACGCTCCCAGAAACAACCCTATTATTTTTATACATTTCATACATTCAATTTTTTAGAAATAGTTATTTTGTGTTTTTTAAATACTTTTTTGTGAAGAATAATATTGTTACATGTAATCAACAAAAGCAGATACGGGATGGGTTGCTGTCTGGATTTGCGGGACAATATTTTTTTGAAAGATAATCTTACCAAACCTGCAATAATGGCGGAGTATTTTGATTACCGGTGCTAAATAAGAAATGTCAGTGCATATCCGGCTGCAATTTCTGCATGAGATGGCCACGCTTTAAGCGTTGGAATGCGGAAAATCTGTATTTTTAAACTATAAAATAATTTGTATTATGGCCTATTGGTTAGTAAAATCGGAGCCGTCTGCATACAGCTGGGAACAATTGGAAAAAGATAAACAAACAGTTTGGAGCGGGGTACGCAATTACGCCGCACGTATTCATTTACGGGCCATGAAAAAAGGCGATTCTGTACTTTTTTATCACAGCAATGAAGGGCTGGATATTGTGGGCATTGCCAAAGTTGTAAAGGAAGCATACCCAGACCCAACTACAGACGATGATGCATGGGTGGCGGTAGATATAAAAGCGTTTAAAAAATTGAAGCATCCGGTAAGCAGGGATACAATAAAAGTTGATAAGCGTCTTGCAAATATGGCACTGGTTCGTTTAGGGCGATTGAGTGTACAGCCTGTAACCAATGAAGAATGGGCGATTGTGATGCAGATGGCTGGTGAGAAATAAACAACTGTCTTCATAAGATTTTGATCGTTACTGAATTCCTCAATTCAAAGCGCTTCAGATCATACTGCTCCCGTATTGTAAGTTTCATGGCGGAGTTAGCTTCTATCCATTTCCCAAAAATAATTTTCTATTTTAACTTTTGCGGCAGGTTACTTTTACTGCATTCGTGGAATCAATAGCACAATACCTTCACTAAAAATAATTGTGATGCAATTCATGACATTTGCCGCCTTTGCGGACAAGCATTTGTTTGTTCTTTCGCATGCCGCTGCATGGTTTCCTTAATGCGGTAATGAGGTAAGAATTTATTGCCTCGCTTATGTAAAATTAAATTTCCTGCATCTGGTAGTAATACAATAAAAAATAATCATGAAACTGTTATATCAAGTTCTGGCAGCGTTGCTGCTATGCATTTTTATTGCCTGCCATGAAAATAGTAGTGCGGATACTGGTCAAACAGAACAATTAAGAAAAAATGTTTCCGCTTCAAAAACGGCGGATAAGTCTGAAGGAGATCAATTGACTGTAATAGCTGATACAGTCCCGGCCCTGCAGAATAATCAAATCAAACCATCGCAGCTGCAAGGTAAAGCACCGGCACATGAAGATTGGGATAAAAAGATAGTAAAGACAGGCAATCTGACAATGGAAGTAAAAAGTTATAAGACGTTTAACGACATGCTGCATACCGGCATTAAACAATTAGGCGGGTATGTTGCCCAGGAAGAACAAAGTCAGTCTGATTATAGAATTGAAAATACTATTACCATAAAAGTACCGGTAGATCAGTTCGACAATGCCATATCAAAATTGACACCCTTTTCAGAAAAAATTCTTGAAAAGAAAATCACTGCTGAAGACGTAACAGCGGAAATAGTGGATACCAAATCAAGAATGATAGCAAAGGAAAAAGTAAGGGATCGCTATCTCGATTTACTGAAGCAGGCAAAGAATATGAAAGAAATATTAGAGGTGCAAACCGAAGTAAATGATATACAGGAAAATATTGAAGCCGCCACCGGAAGAATTGGTTATCTCGGACATGCAGCTGCTTTTAGCACAATTCACATTAGTTTTTACCAGGTATTAAATGCACCCATCAATGATCTGCCCCCTTCATACAGTACCCGCATACTTGAATCTTTCAACACCGGTATGCATTGGTTTGCAGACCTGCTCGTTGTATTCGTTTCCCTCTGGCCTTTGTTGATGGGTGTTGGAGCAGCCTGGTTTTTTATCAGGAAGTATAAAGTTTCTGCGGCAAAAAAACATAAGGCAGTTTCTTCCCAATAGCGGTAGCAGACTTATACAAAAAAATTACTGTGTGACTTTGCGGTTCCAACAGGTGTAACGCACATATATCTCAATATCCTTACATCCAAAAATCAGCCATCAGACATCACTCATCTATATTACTTTTGCACTATGGCTAAAAAGAAACTGGTTGTACTTACAGGTGCGGGCATCAGTGCGGAAAGTGGTTTGCGTACTTTCCGTGACAGCGACGGTTTATGGGAAGGATACAATATTGAAGATGTAGCAACCCCCCGTGCATGGCAAAAAAACCCGCAACTGGTACTTGATTTTTATAACGAACGCCGCAAAAATGTTCTGGACGCAACGCCCAATGCGGCACACATTGGCCTGGCATCGCTGGAAAAAGATTTTGAGGTACATATCATCACGCAAAACATAGACGATTTGCATGAAAGAGGTGGCTCAACAAAAGTATTGCACCTGCATGGAGAAATTTTAAAGATGCGCAGCGAAAAAAATGATCGGCTGGTTAAAAGTATTGCAGGTGATATTTTATTGGGCGATAAAGCCTCCGATGGAGCGCAGCTTCGCCCGCATATTGTTTGGTTTGAAGAATCCGTTCCCATGATAGAAATAGCTGTTCCCATTGTACAGGATGCGGATATTTTTGTTGTGGTGGGTACATCATTGGTTGTTTACCCGGCAGCAGGCCTTGTAAATTACGCCCTTACAAAAATCCCTAAATTTATTGTTGACAAAGCAATTCCATATACATCTTCTATCGATAATCTAACAACAATTGAAAAACCTGCCACAACTGGCATACAGGATCTTATTACGGCGCTTGAAAAAATTAAATAGATTATAACGTCAATTCCCGTGTGTT
>JBDUAY010000069.1:0-17358 GCA_040004415.1 Bacteroidota bacterium | reverse complement strand
GATGGGGCCGCCTTCCGGGCAGGTATGCCATTCATTGATAGTTGTATCATATTGCGTACCGGGGTCAGCACAACGCCATGCAGCGTAAGCAATTTTATTCCATAATTCACGGGCCGGAATTTTTTTCATCACCCTGCCGTCGGTCCTTGCTTTTAATTCCCAGTCTTCATTTTTTGACAGCTTTTCAAAAAATGAATTGGGTATACGAACAGAATTATTTGAATTTTGTCCGCTTACTGTTTTATAGGCTTCGCCTTCGTAGTCGCTGGCATAACCGGCATCAATCAAGGCAGCTACTTTCTTTTCTTCTTCTACTTTCCAATCAATGAAATCTAAAATTTCAGGATGATCAAGATCCAGGCAAACCATTTTAGCTGCGCGACGGGTTGTTCCACCACTTTTTATAGCACCTGCGGCGCGATCGCCTATTTTTAAGAAACTCATTAAACCAGAAGACGTTCCGCCACCACTTAATTTTTCGCCTTCGCCACGAATGTTAGAATAGTTGGTACCAACACCGCTACCGTATTTAAATATCCTGGCTTCACGCACCCAAAGATCCATGATCCCACCATCGTTTACCAAATCATCTGTAACACTTAAAATAAAGCAGGCATGCGGCTGCGGACGCTCGTATGCCGAAGTAGATTTTTTCAATACTGCATCAACCGGGTCAACAAAATAATGCCCCTGTGGTTTTCCTTTTATTCCGTAACTCTCATATAAACCCGTATTAAACCATTGCGGACTGTTTGGCACACAGGCCTGGTTTAAAATGCTGTACACCATCTCATCGTAAAAAATGGTCGCATCTTTTTCAGAAGCAAAATAGTTATAGCGTTCACCCCAAACTTTCCAGCAATTGGCCATTCGGTGCGCAACCTGTTTGGCAGATGTCTCGCGGCCCAATGAGCCATCGGCTTGCGGGACGCCGGCTTTACGAAAATATTTTTGGGCAAGAATATCCGTAGCAATCTGGCTCCACTGTTTTGGAACCTCCACGTTGTTCATTTCAAACACCACTTCACCACTTGGATTGCGGATAACCGAGGTGCGGTAATCGTATTCAAACTGGTCGAATACGGTGCCTTCATCTTTTGTAAAACGGCGGCTGAAGGTCAGTCCGTTTGAGGGTTGCTTTTTGTTTGCCATGAACGTATAACATTTCAGGTTAGTAAAATATATGAGGAGAACGAAAATATCTTTTGCATTTCACATTCCCCGGCCATAAATACTAACAGCCTGTGGAAAAGACAGGTAACAATTTGGTAACCCACGCTGGCAGTGATTCTCTTGATTTTTGCACATGTAAACAGGCAAAAAACCCGTAAAAAATTTTTGGAATTGAGCAGGAAAAAGTCTAATTGGAAATAATCAGGATGTTTGTTGTTTGTGATCAAAATGGTACAGGAATGCGATACCATTGCGGGATACGGTTTACAGCCAATTACAGGTCCGGGTTTTACTAACAGTCATCTATAAGCTATTCCCATTGTCAACCCCGTGGACTTTGAACCACAGGAGGCAGGGGACACGAAGTAGCACCGAGATTTAGTAGTTCCCGATGCCACAATCTCCTGTTACCGGTGTCTTCGTGGTTCAATGGGTTAACCACAAACCATTCATGCTTTTTATGCGTAATAGTTAAAGTGTATTTGTTACGAAGCCTTTTTTACTTTTTTAATTAGCACAAATACGTATTCACAGCGGAAAACACCCGCTAAAAGTGCAACTCTTTAAAAGTTAACAGCTTTTGGAAAAGTTTTTGCATTTTTGCAATACAAGGAACAATAGCCTGATGAAGACTCGTTTGTATCTGCAATTACTGGAAAAGAAAAACAAGGGGCAAAAATCCTTTGCGGTGCTTATTGACCCCGATAAGGTAAATGAGCAAAAGATCGATCAGCTTACTGAGCGGGCCATTGCCGCCAAAGCAGATTATTTATTTGTGGGTGGCAGCCTGGTTATTTCCAATAACCTCGATCAGGTGGTCAGGCAAATAAAGCAAAACTGCAGTATTCCCGTTATACTATTTCCCGGCAGCCCCTCCCAGATTTCTATACATGCAGACGGGCTGCTCTATTTATCGCTTATCTCGGGCCGCAATCCTGAATTACTGATTGGGCAACATGTTATTTCTGCCGCTGCAGTAAAGCAAAGCGGGTTAGAAATTATTTCTACCGGGTATATGGTTGTTGACGGTGGTGCGCCTACCACAGTCTCGTACATCAGCAATGCCGCCCCTGTTCCGGCAGATAAAAATGAGATTGCTATGTGTACGGCCATGGCCGGCGAAATGCTGGGCATGAAAGTAATTTATATGGATGCGGGCAGCGGCGCCAAACGCCCCATCAGCGAAAGCATGATTGAGAAAGTTTCCCAAAGCATCGAAATACCTTTAATTGTGGGTGGCGGTATTACAGATCCCGAAAAAGCTTACCGGAATTGCAAAGCGGGTGCCGATGTACTGGTAATTGGCAATGCCATTGAAAAGGATATCACCCTCATAAAAGAAATGAGTGCCGCAATACATTCGGTACCGGTTACACTTTTATAGAAATATCTGATATCTGATTTTTGGATGTCTGATTTTTTTTATTCTGCCATACTTTTAGACTGATAGGTTCCTGGGATTGGGGAAGTATAAATGAGAAGGATGAAGACCGGATTGAAGATATCATACATCAGGCATCATACATCAGACATCAAACTAGTGCTGATTTTAATACTTGCACTCCCCTGCTCCGGCTGTTTCCGGAAGTTTTCTCAAACCAATAAACAGATAAAAGAATATTATCAGGATAAACCAGTCAAGCCAACTTATTTTACCATTCAAAATGACTCCGTAAAATTATTTTGTGCCGTTGCAGGTGCAGACACGCTGCCGCCTTTGCTTATTATTCACGGTGCACCCGGCGCCTGGTACGGCAGCAGAAATATCCTGGCCGATACACAGGTCACAAAACGCTTTCAGGTTATTTCGGTTGATCGTCCGGGTTATGATAAATCTACTTTTAAAAACAGCCGCAAAGCGGTTACCAGCATTAACCTGCAGGCAGCAATTATTTATGAAGCCCTGCGTTTAAACCATTCTTCTAAAAAAGGAATTGTAATGGGCAGTTCTTATGGTGGCCCGATTGCTGTTAAACTGGCCATCGATCACCCGGAATCATTTTATCATGTGCTGCTGCTGGCGGCGGCCATCGATCCCAACAATGAAAAATTCTTTTGGTTTAACAAATATGCTCATCATGGGCCCATAAAATGGATGCTGCCCCGGTTTATGCGTACGGCCAGCAACGAGAAATACAGTCATGTAAAGGAACTACAGAAATTATTACCGCTGTGGCCGCAGCTAACGGTACCTGTAACGGCTGTTCAGGGAGATGCAGATCATATTGTCTCGCCCGTCAATCTTGATTTTGCAAGAAAAGTACTGGCCGGCAAGAATGCCGAATTTATATCGCTTCCCGGTGTTGATCATTTAATAAGATGGCAACGGGCGGAGTTGGTGAGAAAGATTTTGTTAGAAGCGAATTAAAGCCATAAGGCAAAAGGCGTAGGGTTTATAGATCCTGGCGACAGGCTTTTTCTTACACCCCGCGCCTCAAAACTTCTGCCTTGGATTGCGCTACCTTAAATCCGCTATATTAACCCTGCCCGGTGTATCCTGTCCGCTTATAATGCTTGCTGAACTTTTAGCAATGGCTTTTATAATCATCGCCATATTTTCCAAGTCCAATGTTTTTATTTCATCACTTGGCTTGTGATAATTTAATTCATTGTCCATTTTAGACGTAGATATGGAATGTGCAGCAACACCCTGGCGTGCAAGTGTTGCATTATCGCTACGGTAAAACAATTGCTGATCAGGGTACGGGTCGGGATAAAATTTGAATTCAGTTCCTTCCAGGTTCTTGTCTAAGATTTTTCCCATATCTGTTTTTTCATACCCGGTTATATAGGCTGAATTTTTGCCCCACTTGCTTTCTGTTCCTATCATTTCAATATTAAACATGGCCATTACATGTAACGGATCAAATTGCCGCGAGAAATATTGTGAACCGAAGCCGCCAACTTCTTCTGCAGTAAAAGCTGCAAATACCAGTGTTCTTTCGTTGTTGCCCAATGCCTTAAAATATTTTGCCAGCATAATTACAGCCGTTGTTCCGGCAGCATCGTCGTTTGCGCCATTGTAAATAGAATCTCCGTTAACCGGCTTGCCAATACCCAGATGGTCATAGTGCCCTGAAAAAATGACGAACTCTGTAGCTTTTGTTTTACCCGGCAATATGCCTACTACATTCGCCAATTTTGATTCAGTAATTTCATGCGTTGCCTCAATTGTATATTTGGCAGGGTCCGTTGCTGTTAGAATAAAAACAATTGTATTTGGGGATGAAAAAAGATTTCTTTTGAAACCAACTAACCGTGGGAAAGTTTTGGAAAAACTTGTATCAACCAATACGATATAATTTTTTCCCGCATGCACTAATTTGGAAGCTTCCTGGAAAAGATTAGCGTTGCTTTTTATAGTTGCTTTTTCAAAACCAGATTGCTGATCAATCTTTACTACAGGCTGTGAAGTAATTATGATTGCATCTTTTTGATCCGCAGCCGCTCCATCCAAAACCACACTGGAACTGATTAATTTAGGTGCCACCATGGTAAATTCCTGGCGGTAGGTGCCACTGTTATTCAGGGTTTGCAGACCGATGGTCTTAAATTCACCGGCGATAAAATCCGCTGCTTTGTCAATCGAAGGCGTAAATGCCTTTCTTCCCTGCATTTCATCAGAAGATAATTTTTGTTCTATCCGTTCTACTTCTTTTGCATTTATGATTTTATCAATCTTCTGTCCGAAAGAAAAAAAGGTTACAGTTGCCAATAATCCAGTTGCGAAAAATTTCTTCATGTCCGATGTCTGATTTTTTGATGTCCGGTATCCGGATAAATTAGGTTGGGTAAGCCCGGCTCCCAAGGCGATAAATTCATTTCCACATTCATCACATTCACTAAAGGCTCATCATTTCTTTAAACTTAACCGTTTGCCGGCGGCTCACTTCAATTTTTTCGCCGCCTTTCATTTCTAACAGGAGGCCGCCATTAAAATAAGGTTCTATTTTATCAATCAAACGAAGATTGACGATGTGTTTGCGGTTGGCGCGGAAAAACGTCTTTTCATCCAGCCTTTCTTCCAGTGCATTCAATGATTTTAGTATTAGTGGTTTGTTCGGACCAAAAAACACCTTGGCATAATTGCCGACACTTTCAAACAAACGTATTTCGCTCAATTTTACAAACCAGCAGCGCTCGCCATCTTTCACAAAAACCTGGTCATCTTCATGCAGCATTTCACGGTTTACGGAAACCTCGCCGTTCATAGACTGGTCTTTTTCTTCCTGTATATGTAATTTTTGTATGGCATCTGCCAGCCGCCTGGGTTCTACCGGTTTCAACAGGTAATCGAGTGCATTTACTTCAAATGCTTTTAATGCATATTCGTCGTAGGCAGTTGTAAAAATTACATGCGGTGCTTTATCAAGTTCCGCCAGCATATCAAATCCTGTTTTACCCGGCATTTGTATATCGAGAAAAACCAGATCCGGATTAATTGTTTCAATTTTCTCCAGTCCTTCGGTTGCATTGGCGCCTTCTGCCACCACTTCTATCTCCGGAAAATCGGTTAATAATTTTCTCAGCTCATTCCTGGCAAGCCGTTCATCATCAATAATAATAGCTCTGATCATGTTATTTAATTTATTGCAACAGCGGCAACAGGCAAAATTATTTTTGCTTCAACTGTATCGCCATTGATCTCATGTATAGTAAAATTTGCTTTCTCGCCAAATAAAAGATGCAGCCTGTTTTGTGTACTGGTTAACCCGAAACCGTCTGCATTATATGATCCATTTAAATGACCGGTATTTTGTACGACCAGTTCATGATGGTCGTATTTAAAATCTGAAATTATTTTTACAACGCCACCACTCAGTTGTTTGCTAATGCCATGTTTGATGGCATTTTCCACCAGGGTCTGCAACATCATGGGTGGCACGGGCTGGTCCAGCGTATCTTCATCAATATCATATTCAATCCTAAGCCTGTCTTCAAAACGAATGTGTTCCAGTGCCAGGTAATCCTTTACAATGTTGAGTTCCCTTTCAAAAGAAACGGTCTCCAGTTTGTCTGATTGCATACTGCTGCGCAGGATATTACTTAATTCAGTAATGGCGCCCCGTGCCCGCATTGGGTTCTCGTCAATCAGCGCGCGGATACTGTTTAACGCATTAAAAATAAAATGTGGATTGATATGAGATTTGATTGTCTTCAGTTCAAGTTCTTTTACCAGTGCTTCCAGCTTCAGCGTGTCTACTTGCTGGCGACGGCTTTTCTGCACATAATGATAAATATTGTAAATACAGTTCCAGATGAACAGGTATATGGAGGTTGTAAAAAAACTGGAGAGTACATTTTGCGAAAAGGTGAGCGCTTTATGCTCCGTACTTTTAAGAACAATGTCGAGATGTGTCAGTATAAAAGTCTCTGACAAACTCATCATAATCGAAAAAATGAATGTAATGGAAATAAAGCTAATTATCTGGTGCTCAACAGGCTTCCTTAAAATGTTCCACCGGTGAATAACCCAACGCATAGCATGGGTAAAAACGATACCCAGGCTAACATACACAAGCACCCGGATGAAGAATTTGAGATCCAGTTTGCTGTTCAGGGTATAAACAAAAAACATATTTACAAGCACAAACATTCCCCAACCAAATAACTGGAACAACCAATAAGTTGGAATCCTCTTTAAAATGCTCATATGCAAAGCTATTATTAAACCCAGCCTCTAATATAAGTAATTGTATGAATGGTTAAATAAGTAAATAACGGAGCCTTTCTGCACCAATAATCCGGCAAACGGCATATTTAGGCCGGTTTCAGTAAAATACCAGCTGCCCTATTTTTGCGTTATAACCGGCAGGAAGTGTATCTTTATGCTTTCATATTTTGACTATGGAAATATTACCCGGACCGTTACTGAAGACCATAAACTCCCCTGCTGACCTTAAAAAAATCAGTAAAGATCAGTTATACCAAGTGTGCAATGAGCTTCGCCAGTACATTATTGACGTTGTAAGCGTACACGGCGGCCATTTTGGCGCCAGCCTGGGCGTGGTTGAACTCAGCGTAGCGCTGCATTACATCTACAATACTCCGTACGACCAGCTGGTGTGGGATGTTGGTCACCAGGCGTACGGCCATAAAATACTCACCGGCCGTCGCGACAATTTTTCTACCAACCGCAAATACAATGGCTTAAGTGGTTTTCCAAAAAGAAGTGAAAGTGAATACGATACTTTTGGAGTAGGTCATTCTTCCACATCTATTTCCGCCGCCCTTGGTATGGCCATGGCCGCCAAATATAAAAAAGAGGACAGGAAAGCGGTTGCTGTTATTGGCGACGGCGCCATGACAGCCGGACTTGCTTTCGAAGGCATGAACCATGCGGGCGTGGCAGATGCAGATATGCTGATTATCCTGAACGATAATTGCATGAGCATCGATCCAAATGTTGGCGCATTAAAAGAATATCTTACCGATATTACGACTTCCCAAACGTATAACAAGATAAAAGATGATGTCTGGAAAGCACTGGGTAAACTGCCCATCGGTAAAACTTTTACGCGCGAAATGGCCAGCAAGCTGGAACATAGCATTAAAGGATTTGTAAGCAGAAGCAGTAATTTATTTGAAGCACTCAATCTTCGTTATTTCGGCCCTATTGACGGTCATAATATTACCAAACTGGTAGATACCATACAAGATCTCAAGAACATACCAGGGCCCAAATTATTACACATTGTTACCGTAAAAGGCAAAGGATATTCCCTTGCGGAAAAAGATCAAACCAAGTGGCACGCCCCCGGGTTATTTGACAAAATTACCGGCGAAATTTATAAGAAGAAATTCGACATACCGCAGCCACCAAAATACCAGGATGTATTTGGGCACACAATTATTGAACTGGCGGAAAAGAATGATAAAATTTTTGGTGTTACACCAGCCATGCCAAGTGGGTCGTCGTTAAAATATATGATTGAAAAAATGCCCGATCGTGCTTTTGACGTGGGCATAGCAGAGCAGCATGCTGTAACACTGAGTGCCGGTATGGCCACACAGGGAATGAAAGTGTTCTGCAATATTTATTCTTCATTTATGCAACGTGCATACGACCAGGTATTGCATGATGTGGCCATTCAGAAATTGCCTGTTATTTTTTGTTTAGACAGGGCAGGGCTGGTAGGAGAAGACGGTCCCACGCACCATGGGGCGTATGATATTGCATACATGCGTTGCATACCCGGGATGGTAATTAGTGCGCCAATGAATGAAAGCGAACTACGTAATCTGATGTATACTGCACAGCTGGATGAAACAACTGATCCCTTTGTAATCCGCTATCCGCGCGGTGAAGGTGTTATGCCCGCATGGAGAACAGAAATGAAGAAAATACAAATTGGTACCGGCAGAAAATTGAAAGATGGAAAAGATATAGCGATTCTTTCACTTGGCCATCCGGGTAATTTTGCTGCGGCGGCGATACGTGATCTGAAAAATGATGGTTTATATCCTGCTCATTACGATATGCGTTTTGCCAAGCCTTTGGATGAACAAATGCTGCATGAAGTATTTGGAAAGTTTGATAAAATAATTACCGTTGAAGATGGAACGGTCACTGGTGGTTTTGGGTCCGCAGTGGTGGAATTTATGGCATCGCATAAGTATAGTGCCGGTATAAGAATGCTGGGCATACCAGATCACTATATAGAACACGGGTCACTAAAAGAATTACATAAAGAATGTGGGTTTGATCCAAATGGCATAGCAGATGCCGTAAGAGAAATGATGAAAGATAAAATCTCTTTCAATGAACATGTTCGTTAATTAATATCGGATGAAATATTTTAAGCCGGCGTATTTGCGCCGGCTTTTTTATTTTAGAGATGATTTGTTAACACCGGGAACAGGTCAAACCGCCCGTATGTGCCCTATTTTGATAACCTCACCATGCATCTGTTTCTGCCTTTTTAGATTTTATAGACTCATCTGTGTTAAAGAATTTATAACATGTTCAAAACGCATATGGAACACAATGCGGTGCGCATCTGCTGAGTTAAACCAACTCCTTTCTTCATGAAACGTCTCCTACTTATTATTCTAATTACCCTATTGATTTTTACAGCAGGCAGCGCAGCATGGTACGCATCCAGGCTTCATTACAATGGCAAAGCAATTGCGCATGATGAGCTGGCAAACATTTCAGTTAACAGCACACTCAAAGAAAAAATAGCGGGTGTTGCTGCAACAGCAAAAAAATATGCTGCGTTGCATAAATTCAATACACAGTATTGTTTTTTGGTTGATATGAGCATTGAATCGGGCAAGCAGCGCTTTTTTGTGTGTGATATGAAAACAGGCAGCATATTAATAACTGGTCTTGTTACACACGGACGTTGCAACCAGAACTGGTTAGCGGGCAGAAAATATGGAAATGATATTGGATGTGGCTGTACATCGTTGGGAAAATATAAAGTAGGCAATTCCTACCAGGGACGATTTGGCCTGGCCTATAAACTATACGGACTTGATGCAACTAACAGTAATGCATATAGCCGTTTTGTTGTTTTACATTCTATGCAGTGTGTACCGGAAAAGGAAGTACAACCATATCCTATTTGCCAGAGCGATGGATGCCCAACTGTTTCACCCGGATTTTTAAAAGAACTATCCTCAATAATAAATGACAGCAAACAATCGCTGTTGCTGTGGATTTATGAGTAGAAAGTAACATATTTTTTCTGTTGCTGAGGATGTTATGGTGCAATAAAAACCGGGGTATGAGAATTACAAAATCGGGCATCGCGCTGTCGGAATAAAAATTTTAATCTCTTTTTAAACCTTGGAACCTGTCTGGCGTCTATGGTGTGTAAATAATTTATAGAAAATAAAAAATCAACTTTATGAAAAAGAATTTCATCAGCGCCGGTCTATTGCTTGCTTTTGTAACGATAGCTTCTGCAAGTTTCGCGCAAACAAAAACACCTGTAGTTAAAGAAAGGCAGGAAAATCAGCAGAAAAGAATAGCAGCAGGTGTTAAAGATGGCGAATTAACAGCAAAAGAAACGGAACATCTTGAAGGCCGTGAAGCAAAAATTCAGGCTGATAAAAAAGCAGCAAAAGCAGATGGTACAGTTACTAAACAAGAACGCGCAAAATTACACAGAGAACAGAATCGCGCCAGCCGTGCCATTTATCGTCAAAAACATGATGCACAAGTAAGACATTAATAAATTTACCCTTGAAAAAATTTAAACCCGGCAGTAATGGCCGGGTTTTGTTGTTTATACGATGAAAATTTTAGTTTTTTAGTAAAACTACTATTGCAGTATTTACGGTTTTTTGCAATTTTTGCATTGTGTTACAATTTATCCTTAGATTTTTATAAGTAGAAACAGGGATGTCTTGAAAGATCTAAGTCCATTATCCGGTTAAAAACATTCCAGGTTATTTTTATCAGACCTTAATCCGTTGAACCATGTACCCTAAATTATTTACATCCTTAACTGGTATGTCCCTACTTTTTTTGACCGCCTGCACCGGCACGCATACAGCCAGCAGTAGCAGTCCTGCTAATGCGCAAGTATCAAATACCAGCACCAAATATTCTTCGCTCCCGGACAAAAAAAATGTATTCATTGGTCCTCCGGAATATATCCCGCCCGCGCCAGTAACAAAAAAGCCGGTTGAGCATAAGATCATAGAAAAAGGCGGTACCTACACCTATATTCCGCCCGCTTATACAATGGCAAGACCAGAAAAAGGGACTGATAAATATTCTGTTGAAATCCTGCATCAAAAAATAAAGAAGATTAAGAAATTTGCAGCAGATAATAATTACGATACAACAATAGCTTTTTTTATAGACATGGAAGTTAAATCAGGCAAGGATCGATTCCTCGTTGTGAACCTGGCAAATGATTCCACTATTAAAAAAGGGCTTGCCGCACATGGAAAAGGGGACGAGAAATTTACCTTCGACAGAAAATTTTCTAATGGCGAAGGCAGCAACTGTACGTCATTGGGCATTTATAAAATTGGAAAACCCTATAACGGCGCATTTGGTTTATCCTATAAATTATACGGGCTTAATAAGTCCAATAGCAATGCCTTAAAAAGATACGTGGTATTACATGCAATGGGTAGCATACCGGCCAAAGAGAGCAAATGGCCCATCACGCAAACAGAAGGCTGCCCTGCAGTTTCCCCGGCATTTTTGGAACAACTTGCGCATATACTTGACAGCGCTCCAAAGAATGTATTACTATATATTTATTTTGGAAAAGCATAAAAGTATTAGCATTGATTGACCCAACAGGATAAAAGGGATAGATCAGTGTATAAAAAAAAGTAATAAAAAAATCGGGGATTATCCCGGTCTTTTTATCATAGTAGGTTTTATGTTTTAATAAGGATATTAATATTCGAGCGCACCCATCTTGCCATTTTCATAATTTGTAATGGCTTCCTGTATTTCTTCAAAGCTGTTCATTACAAACGGACCATAACTCACTACTTTCTCTTTGATAGGCTCTCCACCGAGTAACAATACTTCTGTATCTTCTTTTGCTGTAAATACTACCTGGTTGCCATCAATATTGAAATTCACCAATTCCCCGGCTACGGGTCGGTTGTTCAATACTTTTATCGCACCCTGCATTATATAAATAGACGCAGTATGATTATCTTTTACAGGTATTGTAACCAGTTCATCTTTCTTAATTTTGATATGATACAGGAACATTGGCGTATAGGTAATAACAGGCGAGGTCTTACCTTCATATTCACCAATGATAGTCTTTAACCATACATTGTCTTTTTCAGACACCGGAAATCCATCACCGCCATAATGCCTGAAGGTTGAATCCAATTGTTTTTTGTTCGCAGGCAGGTTAATCCACAACTGCAGCAACTGTACTGTACCACCATCCTTCAACATTTTTTCTGTTGGCCCTTCTGAGTGAAGAATCCCTGCACCGGATGTCATCCAGTTTACATCACCAGCTTTGGCAATTTGATCATGCCCTTTACTATCGCGGTGAAAAAATTCGCCGTCCAGTAAATACGTTACTACTTCAAAACCTGCATGGGGGTGCGGTGGCAAACGCGTTTCAGATCCTGGTTGCAATTCAAACGGACGCATGTGATGTATCAGCAGAAATGGATCAACCTGTTTTAAATTTCGTGTGGGCAATACATTTTTTATCTTAAAATCGCCTACGCGCTCATTACTTGCACTTTCTATATTTGCTATTGTACGTGTGGTCATAAAGACCTCCTTTTTTAGTTTTAATATTACAACATGGGTACCTCTATTGCCAGCAAAGATGTTTTGCCGGTAGCTTTTACCACAACATCGTCTGTTTCTGAGACGCCCAGCGCATCTCTTTTATTTAATTCTTTGTCTGCAATAATTACTCTTCCATCCAATACAAAAAAGTAAATACCGTTGCCGTGAAAAGCATTTTTGTACACCAGTTCTTTTCCGGCATCAATCGTGGCGAATGAGAATTTTGCATCCTGATTTATCCAGACTGCCTGGTCGTTTTCATCCGGACTAACTACTACCTGCCATTGATTGATCCTGCCCGTTTCAGCAAAAGTTTTTTGATCATAGCGTGGTTTTATATCCCGTTGTTTTGGAAAAAGCCACACCTGCAAAAAATTTACAGGGTCTGTTTTTGATGCATTAAATTCTGAATGCGAAATCCCGGAACCGGCGCTCATAATTTGCACATCACCCGTATTTATTACTTCACTGGTACCGGTACTGTCTTTGTGTGCCAGTGCACCAGATAAAGGAATGGAAATAATCTCCATATTATCATGCGGATGCGTTCCAAAACCCGCGCCGCCCTTAACCACATCGTCATTCAAAACCCTGATGGCGCCAAAGTGCATCTTCTGCGGATTGTGCCATTGGCCAAAACTGAATGAATGATGACTGTCCAACCAACCAAAATTTGCGTGCCCCCGTTCAGCAGCGGGGTGGAATATTGTTTTCATATACAATTGTTTTATTTTGATGGTTAAACATCAATTAGTGTACCAGCTGGAAAACAATGCGTTAGCGGCAGGCTTTCGGCCTATTCGTCAGGCTAATTATGCAGGATTGACGGGCATTTCAAATGGGATGCTGATATCCTCTTCCCGGTTTTCGTTGAATTCGATAATGAAGTTGTTTCGCCCTTCGCCAGTAATGATGAACATATATTTCGCCTGGGTTAATTCAAGTAAGGAAAGAAAGAGAAACAATGCGTGAATCCTGTTTTCGCAGATATCAAATATCTTCTCGAAAGCAGTCGTTTTTTCTGTCTGAACTTTCTTCAACAAAAATTCGCGGCTTCCTTCCATCGTATAATTATAACGCACCACGGTATGCACCGGGCGGTGATTGCGATCATACATGCGCTGCATTGCTTTCTCGAACGATTTCATTAGCTTATACAGCGTAATATTCTGAATCTCTGTGCCTTCACCTGCCTCTTCCCCAATGCTGGACAAATCCTTTTGCAGGTTGCCACGTTTTACCATCAGCATACGTATAGCTTCCATATCTGCCATCTGGGCAGCAGCTTCCTTATATTTCTTGTATTCCAATATTTTGTCGATAAGTTCCTGGCGGGGATCAATTTCGTTGCCCTGCGCATCAATTTCCTTCCTTGGTAAGAGCATCTTAGCTTTAATGCGCATCAGTGTAGAAACAAAAAGAATAAACTCGCTGGACAGCTCAATGTTTAATTTTTCCTGGCCGTGTACAAAGTCAAGGAAATCGTTGATAATTTTTGTGATAGGAATGTTATAGATATCCAGTTCGTCCCTTTCAATAAAAAACAACAACAGGTCAAACGGACCTTCAAACTGCGCTAATTTAATCTGGTAAGATGGTGCACTCACGTTAATTCGTTTACGGCGTAAAAAAGGGTTCCGGCATCAACCGGAACCCAACAAATGTAAGGAAATAATTTTTTAGAATTTTGCCGCGAAACCCACACTGCATCCACATTTCAAAAGACTGAAGCCGGATTTTAGCCGGGTAAATTAGCTATCAGAATTTTTTCAGGTAACCAATACCTATATATTCTCTTGCCTGGGTACGTGCTGCATCTTTATTTATGCCAAAAATGCGCGTGTTATCATCATAAATTACGTCCAGTCCAATGGTAAAAGCAATTCCTTTAAAAATATTGGCGCTTAAAAAATTTGTCATGTACACATTGATATTCTCCGGATTTTTCTTGTAGTTAGAAAACAGATCAAGCTTACCCTTGTATGTCACATTCTTTACAATTTCCTGTATATAATTGGCACTTACGTAAGCACCAATTTGATTAACAACTGTGCTGCCCAAAGGAACGCCATATTCGTTGCCCTTTTCGCCGGGCGTTAGTGGATTTAACCCGGTGGCCGTTACAATTATCCAGCGGCTCGTAATAGGTGAAAGAAACAGGGAAAAACTTTTATTGGGTTTAAAATCAAACCCCAGGGATGCCAATGCATATCCTGGAGATAAAAACTGTGAAATTTTGGTGGTGGTGGAATCATTTGGATACAAATATCCCGCTGCAAATTGTGTACGAAAATCAACGAGCGCGCTTGCATACCATTTGCTGGTAGCAGTTAATTTATAACCATATTTGGACGTTAACTCAATTTGATCGCCGCTTTTCCGGCTTCCAATTGAACTTGTTTTTATATAGCCCAGGCCCATATCAAGGCTATTATCCCATGAATTTCTGTCTTTGGCATAAAACGCATGCAGATTCAGTACCCCATTTACATTTAATTGAAGATCATCGCCACCGGCGGCCCAATTTGATAAAGAAGTTTGTCCAAAGGTGAAATTAAATATACCACCCACTTTCCAGACTTTTGGCAGCGTATCATTGGGATCTTTTGTTATGGTTTTGGTGGCAGCATTTTTTAATTCCTGGGTGGTTGGATCCTGCGCATTTACAGCAGCAACAAAAGCAAACACAGCGATTAGCAAGAATGTCTTTTTCATTTGTGGTTTTTTATTTTAATACTTAACTACTTATGCCAGATGGTAAGCGTGTCAGATTGGTTGCACAAAGTAGTTCGAAGGAGATTAATTTATTTGTTACAGGTGCAAAAATAAAGCTGTCCCTGAAACGAGGTATAACATACAGCTGAAAAAGTTATTAACAGGGGTTATACAAGATTTCGGGAACAGCCTTAAAAGAAAGTAATTTTTTTATTTTTTTAATTGATCCCTTATTTCCATCAGCAATTTATCTGTAGAAGAAGGTTCTGTAGCGGATGGTACTGATTTCTTTTCAAGACTCTTCATCGCTTTAACAATAAGAAACAATATAAAGGCTATAATGATAAACTTAATTACGGCTGCTAAAAAACTACCGTATTTAACGGCACCCCAGGCTAGCTTATCGATGTCTTGCAAATTGGCAGCTTTTAAAGCAGGAGCCAATAATAATGGAGTAATTACATTTTCAACCAAAGAGCCAACAATTGCATTGAATGCGGCTCCAATAACTACAGCCACTGCGAGGTCAATTACATTACCGCGCAAAACAAAATCTTTAAATTCTTTAATCATACCCATAATGAAATAGTTTTAGTTGTAAAGTAAAAAGTTACATATATAAATTTACGACTAAGTTGTAATTCTTTTACCAATGGTTGCATCAAATAACAAATAAAACTTATTTCTTCATTCCGGGAAATTGCATATGAAAATCTTCCAGTGTATCACGTAATTTTTTTGCGATGATATGCTCTTTATACCAATTTTGATCTGCTGGCACAATCGTCCAGGGAATATCATTACAGTTTTCAAAACAGTCTTCATACATCTCCATATAATTTTTCCACAGCCTGGCTTCTGCAAAATCATTTTCATTATATTTCCATTGCTTGGTTGGATCTTTAATTCGCTCCTGCAGCCGTTCCTGCTGTTCTTCCGGAGAAATATGCAGATAGAATTTTAAAATAATAGTATCGTTTTGTTCCGTCAATAATTTTTCAAAATCATTTATAGATTTCATTCTTTTTTTAGCAGTATCATCATCTATCATTTTATGCACCCTTGTTATAAGAATATCTTCATAGTGGGATCGGTTAAAAAGTTGTATCATTCCTTTGGCCGGTGCATGGCTGTGTACACGCCATAAAAAATCGTGCGATAATTCTTCTGCAGTCGGCGCTTTAAAAGATTTTACCAGTACACCCTGCGCGTTAAGCCTCCCCAATACATTTCTTACCACACCGTCTTTTCCGCTGGCATCCATGCCTTGTATTACAATTAATAAAGAATGTTTGCTTTCTGCATATAAAAGATTTTGAAGTTCATCCAGATCATCCAGTATTTTACTATTCTTTTCTTTGATAACCTGTTTATCAAGATCTTTCGGCGCCCTTGTATCAATGTCACTCAGTTTTATTTTTGCCATGAGATATATTTTTGGTAAGGTAAAATTAATTTTAAATTCGTTGCAGATACAGATTGCTTTAATAAGCTAGTGTGAATGCATATACGAAATTATTCCAGGAGTTTAAATAGTATGCCCGCGATCAGTCCACCAATAATGGGCCCAACAACAGGTATCCACGAGTAGCTCCAGTCGCTGTCCCTTTTGCCTGGTATAGGTAAGATGGCATGCATAATACGCGGGCCGAGATCCCTTGCCGGATTAATGGCGTAGCCGGTTGGCCCGCCCAATGATAAACCTATACCCAGTACAACAAGTGCAACCGGCAATGCATCCAGCGCACCCAATGTAGTTGCAGGTGCAGCGATATACAAAGCAGCAAAGACCAACACAAAAGTGCCAATCATTTCTGTTACGATGTTATTGGGCGTACTTCGGATAGCAGGACCGGTACAAAACACTGCCAATTTCGCTTCCGGATCAGGTGTTGCAACGAAATGTAATTTGTATGCGAGCCATACCAGCAACGCACCCGTCATTGCGCCGAGCAACTGGCCACCGATATATACCGGCACGTCGGCCCAGCTAAATCCTTTTCCAACGTATGCCGCCGCCAGTGTAAAAGCGGGGTTTAGATGTGCTTTGCTGAAATGTGATGCTACAAAAATGCCGGTAAATACGGCAATGGACCAACCAAAGGCAATTACTATTAATCCGCTGCTGTTACCTTTTGTTTTATTGAGTACTACATTGGCTACAACACCGTCGCCCAAAATAATAAGAATGGCCGTGCCTATAAATTCGCCCAGGAAAGGATGCATAA
>JBDUAY010000068.1:0-17387 GCA_040004415.1 Bacteroidota bacterium | reverse complement strand
TTTTTTTGTCGTTCATTTTGTTTTGCAAATCGATCATAGCTATTTCAACTTTACGCTGATTAACTTTTGCATAAATCATCGCTTTAATAATTTTCGGATGACCTGACATTTTGCTGATGGATGCAATGAGCACACCGCTCACCAAAGTAACGGTAGTGGAAAAGGTGTGCCTGGCCATATGGAATGTCAGGAATTTTGCCACTGTGGAAAGGCCAGCAATGATTTTCAAATTCCGGCTAATATCCTGAATGCTAATGCTGGGAAAAAGGATGTCATTGGCCTGCGGTCTTTAACAGACGTACATTCAATGCGCATAAAATAGAAGATAAAAAATGGGTCTAAAAATGCCGGTTTAATGTAACAATTTATTATGCCTTGCGTCAGTTCTGTCTAACATCACTCCAATGCTAAGAAATTATCTCAAAACTGCATGGCGCAATCTTTTTAAAAATAAATTTTATTCTTTTATCAATATTGTGGGGTTAACCACCGGGCTTGCTGTGGGCATACTGATTTTGTTGTGGGTGCAGGATGAACTGAGCTTCGATAGCTTTCATTCCAAAGCTGCTCATATCTACCAGGTAAATACACCGATGGGTTCAAGAAAAACTGTTTGGAATACCACACAGGGACCGGTAGCCACCTACGCGGTAAAAGAAGTACCGGGTGTAAAAAATGCAGTTCGGATAAAGCCAAAATACAGTAGCCTTTTTGGGTATGGGGATAAATCCTTTCAGGAAAAAAACAATGCTTTTACAGATCCTTCTTTTTTCAGGATGTTCAATTTTAAATTATTAAAAGGAAGTATTTCTAATCCTTTTATAAATGATCAATCTGTTATTATTACGCAGTCTGTCGCGAAGAAATATTTTGGCGATGCAGATCCTATAGGAAAACAACTGCAGGAAGATTACAAAGACAATTACACAGTTTGTGGTGTACTGGCCGATTTCCCTGACAATTCAAGTATTCATTACGATATGTTTTTTCCTATGGATCTTGTAGCCAAAGAATATACAGGCGAAAATTTCTGGAAATCACTTGACAGCGATTGGGGGAATTTTGGGTATACCACTTTCCTCGAAGTAGAACCGGGTACTGATGTAAGAAAAGCAGGCGAAACGCTTATCCGCATACAATTGCAGCAAGCGCCACACATAAAGGTTTCGGTAAAAGACGATGCCTTCCTGTTTCAGCCATTAACAGAGATTCATTTAGTAAATGCAGATGGTACAAAAAGCGGTTTGCAGCGGGTAAGAATTTTTCTGATGATTGCTGTTTTAATATTACTGATAGCCTGCATTAATTACATAAACCTGTCTACTGCCCGTGCCATGATGAGGGCAAAAGAAGTAAGCATCCGGAAAATAACCGGCGCAGCCAAAGCGCAACTGTTTATGCAGTTTATTACGGAGTCGGTTTTGTTTTTTATCATATCGCTTGTATTTGCATTTATCCTGATGGCTGTTATGCTGCCTTCTTATAACCAGCTTGCAGGCAAACACATGGTATTGAATTTATTTAGTAGCAATATCTGGAAAATAGTTTTACTCACCATGCTGTCTGTTTTGCTGGCAGCGTCTGTTTATCCTGCTATTTTATTGTCTTCATTTGAACCATTGAAAGCATTGAAAGGAAAGCTGGTGCCGGGAGCAGGCAATGCAACATTCCGTAGCGTGCTGGTAACGGTACAATTTATTTTTTCGGTAACCCTTATTATTGGTACGATAGTAATTGGTAAACAATTAAAATTTATCAGGGAAAAAGACCCTGGTTATGAAAGAGCGCAGGTTTTTTCTTTTCTTACGGGCGGGATGCAATCTCACCTGGAGGCGGTTAAGAATATACTGAAGAATGAGCGGGGTATTGAAGCTGTTGCTTCTTCTGACAGCAAGGTGGAGAATAACATGCATACCACGGCAGGCGTAAACTGGAACGGAAAAGATCCGAACACAACCTTCATTATACATACAATGGGTGTTGATGAAAATTTTTTACCGGTCATGAAAATGAAGTTTGTTGCCGGAAATAATTTTACAGGACGCGGCACAGATTCAACTCATTTTATATTAAATGAAACAGCTTTACTTGCAACAGGTATAAAAGATCCCATCGGCAAGCGGTTTACATTGCAGCAAACGGAAGGAACTATCATCGGCGTAGTAAAAGATTTTAATTATACATCATTAAAAGAGAAGATTGAACCGGCAGTTATATTTTATCAGCCTGTACCCCGGTATTTATACATTAAGACAACCGGTAAGGACGCCGCAAAAGCAATTGCTTCCTGCAAAACTGCCTGGGATACTTATAATGCAGGTTTTCCTTTTGAATACAACTTCCTTGATGAAGCCTGGGGAAATTTGTATGCTTCTGATCAGCGCACCGGCACACTGTTCAATGTGTTTTCTGTTATAGCAATTTTAATTTCCTGCCTTGGCTTGCTGGGGCTTGCAACATACACTGCGCAAATCAAGACCAAAGAAATAGGCATCCGGAAAGTATTGGGGGCAACGGTGATGGGTATCGCCGTTCTGATGTCGAAAGAATTTTTAAAGTTGGTGCTTATCGCCATTATGGTTGCCGCGCCTGTTGCCTTTACAGTGATGCATAACTGGCTGGAGAATTTCGCCTATCGCATTGATTTAAGTGCCTGGATATTTCTTTCTGCTGCCGCGTTGGTGATTTTTATTGCTTTATTTACTATCAGCTTTCAATCAATCAGGGCGGCAATTGCCAATCCGGTAAAAAGCCTGAGAAATGAGTAAGGATCTTTTTCCTCACGTTTCAGTTCATTTCATTGTTGGGTAAAAGATAGCGTGCTGATCTGTTCTATCGGGTAATCCCTTCTGAATTGAACCCCAATCTGCGCACTATCCAATTGCAAGGTGTGCGTGCATGAAAATTGAACGGATGGATGCTTATCTTGAGAAACTGTATAGTTGGCCGGTTTTATTGTTTTTCAAAACGAATGCGCACATGTCATCATTCACGCCTTCCGTTGATAATACTGTATACGTTTGTTCGCGCCCATAATTCCATTCAAGTTCCATGTACAATTGTTCGCCCTGCAACATGTGATACGTTCCCAGTTTGTCCAGTTCTTTACCGTACCAATGGAATTTATTATTGTTCAGCGGGTCAAAAACAAAAGCAGAGTCCGGATCCATGCATGTAAACGATAAGATGCCGGTAAAATGAAATGGATGCATACTGGAAAGTTCGAACAATAATTAATACGTGGAGTGGGCGGCGAAAAAAAAAGCTGGTGTCTCTCATAGGCACCTGTATTCCCTGGTTGATTAGGATATACAGCAGCCTCAACTCATCTTTCACTTGTTTCACTCTTCACGAGGGCAAAAAAATGAATTGCAATCCATTAAATCCTACCAATTGAAAAACGCAATCAATTGAAAGGAAAAGCGATCAATCAACTTCCTGAAATAAAGGTAAGGTCGCGCTTAAAATTAAGCGAGGTCACCTCCCAGGTCGCGCGACTTTTGACTTTTTTTGCAATAATTTGATGGGAAAAAATAAAAAAGCTCGTAAAATCAACGTTTTACGAGCTCTATCAGTTTGGGCTGATACCCTTTTAGTCGGGAAGACAGACTCCAAACGGATATAGTAAAACGATGTTTATCAAAATATTGCGCTGCTAAAAAATGTCAGTTCACCTCGCAGGTCGCGGAAAAGAAGCAAAGAACTTTGAGGGGTAAAAATAGGATAAAAGATGATAAAATGTATTAAACAAATGACTGTTCATTGCGCATTTGTTGCATTTACCAGGGGACTAGTATGTATAAAGAAACACTGGCCCCTTCCGTAGTTTTCTACAACCTTTATTTTCACGCGTTAAAAAAATGTATCATACTAACAACATAAAGTTGTGGGCAGCCCCCAATAAAAGTAATAATGCGTTAGGTCTCTCTTTCTATTTTATACACATTGCTATACCTGCAACTGCTTATTGTTTTATTATTTTTTTGGTGAATTGTTTATTAGAAACAACAGCGCTCAGAAAATAAATACCCGCTGGTAATCCTGTCATATCAATTTGCCGGCTATAACTTACCGGTGCACCCGTAACGTTATTTTGGAAGACGGCCTTGCCATAGGTATCGGCTAGGATGGTGCCAATGTTTGCTTTTGCACTGTTGTGAAAATAAATGGTAAACCTATTGTGCACCGGGTTGGGTGCAATGCTCAACCCATTGTTATCATTGGTATTTTCAATTGCAACAGCAGGGTTATTCTCTTCGTTTGCCTGGCGCAAAGGCACCCCGCCGGCCGACAATAACAACAAATCCCCAACGGGCCACTTTCCATTGGTACCATTAAAGTTTACCAGAGTGGCAAAACCTGTTCCATCGGGCCTCACGCTGAAAACTGTTCCAAAGTCAGTAGTTCCGCCCTGATAGGTCATTCCGTAAAGATTGCCTGATTTTTTGTCCTGTACCAAAGTACCTTTTGGGTAAGCACCATTGGTGCCATTAAATCTAACTACCCGGCTGATACCCGTTCCATCTTTTTTTATTTTAAAAATAGTTCCCAGCCCTACAGTGCTCACCCCGGCTGTTGTGCCATACAGGTATCCGTCCATACCTTCCAGTAATGAGCCAACTGGGTTTATTCCATAAAATTCCTGGCTATCGGTGCCGAAATCGTGAATGATAGTATAGCCTGTACCGGCAGCTTTCATTTGGAAAATAACGCCTTTATCGGCCACCCCTCCTTTTTGCGTCATCCCATATAACAACAGATCAGATCCCTGAATCAGGGAACCCAGGGGTGTTGCACCATCTGGGCCCGTAAATGTATGCAGCAACTGGTATCCGGTACCATCTGTTGTTACTTTAAAAATACTGCCGAAATTGGAAGGCTGGTTGGGGTTGGGCGACATGCCATACAGGTAATCGTCCTTACCTTGTATAAAGGACGCAACAGGTTGAGAAGGACAATTGGGACCAGCGCAAAGAAAATAATTGTGGGAACTAATGGCTGGTGAGGTGCTGACTTTGAGAACCTCAATGGGTTCTGGTGAGCTTCCTGGTATCATGGTATAGAAACTGCCATCTTTTGCCTGCACTAAAGAACCATGCGGGTTATTGAAGGGCGGGCTGCCCTCATTTACCCAGGCAAGGCTTTGGTAGGAGGTTCCATTTGTTTTCATTCTAAATGCAAGGCCGGTATTATACATACTTCCACCAGATGTGGTCATACCGTATAAACTACTATCATTGCCATATATAAGCGAACCGGCGGGTGTGTAACCATTGGCACCTCCAAGCGAATGTACCGGCTGGTAATTGCTGCCGTCTGTATTCAGGCGGTAGATAGAACCGTTTGTCAACAAGTTTGCTGATCCGGTAGTAGTACCATATAGCTGGCTGTTGAAATAAATAAGGCTCGCTTCAGCCCCATTTCGTTCGTCCTGCTGCCTGATTACGTGGTAGAGGGTTCCATCCATATTTATCTTGAACAGTACACCGTTATTATTATTTCCGCCATTTTCTGTACTGCCATACAATACGTTATTGATATTCAGCAGGCTGCCGTTGGGATTGTATTCTGCGGTAGAATTGATTACACTGGAAAAGGAATGTATGACGCTGACGGAGGCGCTTGCTACGTTATAGAAATATATAACGCCGCCATTTGCATCGTTGTTTTTTGTTGTGCCGTACAGCAGGGAACCATACCTGAGCAGGGAACCTGTGGGCCGCCCCATTGTACTTACAAAATTATAGAGTACCTGGTAATTGCTTCCATTGGTGCCAATACGGAAAAGTGTACCGTAGCCATTGTTACCGCCTTCCTGGCAGGTTCCGTAAAAATAAGATCCCTGTATAGAAGGAATAACTACCAGTGGACCCGTTGGAATACGGCCGTTTGCAAAATTGAACTGGAACATCACCGAGAAGCCGGTACCATCTGGCTTGATCGTATACAGTACACCGTTATCTGAAGTCCCGCCATTATATGTTATTCCATAAAAACTACCGTTATAATAGAGAAGATTTCCGGAAGGTGCGCGTCCATCTGCACCTGAAAAAATATGTAATTCCTGGTAACCGGTGCCAAAATTGCCTATTTTATACAGTAGCCCGTTTGAAGTAGTACCTGATGTTGTGCGTGCTGTGCCATAGAGATATCCATCGGGGCCTTTTACCAGTCCCGCATAAGGAATAACGTTAGGAAATTGATAAATTATCTGGTAACTGCTGCCGTCGGGGTGCATGCGGTAAATAATTCCTCCATAGGGCATTACAGCAACCGAATAAAAAAAACCATCGCCGTAATCCAGCATCTTTTGCCCGTCCGGGCTTTGGCCAAATGATGAAAATGCATATCGTTCGGTAAAATTTGTTCCATCTGTCCTTAACGAAAAAATATTCCCCAGGTTATTGCTGCCACCAGTAGGCGTCATGCCCCATAAAACCTGCGCGCTAAGATCTTTACACGTAATAGCATCAACCAGCAATAATAGTATTGCTATTCGCAGTAAAAAAATTTTCTTTCTCATACAGTTATTTGTTTGTTGTTAAAAAATACATCGGGCACTTAAGATAAAAACAGGTAAGAAGCATCAATATTTTTATACTATTGTATGCATTCGGTTAGTATTTAATAATTTTTATACTTTTAAAAATGGTACCGTCGTTCTTTTGTACTGTTAGCAGATACATACCGGCAGCAAAATTTTTTGTAGCAATACTGAATCCGGAACTGCCTGCAGGCAGGCTATTGGTTTGCACATGTACGATACGCCCTTCGGTAGTAGTTAATGTTGTTTTTGCAAGTAAAGGATAAGGAAGTGTAACCGCCACCCATAGCAAATCACTTACCGGGTTTGGATAAACCGTTACTGCCTGGCGGTTGCCATCGCAATTAAGCAGCATCGCCTTATTATATTGTATGCGACCGTTAAAATCTTCACTGCCGATGCGGTAAAATGTTTGTCCGCTCTGTGAGAACGAATAAGTATAGCTGTAAGATTTTTCAATGCTGCTGTTTCCAGCTCCGGGCACACTACCTATATCCTGCCAGGAAATACCATCCGCGCTCTTTTGAAGAATGAACCGGCTATTGTTTTCTTCCTGCGTTGTTTTCCAGCGAATCACGGCAGCACCATTGAGGCATTCAACCTGCTGCATTGAAAACAATACCGGAAGGGCATTGTTAAAAGTTGAAAGCGTAAACCGTGAAAAATCAGCTATGCCTGTTTGAGTCACATAATTATCCACGGCACTTCTTGCAGAATATCCTGTATTGACCCAGTTTACATCGCCGGCGCTTTTCCATAACACCAGATTGTTTTCATCAATGCCATTCAGTTCTGCATCAAAATAATTGAATTGTAAGCTGGCATTAAGGGCTGTATTGCCCGCGGGACTAATATCGTAATACCGCAGCAGCGAGCTGCCACCGCCTGCTGCATTGGTTTGCGAAATATGCCCTCTTCTTACAATGGTACTGCCTAGTATTTGCGAAGATGAAATGATGGCGCCCAGGTTTCCGGGATTTGCAGCAACCGGCGAATTGAGGACAGCTGTTGCCTGTATATAGCCACCGTTGCTACCCGTTATACGGCTGTTTTCCTTTTCATTGCTGAGGAGCGCACCAGGCTGCAGTAAAATAGTATTGCTGTTCAGATCAATCAGGCCGGAGGTAAACTGTACAGCGCCTGAAATGTTGATGCCCTGTTGCAGCGCAATACCAGCTGTGCCGGTTTTGGTTATTTCAAATATATCAAACTGAGGCTGGTTGGTGCCGCCAATTACATTGTTACCGCTGCCGGTAAATAAAAAATGCGCAGTGCCTGGTGCCTGTGAAAGCCCACCACTAACCACCAGATCAATGTCTTTCAGGGTTACCAGTGCATTACCGGTGCAGGATACGGTAATGCCTTTTTGTATCACCAGCTGCGCACGTAAAGAAATGCTGCAAAACAATACGGGTGCAAAAAACAGCCATGCAACCGCTTGTAGAAAAAGTTTACGATTACTCATAGCTATGGTTGTTTATTTATTTTTTGAACCGATAGTTTTATTTCTGCCAGCGTTGCTTCCATTTCCAGCAATTTATTTTGAAGGGCGTTATTGGAAGTTTTCAATGTTTCATTTTCTCTGGCTAAAGTGCTGCTTCTTTTTTCCAGGGCCTGCAGGCCAATCATCATTACACCATCTATGTCGGCGCTGTTGATTAAGGTATCGCAACCAATTTTTCCAATACCATCGTTGCCGAATGCATTGTAAAACTCCTGCGCCATGGCGCCATAATGCCTGAATTTGGCCGCTTCCTGCGCTTTATAATTCCAACTGCCCAACCGCATTTTGGCAATACTGTTGAGTACATATTCGCCATCTGTTTTTTTAAATTTCTCCTTTTTAGTGCTGTCGCTGATGGAGCTCCAGGCGTTGCTGCCATTGACCATAAAAACTCCGGTAGTGGTAGCTGCATTGGTATACATGGCATAGCCACCGTCGAACCTTGCGCGGAATTCATTAATCCGGAAGCAGTTTGTTTGGGTAAAAATGGAATTATCGCCTATAATAAAACTACCTTTAAAACCACTTGTATTAACGAAATTGCCAATTGCGCTTGAATAATCTCCTGATGCGGATGTGCTAGCTCCCATTGCGGTTGAATTATTTCCTGATGCGGTTGTTCCATCCCCTATTGCCGTTGAACCAACTCCTGATGCAGTTGTAAGAATTCCCATTGCGGTTGAACCATAAGACGGTGCGGTTGTTTTAAATCCAAATGCGGTTGAATAATCGCCGGTTGCTTTTGTATTATTTCCCATTGCAGTTGAATAAGCGCCTGCTGCATTTGAACCATACCCCATTGCCGTTGAATAATCTCCTTGCGCGATGGTGTTATTCCCCATGGCGGTTGAAACAACACCCGAGGCGAGTGAGCCAGACCCCATTGCGGTTGAAGCGCTGCCTAGTGCAATTGTGGTAAAGCCCATTGCGGTTGAATAACCGTTTGAGGCTATTGTTCCGCCCCCCATGGCTGTTGAGTTAGTGCCAGATGAAAGTGAGCCAGACCCCATTGCAGTTGAGTTAGTACCTGATGCCTTTGTATCATATCCCACTGCAAAGGAAAAAAATCCTATAGAATCTTTGTTCCAGTTTACACCATTTACATAGCCTGCCCTAAATGCGCCTTTATCAGCATACCACATCATTCTTCTACCGGGGCCGTTAACAGGTGTATTGCCAGGGTTAGCAGGAATATCTGCACTGGCAGCAAACAAAACACTGCTATCGGCCACGTGCAAGCGCGCCAATGGGTTGGCAGTACCAATGCCCACGTTTTGTGCAGCTAACTGCCGGCACAGAAAAACTATTATAAAAAAACATAGTATTATTTTTTTCATATAAATGATTTAGCAATTTGCTGTAATAGAACCCTATTGATTATTGAACCCACGGTTTTTGCATCCGTGTTTTTAGCTGCACCAGCTATAACTTGATTCATTTTTATTTCAAATGATGCCAGCTGCCGTGAAAATTTTGTTTCTGCCATTTCCAGTTTTTGCTGCAGGGCCAGATTGGCAGCTTTTAGTTGTTCATTTTCTTTCGCCAGTGAGCTGCTTCTTTTCTCCAGGGCCTGCAGGCCAATCATCATTACACCGTCTATATCGGCGCTGTTGATTAAGGTATCGCAACCAATTCTTCCAATCTCATCGTTGCCAAAGGCATTGTAAAACTCCTGCGCCATGGCGCCGTAGTGCCGGAATTTGGCCGCTTCCTGCGATTTATAATTCCATGTACCCAGCCGCATTTTACCAATACTGTTGAGTACATATTCGCCATCCGCTTTTTTAAAGCCTTCTTTTTTAGTGCTGTCGCTGATAGAGCTCCAGGCATTGCTGCCATTGACCATAAAAACAACGGTGGTGGTAGCTGCATTGGTATACATGGCATAGCCACCATCGAACCTTGCGCGGAATTCATTAATCCTGAAACAGGGGGTAACTATTGCAGTACTGGCATCACCAATAATAAAACTGCCCGTAAACCCGCTTGTACTCACTGAAGTACCCATTGCGGTTGAAAAATTACCCGATGCTTCAGTAAAGATTCCCGTGGCCAGAGAATATTCGCCACTTGCAACTGTTCCATTTCCCAATGCTGTAGAAGAACTCCCATTTGCAGTTGTTTTATACCCGAAGGCTGTAGAACCATCCCCATATGCAGTTGTTTGATATCCAAATGTTGTAGCCCCATTCCCGAATGCGGTTGTTTTATATCCTAATGCCGTGGAATAAGCCCCATTTGCAGTTGTTTGATATCCAAATGCTGTAGAAGCTAACCCATATGCAGCACTGGCTGCACCCGATGCGGTGGAATTATCACCGTAAGCAATAGTGTTTAAACCCATTGCGGTTGAATTTAAACCGTGCGCATCGGTTGATGCACCAAGGGCCGTGGCGTAATTTCCGTAGGCGGTAGTGGAATAACCCATCGCAGTTGAATAAAGACCGGACGCTTTGGTAAATGCGCCCATAGCAAGAGAACTTTCACCCGATGCGGCGCTTAAATACCCTAACGCTGTAGCATAATCGCCGGAAGCCTCCAGCTGCGAACCCATTGCCACTGCATACTTGCCGGAAGCTATTGCGTTGTTCTGACCGATGGCTATGCTGTAATCGGCTGTTGCCAACGCTTTGTTGCCAATGGCAAATGAATTGCGGTTGAGCGCCGTGTTGCCAGACCCTATTGCAAAAGAAGAATCGGCGAGCGCAGTATTGCCTGAGCCCATTGCAACTGAACTCTTGCCCGATGCTAATGCATTATACCCTGCTGCGAAAGAATAATTACCAATTGAACTTTTGCCCCAACCTCCTCCAACAACATAACCTGCCCTGAATGCGGCCTTGTCTGCATACCACATCAACCGCCTGCCGGTTCCATCAATCGGTGTATTACCCGCGTTTGCCGGAATATCGCCGGCGGCGGCAAATAAAACGCTGCTATCGGCAACATGCAGCCGTGCCAATGGCGTGGTGGTGCCAATACCAACATTCTGTGCAGTTGCATGAAATTGCAGAAAAATTGAAAAGCAGATAAACAATAGTATATTTTTCATATTTGACTGATGTTTTGATGTAAAATTTTGAAATGCCGTATCCTGGCAAACTGAATTGCTTAATAAGTATTTAGCCCAATGCTATTATAGCAGTTGACCAGTGCAATGGAAATGCTGCCTTTTTAATGATTGAACCATTGCCTTCATAGCCCAATGCCTGGCATTATTTGTATTGCTTACTGTTTTTATTTGCAATTTGAATAAGCATAATAATAAACAAGATGCTGAAGACCTTCATTTTTGGTTAAAGGGTATCCACTGTTATTGTAAGTATAAGAATTGGTGTACGTGTAATTTCCTGTTCCATTGTTAACACCATCAACATAGGAAACGCCGGTTACATTGTTGGTGGTGGGCTCTAAATACGAATAATCCAAACCCCGCACATACACTGTTACCGTACCAGATACTTCGGGCCAAACTTTGGGCGATGGCTTGTCGTCGTAGGTGAACGTGTAAGTATCTGTAAAGTAATTGATACTGCCATTACCGCCCAGTTTACCAAACCGGTGAAATATTTTGGTGTAGTTTTGGGTGCTTGTGTTAGGATATACAAGCGTATCGCCGGAAACATAGAAAAGGTGCACGCCGTCAGATGAGTCAGTCCGAATTGATGTAAGCTGTCCAAACGAATTGTAAAACCTTTTGGTATAATAAAGTTTAAGATAGCTACCCTGGAAGTAACCGAGCTCAACAGTAGGGACTATAACGCCACCTAAGCTTGTATCCGTGTAATAGGCGTAGGTAACACTGCCGCCGCCGTCAAAACTCCATTTAATTGATTTTAATTTGTTATCGGTACCATAGGAATAATCAAAAACATCTACAGAAGGATTATTATTATTACCACCCGAAGAATCAATATTTGTTATTGTAGAAATTTTACTATTTGTATAAGTAAAAGTGGTCAGTAAACCATCCGGACCGGCGATTGGGGCAGCAATTTGTGTAAGCACACATTGCGATTGTGGAGGGGCAGGTGACGGGTTGCTGCTCTTTTTGCAGCCGTTGAGCAAGGGCAACAGTGGCGCAAGCAATAAAGTAGCGGCGATTAGTTTTTGTTTCATATATGTTTTTTTTGTTGGTTGTATTCGTTTTTTATCCAGAAATGAGCGTACTCATTGCATTAGCCAAGCCTTTGCGGAAGCTATTAGCACTGCCTTTTACTTTTGTTATGTAAACTTTTTTTCCAGCAGGTGGCTACGCATATCATTTTATTTATGCGTAAAGCTCACTATCTGTTTTCATTGCTAATATCACATGGATATGTGGTGCCGGGGCCGCAGTTACAATAATTTTTGCTGAAAAGCTTTGGAGACAGCTTCTGCCTGGTTGTGAACCTTCAGTTTTTCGTAGATGCTTTTTATGTGAGACCGTACCGTATCAATACTGATGGTAAAATCCATTGCTATTACCTTGTAGGTATTTCCTTTGGAAAGATGGGCGAGTATTTGTTTTTCCCTTGTGGTGAGCAGTTCTTTGGGCGCCGGGGTATCTGTCTTTTGCTGCATGCCTGCAATAATCATTCTTGCAATACCCGGAGACATGGGTACTTCGCCCGCCAGCGCTTCCTCAATAGATATAATAAGCCTTTGTGACAGGTGTTTTTTTAATAAATAGCCGGAGGCGCCTGCTTTTATTGATTCCAGCACATGTTTGTTGTCATCAAAAACGGTAAGCATAATAATGGGTACCAGCTGGTTGACGGAACGGATCGATTTTACTGCGTCAATTCCACTTATTCCGGGCATATCAATATCCATCAATATGATGTCTGGCCGTAAGTCCTGCACCTGCTTAGCAGCGTCGCCGGCCCTTGCAAAGTTGCCCAGTAATAATAAGTTCTGTGAAAAGGTTACCATATTAGAAAGGGTCTCCCTCAAATCGTTATTATCCTCGTATATTATTACTGCTACCTGCATAAAAGAAATTTATAAATACAATATACAAAACAGGCAAATTATTTTCATATTATGCATCCCCTGTTCATGTGGTGGGTACCTCTGCAAAAATACCGGTGCCTTTACCCGGTGCAGTGTTGATACTAATTTTTGCGCCCATAGCAGCTGCACGCTCGCGCATATTACGAAGACCATTGCCATTTGTAACGGCCGTTTCATCAAAACCTATACCATCATCTTTTACTGAAAGAAAAAGGGATTGTGCTTCCTGGCGCAGCTGAATAAAAAGATTTTTACACTGGCTGTACTTGGCGGCATTGTTAACGGCTTCTTTAAACAGTAAATAAAAATCCTTTCTCTTTTTTATATCCAGGGCAAGAGAAGCAGGATTACCTTCTTCATTGAAAGTATACTGAATACCCTGTGGCCCCAGTATTTCTTCCGTAAATTCTTTCATGCGGCAAATCATTTGTTCTACCGTATCATTTTGCGGGTTAATAGCCCATACAATATCACCCAGGCTTTCCATAATAGCAGCAGACCGATCCTGAATTTTATGCATGCTGGAAAATATCATTGAATCCTGGCCTGCCGGTTGCTGTAAAGACATTCTACTCATTATATTAATGCTGGTAATGGTTGATCCAATGTCATCGTGCAGGTCTCTTGCCAGGCCATTGCGCATTTTTTCCATTTCAATCAGTCGCTTTGTTTGTTGTGCTATCCTGTAACGGTTAACCAGCAGAAATGCAATCAGCAGTAATAGCAGTAAAAAAATAACAGCACCTGCGCGGAAATTTGCCTGTTTCTGTAAACTTAATTTGTCGAGCTGCTGATCTTTTTTTAACAGGGCAATTTCTTTTTCCTTTTTCTCAGCCTGGTATTTGGCTTCCATTTCGGCGATACTCTTTGCAGAAGATTCCTGGAAAGCACTGTCCCTGTAAATACTGTATAAATTTTTGTACTCGTATGCTTTGGCGTAATGATGCAGCGCATATTCATTGTCAGATAAATTCCAGCTGGCCTCTGTAATTTCCTCGCGGTTGTTTGTTTGTTTTGCCAAAGCCAGGTGTTTTTCAAGATAGGGAGTTGCTTTTGCAAATTGCTTTTCTGACATGTACATTTCACCCAGGCCCTGGTTAATTTCCAGTGTCAGGGTTTCATCGTTTACCGAACCGGACATGGCAAGCGCCTTCAAAAGATAGGTTTCTGATTCCGGAAATTTTTTCCGCCTTTTATAAATATTTCCAAGATGTAAATAGATATATGTCTGCGAGCTTTTGTCATTGAATTGCTCTGCAATAACCAAAGCCCTTTTTACAGATGCTTCCGCAGAATCAAGCCTGCCTGAAGTATAATACAGGTCTATGATATTCTCTAATTCATTTAACAACTCCACCCGCCTGTTTAATCTGGTAAACAATGCAGCAGCCTGCCGGTGATAATTCAGGGCATTGTCCAACTGGCCCGTAATCACCAGCACATTGGCAAGAGACACATAAATATTTCCTTCATTAGCCGAATCTTTTAGATAAATAAATTTGTGCAGTGCCTTGAAATAATGATCCAGTGCGCTGGTATATTTGGCTTTGTGTTTTTCGCTGTGGCCAATGTACATTTCAATTTTTCCACTCTCCCTGCTGTTACTATCCAAATTGGGTAACATTTCTTTCAGACGGCCAATAACTGCATCGGCAGAGTCTGGTTTACCCATTCTGTTGTAAAGGCCGTAAGCTTCAATCTCAATGGTTGTCTGAAGATTGACCAATTTGTTTTGAATGCCAATTTCCTTTGCTTTTCCCAGGAAATAGAAGGCAGAATCATACATTGCTTTGTACCTGTAAGCACTGGCCAGCAGGTATAAATTAGCGCCTGTAGCACTATCCAGTGAAGCCTTTGTTGAAAAACTGAGGGCTTTGCTGATAACAATTACTGCTTCATCCAATCGCTGCAGCTTAAGCAGGTTGATGGAATATTTCCGCATGGTATCCACTCTCTCTTTGGCATTTTTAAATTTATTCCAATCTGTTTCCTGCGCATTTATACAGCAACCTGCATACAGCAGCATGGTTAGCACGAGACACTTTTTTCTGCAGTAATAAATATTCATATATTTTGTTTTGCAGTTTTACAAAAAGGATATGGCTAAATAATTTGTAATCTACATGGAATAATTTGATCTTAGCATGAACAAATCCCCTCAGTAAGGCGCCTTGTTTTCCTTTGCGTACTGTTGGTGCAGGGGAACAATTCATCCTTTAAGCGGGTTCTGAATAATAATTTTCTTTAAGATAAGAATAATATTTTTTAATTGCCAGGGCATTTTTTTGGATTAAATTTTAGTCAAAGAAGACGCCTTGGTCCTGCATTTTATCAAGCATATTTTTTGCTGGTTGAATGGGTATACTTCCAGGAACAGGTAACAAATCTTACAACTTTATAGAAACAACTTTGAGACATATTGTAATTACAGTTAGCCTTTGCTGGCCTATATTTGTCAACGGGCAAAGCCCTTCTGTAAAGGGCAGGCTGTCTGGAAGCTGGAAATTTGAAAAATTTCAATACCAAGCGGCGCTTTCACAGGCAGGGAAAGAAAAATGGCAGAAACTAAATGACGCAAACAAAGGAAAATTTATAACATTTACGGCGGACGGGAAATTTAAAACTTTCGATGGATCAAATGGTAAACCAACAATATTCGACACGGAACAATCACCAATATCATGGGAAATATATTTGAACAAACCACATTAATGACATTATCGAAGGAGTTGGCTAAGCAGATTGAACTGCAGGTTTTTAAAAATAAACGAATGGGTAAAAGGTTGTATGAAAGTTTAAACTTTCAAGCTTTTGGACAAGCAGACCTTCTTTATAAAATGCCGCATAGCATCTAATAGTAAACGATGGCAATTAAGTTAATGACAGCGCCATGCTAAGATTACGCAGACTTGCAATAATTGAGTAGGTTGATATGGCTTACATAATAGAAACCAAGCTGAGTTAATACTTAGTATTTCGATGGTAAGGCATATCATTTCTTGACATCCTTCAGCACCGTGATTGATAGAGTCATAACAAAGCTCCAGATTAGATTTTGGCAAATCAGGTAAATACTTAGAAATGCAATCTCTTTTTCTTTTTTCGTTTCAATCGCTGTTCTTCCGTTAAGTCGTCTGGCACGCTCCCTTGGTTTACACCACTGCTTATTAGCTTTTCCAATAGCTCAAAACGGCTCGTATTTAAGATAAATCCGTTCATCTTTTTCAACAGCTAAAATGTCTTTTTTATAATCAACATTATTTTTTATTGAGCCATTAATTTTTTGACTGATTAACGGCTGTTCTTGTTTAACAATTTCCGCCTTAATCATGCATCGTTCCTGAATGGCCTGGGCACTATAATTTCTGCCTAAGCTACTTCCATTAAACACACATTGATTTTTATAATCAATAAAAGTCATTCCATAAATTTTACCCTCGTTAGTTTGTCGCACCATAACACCAATGCCTTCTGACCTTAATGCACCCGACAAATTTTCCAGCGTATTGTTGCGAAGGATGGCCAGGTCTATTTGGTTTCTAATGCGAAGCGCAAAACGCTCTCGTAACACTTCATTCTGTTTGAATTTTATTTCCAGGTTTTTTAGGGTTGGTTGATTGTAAAACTGGCTTGCTTTAATGGGTGTTCCAATTTTGTTTCCCTTCTCATCAAGTACACGGTACACCAATCCTTTTTTCTCATGCATTAGGCTACCCTTTTGGCCGGGGTCTGCCATTACATTGTACAATTTTAGAACGGCATTGTATTCACCCAGGGAAGTGTATTTATACTGATTCATTACATGGTCAACCACCTTCTGAATGGCCGCCTTTGTTTCCGATTTTCCATATTCCACTTTTCGAGGGCTGACTGGCTTTAATTTGGCTTCATTGTGGGTGGACTCTTTTTGCTGTAATTGCTTGCTCACCTTTTTACTTTCCGGGCTAATTAATTTAAATTCTTTGTCAATTGCTTTCCGGGCTTTTTCAGACAGGGTCCGGCCAATATTATTCATGTCAATCCGTTTTCCTTCCACGGTGATATTTGTGGTCACAATATGCATGTGCGGATGTCCTGCATCATGGTGCTGGTAAACCAAGTAAGGCTGGTGGCCAAAACCAATCTGATCCATATAACTTTTAGCAATCCCTTGTAATTTTTCTTTGGATAGCATCTCCTCCGGATGAAAGCTCAAAGAAATATGGACGCTGTTTGCTTTTACCCTTTCATTGAGTTTTGCCTGGTGCTCCAGCATAAATAATTTCTCCCTGAAATTCAATAAATGCGCATCCTTAAAATAGTTTTCGGCGAGGATTAATTCAGCCACATTTTGCTTCAATTTTT
>JBDUAY010000420.1:0-5133 GCA_040004415.1 Bacteroidota bacterium | reverse complement strand
TCATATAGGCAAGCAATCGTTGAGGCCGTCCATTTCCATGGATGGCCCTTTTTTTTACGCTAATTGATACAGATCAGGATCACGGATGCATGTTAATCGGTAGCGCTAATCGCAACACAAAAACCCACGAATTATTTTCTTTAACTAATAACTTAGTTGTATTTTTATTTTGTGCAGACTTATCCGTTTGCAAACATGAATATGCTGAAAAGTCATTTAAAAATTGCCTGGAGAAGCTTTATAAAGAATAAAACCTCTTCGTTTATAAATATGAGTGGCCTTGCTTTAGGGATGACGGTTGCGATTCTGATATGCCTGTGGATTTGGGACGAGCTTTCTTTTAATCACTATCACAAGAATTATAAAAGGATTGCTATTGCAATGTCAATAGAAACCATCAATGGTGCTACTACCGCCGAATCCTTCGCTTCCGTGCCACTGGCAGGCGCCTTAAACAATTCATTCCCGGGCGATTTTAAAAACAGTTCTCTTATACGGGAAACCAGCCAGGTCTTGAAAACGGACGATAAATCCGATAAAATCATTACACAAACAGGTATGTGGGTGCAGGAAGGATTTACAGCTATGTTTACTTTTAAACCGTTGAAGGGCAGCCTCAATGTGTTAAAAGACCCTTCGGCAATCCTGCTTAGCCAGTCCGCAGCTAAAGCTCTTTTTGCAGACGCGGATCCAATTAATCAAACAATTTTTCTTAGCGATAAAACGCCGGTGAAGGTTGCTGGTGTCTATGAAGACATTCCTGATAACTCAAGCTTTGGAAATACACAGTTTTTGCTGTCGTGGTACAATAACGGTAATCCTGGTACGCAATTACAGGATGACTGGTTAGATCATCATTACCAGCTCTACATGGAGTTAAATGATAATGCAGGCTTTGACAAAACCTCCGCTAAAATAAGAGATATTACCAAGCCACATATAAAAGGAGCATGGGAAGAAATTATGCTGCACCCCATGGACAAATGGCTGCTGTATAACAAATTTGAGAATGGTAAAATGGTAGCAGGAAGAATGCAGTTTATCTGGCTATTCGGAATCATTTGTGGTTTTGTATTGCTGATTGCCTGTATCAATTATATGAACCTTAGCACTGCCCGAAGTGAAAAACGTGCCCGTGAAGTAGGCATCCGCAAAGTGCTGGGTTCTTTGCACAGGCAATTGATTGCACAGTTTCTTGGTGAATCTTTAGTGGTAACGTTTGCCGCACTGATTATCTCAGTAATAGCAGCCCAGCTTGCCCTTTCATGGTTTAACAATCTTGCAGGAAAAAATATGTCTATCCCTTATGCACAACCGCAATTCTGGTGGTTTCTCTCTGGCTTCAGCATTTTTACAGCATTGATCGCCGGCAGCTATCCGGCGTTGTATTTATCAGGGTTTAAGGCATCAAAAGTATTAAAAGGCACATTTAAGACTGGCCGTGCCGGTTCGATGGCAAGAAAAGTTTTAGTGGTGATACAATTTACCGTATCTATTACGCTGATCACTGGAACCATTATTGTCTTCAGGCAAATACAATTTGCAAAAGACAGGCCTGTGGGTTATACACGCGAAGGACTTATTACTGTGAACATGCGTAACGAATCGATAAAAGAACAATTTGACATACTGCAGAATGACTTATTAAAAACCGGTGTGGTAAAAAGTATTGCGGCATCTTCAAGCCCGTCTACAGCGGTACAAAACAGTATGATTGGTTATGATTGGGAAGGCCGTGATCCCAATTCAGTACCCATTATAGGGACACTGTTTGTGAACCAGGAATTTGGAAAAACAATTGGCTGGTCGGTGACCGATGGACGTGATTTTTCAAAAGATTATCCTGCAGACAGTGGTGCATTTATATTAAATGAAGCGGCTGTACGGTTTACAGGCCTGAAAAGCCCCGTAGGCAAAACCATTCGTTGGCATGGGCGTGAAAATCCAATAATCGGCGTTGTGAAAGATATGGTCATGGAATCGCCTTATATGCCGGTAGAACCCGTCTTCTTCACGCTGTCGCCGAATTCGCGTATACATGTAATCACCATGCGCATCAATCCTTCTTCAACTATCAGCAATGCATTGAATAAAATAGCGCCTGTATTTAAAAAGTACAATCCCGGCGTTCCATTTGAATACCAGTTTACGGATGAAACGTACAACAGGAAATTTACAGGTGAGGAACAGGTTGGACGCCTGGCAAGCGTGTTCGCCGTCTTTGCTATTTTGATTTCCTGTCTTGGAATGTTTGGACTGGCATCCTTTATCGCTGAGCAGCGTACAAAAGAAATAGGTGTGAGAAAAGTATTGGGTGCATCCGTTCTAAGTATCTGGCAATTGCTATCCAGGGAATTTCTGCAATTGATTGCGATATCATTGCTCATCTCTGTTCCAATTGCTGTTTATTTTATGAACGGATGGTTACAGAATTATGTATACCGCACTTCATTATCCTGGTGGATATTTGCAGTAACAGGTGTTGCCGCTTTACTGATTACATTGCTTACGGTAAGTTACCAGGCAATAAAAGCGGCTGTTGCTAATCCGGTGAAATCCCTGAGAAGTGAGTAGGGTGCGGACCTGTGCGTGTGCCCACGATAAAGTTACGAATATGAAAGACATAAGCTATTGATTTAAACAACTTCGCCTTCCAGATCATAATCATACGCTTTTGTAATTTTCACATTCACAAAATCGCCAACAGGAAGTTTTACCGTACTTTTTATGACCACTTCATTGTCTACTTCTACTGAATCAAATTCTGTGCGACCAAGATAGCGGCCCGCTTCTTTTTTATCGATGAGGACTTTAAAAACCTTTCCAACTTTTTCCTGGTTTTTCTCCAGCGAAATTTCCTGCTGCACTTCCATTATTTCCTGCGCACGACGTTCTTTTTCATCTGGGGGAACATTATCCGCCAATACATGTGCAGAAGTATTTTCTTCGTGTGAATATTGAAAAATGCCCACCCTGTCGAACCGCTGCTCCTGTAAAAATTGTTTTATCTCCTCCACATCATCTTGCGTTTCTCCGGGGAAACCTGCAATTAAAGTAGTACGCAAACAGATACCCGGTACTTTTTCACGCACGGCTGCCAGCAGCTCTTTCATTTCTGCCTGGGTAATATTTCTATGCATCGCCTTTAGCATATTATCGCTGGCATGTTGCAGCGGCATATCAAGGTAATTACAAATATTCTCCCGTTCGCGAATCACATCCAAAACTTCTAATGGAAATTTTGAAGGATAGGCATAATGAAGTCTGATCCATTCCAGGCCTTTAATATCTGCAAGGCGATTCATTAAATCACCGAGCATTCTTTTTTTATAAATATCAAGCCCGTAGTAAGTAAGTTCCTGTGCAATCAGCATAATTTCCTTCACGCCTTTTTTTACAAGGTGCTCTGCTTCTTTTACCAATTCTTCCATTGGTTTGCTTATGTGCTGACCACGCATCAACGGAATGGCACAAAAAGAACAGGTGCGGTTGCAACCTTCAGAAATTTTCAGGTAGGCATAATGCTGCGGAGTAGATAATAGCCGTTCGCCCAATAATTCCGTTTTGTAATCGGCGTCAAACTGTTTTAGTATTAACGGTAGTTCCAGTGTGCCGAACCATGCATCCACATCCGGCATTTCATTTTGTAAATCATCGCGGTAACGCTGGCTCAGGCACCCGGTAACATATACCTTATCCAGGCGGCCCCTGCGTTTTAATTCAAGCTGATCAAGAATCGTATTAATGCTTTCTTCTTTGGCCTTATCAATAAATCCGCACGTATTTACAACCACGATATTATGATCCAGTTTTTTATTCTCATGGACCACGTTAATTTCATTGGCCAGCAGCTGCCCGCTTAAAACTTCGCTGTCAACCATGTTTTTACTGCAGCCCAGCGTAATAATATTTACTTTATCTTTTTTTAATGTTCTTGCTTTCATGCGGGCGCAAAGATAACCAGAAAGTTGAAGAGTTGAAAGGTTGAAAGCACGGGAATTTGTGATTCAGTATTTGGAACCATCCATCCAAACACGTCGCCTAAAAAGGATGGATAGTTTCCAGGTAAAATACATCTTTAATCAATTAACGATCTGCATTGTGGCACCATAGCTTGTAAACAAAAAAGGAGGCAGTTGCCTCCTTAACTTTATTAAAATTATTTAGACGGGTGAATTTTTCAGGCATGTAGCAATGAAAAATCAGGCATCAGATTTCTTTGTTTCTTCTGCCGGTGGTGTACCTGAAAAGACCTTTTCAATCGTATGCATCAGGCCTGACATCGGCCCATCCATCTTATGTGTATGATCATCCAGGGTATCATCATCCAGCAAAGCGCCCAACTGAAGTGCTGCGGGTAAATAATGCAGGATATTATTTCTTTGCTCCTTCATGTAAGCAATGACATCATCTTCCGTTGCAGTCTTTGTTCCGCCAGCATTTGTTTTAATGATATTGGCGGCTTCTGTACCAGCAAGTTCTATTTCGCCCTCTACAGACGATGGACTGGAAACACCATATGTAACAATACGTGAGATCAATGCTTCCCTGTTATCGGCAAAGAGCAAATCTCCCCATGTTGTAGATATATTTCCCCCGAGAATTTGTGCTGCACCCTCATGCGTCCTGGTAATTTTATATATACCAGTCAACACAGCCGAAATAACAGCCTGTAGTAGCTTGCTGGCATTGCTGGTGTCGGCCGCAGCCTTATCTACTTCCTGTGTATTAGGACTTACTTTTTGTAATGGTTTGCTATTAAGCGCTTGCTGCAAAAGTTCAATTATATTGGTAGCCATAATAGATTGTTTTACTGTATATGTTTAAATTCTATGCCACAAATACTGCGGATAGTAAGAGGCTGAAGGTGAGTGGGGCTCTGTGCAAAGATGATTATTTTAACACTTAACAATATCTCAGATAAAATAAACGATGGTTCAGAGAACTCCTACTCACTACCAGCTACCTGCCATTTGTTGTCAAAGCTGTTGACCGATAATAAATTTTCATGTAGCAGTAATCGTTTATTTGGTTACATTTATTCTTTCAATAACCTCAGAAATAAAATTGCCGCATGGGACAATTGAATATTAAAAAACAACCCAAACAATACGATGTAGTTATTGTTGGTTC
>JBDUAY010000419.1:0-5145 GCA_040004415.1 Bacteroidota bacterium | reverse complement strand
GAAGCCGTAATTAAAGCCAATGGTTTGTTTACCAGTTCACCGGATCCGACTGTCCAGTCGAGTGCATTTTTTAAACTGCCGGGTACGCCAAAAGCATATTCCGGGCTGCATATCAACACGGCATCCGCATCTTGCAAATGTTTTCTCCAAACGCTAACGGTGATGGGTATGTTTTCCGCATCATCAAAATGTGGAAGATCGCCGATGCCCTTGTAAATAAAAAATTCAACTTGTCCCGGCATTAACTTTTCAATGGCCTGTAAAATAATGGCATTGGATGAGTTGGCGCGGAGACTGCCTGATACCGCCAGTATTTTTATTTTGTTTTTTTGCATCCGTTTAAAAATTAATATTTCGAATATAAAGTATGCCGTCTGCATTATTAAGCAACGTAGAATTCAACTTGCTCTTTTTTTAACGATTGAAATAATAATACCGCTTACGATGATGCAACTAATTCCGGATAATGACATAGCATCCGGAAACGAATCACCGAGCATCATTCCGATAAAAACAGAAAATACAATATTGGCGTAACTAACTGCTGATACAATACCTGCTTTGTCTGCACCATACGCTTTCGTTACAAAATATTGCCCGAATAAAGCTGCCAGTCCTAATAAAATGATATAAAACCACTCGATTGCCCGCGGCCATTTAAACGCAACTAGAAAAATTTCATCCGGTTTATAATTCCCCGCGTGTTGTATCAACATGCTTACAGATGGAAACACTACGCCACTGATCATAAATGCAGAAACAATAACCCTTGCATCATAATATTTGTTCAACCGGCCAACGGTGATATAAGCAATAGCTGAAGCAATGCCTGAGATTAATCCTGCCACATGATAATGCCAGTGCAGGGACATAGAAGGTTTGTACACGAGTATCATACCGGCAAAACCAAGCAGCAAAGCCAGTAAAACTTCTTTACCATGATATTCCTTAAAAAGAAAAAATGAAAACACGGCAATGAAAATTGCTGAAGTAAGATTATAGGTCATAGCAGTGCCCAATGGAAGGTGCAGAATACAATATAGTAAAGTGTATAACGCTATTGTGCCCATTACACCACGAAAGATCAACCATCTTAATTTGCCGCCAGGATTAATTGGGGGCTTAACAGCAAAACCTATAAGTAAAACAATAAGTCCTGTGAGGTTTCTATAAAATACCAGCTGACCCGCATTAAAGCTTCCCTTTAATAATTTGGCGGCACCACCCATAATTGAAAAGCCAAGTGCCGCCAGCAGCATATAAAGTATACCGTGATATTTTTGGTGTAGTGTTATTTTCATTATTTGAAGAGCAACAGATGCAGATATATTAATACCACAGATTTTTTATGTAGAATAATGCAATGAAAAATTATTCCCAATAATCTTTATAAACCTGCGAATCTGTGGCCAAAATCAAACAAGACGCAATCTATCAACAGCGGCATCAATCGTTTCTTTTTTCTTGGCAAAACAAAAACGGATCACTTTATTATCTGTTCCGGCTTTATAAAATGCAGAAACAGGAATCGTGGCAATGCCATATTCTTTTGTAATGCGGATGGCTAAATCTTTATCAGCTTCATCACTGATGCGATCATATTTGTAACATTGAAAATAACTGCCGTAACTGGGCAAGGGTGTAAACTTTGTTGCCTGCATCAACTGTTGAAAATAATCGCGCTTCGCTTGCAGAAAACTGCCCAGTGATAAATACGCTTCTTTATTGTTAAGGAATGTGGCAAGCCCAACCTGCGAAGGCGTGTGGCAACTAAAACAATTAAACTGGTGCACTTTTCTGAACTCTTGCATCATCGTCGCAGAAGAAACACAATAGCCCAGTTTCCAGCCGGTGCAGTGATAGACTTTGCCAAAAGAAAAACAAACAAAGCTTCGTTCTAACAAATCAGGATATCGCAAAATAGACTGATGCAGGATATTATCAAAGATCAAATGTTCATATACTTCATCGCTTAGTATAATGATGTTGGTATCTTTTACAATTGAACGCAATTGCAGAATATCATCTTCGCTTAACACGGAACCGGTTGGATTGTGCGGCGAATTCAGCATAATCATTCTTGTCTTCGCTGTTATTTTTTGTTTTACAATTGTCCAGTCAATTTTATAACCGGGAAATTGCAAATCGATCAATACGGGTACAGCCCCATTCACTTCAATAGTAGGAATATAGCTGTCGTACGCAGGTTCAAAAACAATTACTTCATCGCCAGGCTGCAATACGGTAGTAAGCGCAGTATAAATGGCATACGTACCTCCAGGTGTAATCGTTATTTGCGTATCCGGATTAATCCTCGTCTCATACAATGATTCTACTTTCTCTGCCAGCACTTCGCGCAGTGGTGTGTATCCCTGCATGGGTGCATATTGATTGAGTCCGTTTTTCATGGCTTCATCTACCAGCGCAATGAGCTTTTCATTCATCGGGAAATCAGGAAAACCCTGTCCGAGGTTTACGGCTTTATATTCTGTCGCCATCGCGCTCATGACGGTAAAAATGCTTGTGCCAACGCCAGGCAGTTTACTTTTAATGGAAAGATTGGTCAATGGAAGAAGTTAAATTGAAATAATATGCAAATTAAGTATGAAGTGGAAATAACCGGCAACTCATTTGAATTGTTCGCGTAGTTTCTTTGGTAAACTTTCAACTACCAGGTCGTAAGAATGATCGATCCATTGCTTTAATAATTTTACAGATACGGAGCCATCTACCATAATAGTGTTCCAGTGTTTTTTATTCATGTGGTAACCAGGTTGAACACAATCGTATTGCTCCCTGAGTTCCTGGGCCAAATCGGGATCACATTTTACATTGAAACGAAAATCTCCGGCGTCAAGACTGGTTAATAAAAAGGCCTTACCGCCGACTTTATATACCAGTGTGGTTGGACCGAACGGAAGTGTTTCTTCTGCGCCGTTTTTTGCCAGACAATATTCCTGCAGTGATTCTATATTCACTTTGAATTATTTTGAATTTTATAGTTTGAATGAACCCGAAGCATTCAAAATTTATTCACGAACAGCTTGGGCAACATTTAAAATAATGGCTGTTGCTTCAATTTCTATCAGATATTCTTTATCGATCAGGCCTTTTACTTCGATCATGGAGGTACACGGCATGATATCTTTAAAAAATTCTCCGTGTGCTTTGCCATATTCTTCCCAGCGGCTGATATCAGTTACAAACATACGGGTGCGTATCACATCTTTTAAAGAAGCACCTGCCTGTTGCAATATTTTTTCTATTTTTTGAATGGCGAAACAAGCTTGCGCGTAGGCGTCACCCACACCCACTGTTTTTCCATTATCGTCAACAGCTACGGTTCCGGTTACTTCAATAGTATTACCCACTTTAACAGCGCGGCTATAACCTACAATAGATTCCCATTTGGCACCGGATGAATAATTTGTTCTTTGCATGATGTATTTATTTGCGTTGTCAACGTGCATGTGGTGATGGGCTGCACTCATCGCTAACATATTTTTTCTCTTCAGGGCTCGTCTTATCATTTATTTAATGGAAGATCCATTGACAACCGGATGCGGATTTCAGTCAACTTTTTATTTCGATGTTTTCATTTTTTATCAGTTGATCCCCGCGCAGGCGCAAGTAAACCTGCGCAACTGTTATTACATCTTTCTGGCAATAGGTGACGATGCGCGCAAGATCTTTTTCTTTCCAATATACTTCACCCACCATGCTGCCGTCAATATCATCTTTGGGCGTTGGCACGCCTAACGTATATGCCAATAAGTTTAAACTGGTATAGCTTTTAAAATCTCCAAATTTCCATAGCTCCATGGTATCCAGGTGGTTTACTTCCCAGGGCTTTTTACCCGCCAGGTGCAGCAGTGGTGGAATATCAACATTATGAACCGTCATTCGTCTGCACAAATAAGGAAAATCGAATTCTTTACCATTGTGTGCACATAAATATTTCCCGGGATCTGTTCCCCATTTATTCATCATTTCGTTAAAATCCTGCAGCAATGTCTTTTCATCATCACAACAAAAAGATTTCAATATAATTTTTCTATCCGCACCACTACCCTGTAACACGCCGCAGCTGATACAAATTATTTTCCCGAATTCTGCGTATATCGCCGCACGCCCATATATACTTTCGGGTGTTTCCAACTCTTTGTTACGCAACAGTACTTCTGATTTCTTTTTCCATAACGTTTTCCATTCCTCTGTCAGTTCATCAAAAGAAGATTGCTGAGATGCCGTTTCTATATCTAAAAACAAAATGTTGCCGGGCGATAATTGAGCCATAGTTTTAATATTCTATGTCTAATGTAAGAAAGATTATATTAATTAAGTCAAACCATTACTTCCATTAGCCGTAAATGAAAAACCCATGCGGTTACATGGGTTTTATTAATGATATATGTCTTTAAGCTCTTTTATGCACCTTCTATTAAACCGATATGATTACCAAACGGATCTTTAACAACGGCCACATGTATTTCACCACCAACATTTGTTTTGGGTTGAATTACAACAGCGCCCTGTTCAGCCAATTTTTTTATTACATCTTCCAGCATATCCACGCTCCAGTAAGCAACGGATTGATTACCGGAAACAGTATTGCTCATATCAGGGTCAAGCCCCAGTTCGCAACCGTCAATGTCAAAGCCTGCATAAAAAGGCTGATCAAAATAAGGATGCTTCCCGGTTGCTTTTATATACCACTCTTTGGCAGCATGGAGGTCATTCACTTTATAAATAACGGTGCGGAGTTTTTTGAACATTCGTTTTAATTTTTACCCGCTGTTTAAGAACCCGGAATGATCCTTCTGCCGAAAAGCCTTTTTAAACAATTTTCCAATAAAGGCCCAATAACAAATTCCTAATTCCTGAAATCTACAAATACTTATCCCCTTTATTTCTTTTCACTTCCGCCACATAATCTTTTATCTGTTGTTCTTTTTCTTTTTTGCAAATGAGCAAAACATCATCTGTATCAACAATTATAAAATCTTCCAGGCCCTGCAATAAAACAAGTTTGTTTTTGGGAACATGTACCATACATTTTACTGCGTCAATGATGATTACGTTGTCGCCGCCTACTGCATTGTGAAAATAATCTTTTTCAATATTTTCATAGGCGCTGTTCCAGGT
>JBDUAY010000418.1:0-5160 GCA_040004415.1 Bacteroidota bacterium | reverse complement strand
GAAATTCCAAATCTCAAAATCAGAAATCTTTCTATGATTTACAGAAGCAAAGCTCCTTTACGTATTGGTCTTGCGGGCGGCGGCACAGATGTTAGCCCGTACAGCGATCTTTACGGTGGCGCTATTTTAAATGCTACCGTAAGCTTATATGCATATGCCAATATAGAACCCCTGCAGGAAAACGCAATCATATTGCAGGCGCTTGACCGCAGGGAAGAAAAAAGATATGAATGGATGAGCGAGTTACCGGTTGATGGCACGCTTGACTTATTAAAAGGTGTTTATAATTCAATTCAACGTGAATATGGTATGCCGCTGACTGGTTTTCGGCTGAGTACTTTTGTTGATGCGCCTGCCGGCAGTGGATTGGGAACTTCATCAACACTGGTTGTTGCGCTGATCGGTGCATTTGCAGAAATGTTCCGTTTGCCACTGGGTGAGTATGACATGGCGCATCTTGCATACCAGATAGAAAGAAATGATTTAAAGATGGCCGGCGGAAGACAAGATCAATATGCAGCAACATTTGGCGGCGTAAATTTTATGGAGTTTTATGGAGAAGACAAAGTAATTGTAAATCCATTACGCATTAAACAACAATATTTGTTTGAACTGGAAAATAATCTTTTATTGTATTATACTGCTACCAGTCGCGAAAGCGCAAAAATTATTGAAAAACAAAGCAGCAATGTAGTAAACAAACAGGCAAAATCAATTGAAGCGATGCACCAGTTGAAACAGCAGGCACAAATGATGAAGGAAGCCTTATTGAAAGGACGGCTGCATGAAATTGGTGAGATACTTGATTTTGGTTTTCAACAAAAGCGGCAAATGGCAGAAGGCATCAGCAATAGTTTAATGGAAGAGATATATGAATGCGCGAAAAAAGCTGGTGCTACCGGCGGTAAAATATCCGGCGCAGGTGGCGGCGGTTTTATGATTTTCTATTGCCCGGATATCAGTAAATATAAAGTGCAGGATGCGTTAAAACAATTTGGCGGTTATTGCCAGTCGTACCGGTTTACCGAACATGGGCTGACTACCTGGACCATCTAATTTAACAGGAATTTGGTATGGAGGGGGTGAAATTTGGCTTTAAAACAGTCCATACTTATTGGGTCTTTCAACTTAAAACCAGATACCCAATTTCATTTGCAGGCTGGTTCCTGATGGCCGATACCTATATTTGCAGATTATTTAAACAATGGAAAAAATAAAGCGTATAATTGAAGAATCGGTTGCTGTTAAGAATAAAATTTTGGCAGACGAGCGAATGCTCAATAACATTGATAAAATTACCGATGTAGCGGTTGCTGCGTTAAAAGACAATCACCGCATTTATTTTTGTGGAAATGGCGGCAGTGCAGCTGATGCACAACACCTGGCAGCAGAATTCAGCGGTCGTTTTTACCTCGATCGGGATGCTTTACCAGCAGAAGCGTTACATTGCAACACATCTTATCTTACCGCCGTTGCCAACGATTACAGCTATGATGTAATTTACGCACGCCTGGTAAAAGGACTGGCGCACAAAGGAGATGTTTTAATTGGTTTGTCAACGTCAGGTAATTCAGTCAATATTGTAAAAGCATTTGAAACAGCCCGCGACAAGGGGGTTATTACAGTCGGTTTCACTGGTGCCGGCGGTGGAAAAATGAAAGAGCTGAGCGATTATTTATTTGATGTACCTTCCCACAACACCCCGCGCATACAGGAAAGCCATATAATGATTGGCCATATTATTTGCGAGTTGGTAGAAGAACGATATTTCACTCCACAATCCCGATCTTAATGACGGGCATGCCCGAAAGGGTTTTTAAAATTTATGGAAATTAAAGAAGCAATTATTCTGGCAGGAGGTTTAGGAACCAGGTTGAAACCCGCTGTACCAGATTTACCCAAATGTATGGCACCGGTCAACGGCAGGCCCTTTCTTTCGTATATTATTGATTACTACAAACAACAGGGAATTGAAAAATTTATTTTTTCGCTTGGTTATAAACACGAAGTAATCAGTGCCTGGCTAAAGGAGAATTACCCTGCGCTGCCGGTTGAGTTTGCTATTGAAAATGAGCCCCTGGGAACAGGCGGTGCTATTCAATTGGCAATTGAGAAGGTTAAGGGAAAAGACACCCTTATTCTAAACGGAGATACCCTCTTTAAAGTGAACCTGGAAGCTTTGGTTCTTTTTCACAAAAGAAGTGCCTCGGCCTGTACGCTTTCATTAAAACCGATGAAAGATTTTGAACGGTATGGGGTAGTAGAAATTGAAGAAGATGATCGCATTAAAAGTTTTAAAGAAAAACAACATTATGCTGAAGGATTAATTAACGGCGGCGTATACATATTAAATACCGGAAGATTCAGGCAACAGAAAAGGCCCGCTAAGTTTTCTTTTGAGAAAGATTATTTAGAAGTTTTTTTTTCTGCGATGCCCATGTACGGCTGTGTGCAGGATTCTTATTTTATAGATATCGGCATACCGGAAGATTTAGCGCGGGCACAGCTTGAGACGAAGGAATTAGAAAGTTAATTATCCGGAATTAGGAATTGAAGTCAGCCATCGGGATCAAAAAAAATAGCTTACAAATTTGCACTTCTTCCAATAAAGGCCAAATTCCTGATTCCATCAAATTATGGCAATTTATTAAAATACGAATGAATGTTGGATCTGAATAGCATCGATAAGCGCTGGACATTATTTCTTGACCGGGATGGCGTATTAAATCATGACAAGGTGGGCAGCTATATTTTTACAGTTGCTGAGTTTAAATTTTACGATGGCGTTTTGGATGCCATGAAAACATTCAATGCTGTTTTTTCCAATATAGTTATTGTAACCAATCAGCGTGGCGTTGGCAAAGGATTAATGAGTGAATTGGATCTGATGCAGATACATAATAAAATGCTGCAGGATGTAGAGGCCGCCGGCGGCAGAATTGATGCTATTTATTATGCAACTTCGCCCGATAACAGCCATCCGGAAAGAAAACCGCATTCTGGTATGGCACTGAAGGCAAAAGCAGATTTACCGGGTGTTGACTTCAGCAAATCTGTTATGGTGGGTAACAATATCAGTGATATGGAATTTGCCCGCAACACGGGCATGCACGCCGTATTTTTAACAACTACCCAGCCTGATCTTCCTATGCCCCACCCTGCCATCGACCTTACATTTAACACCCTGTTAAAATTTGCACAAGCCTTGCCTGTCAAATGAAATTTATCAGCTGCATTTGCGTTGAAGGGTTGAAAAGCTTTATCGTAACTTCGCTATTCATTATCAGCTCATGAACAAATTTCTTTTTTGCCTTGTAACATTTATTTCTTTGCTGCTGGTTAACACCGTCAGCGCGCAAAAATTCAACAGCACTGATAAGAAACAATTCGCGAAAAAAGAGGATTCATTGAAAATATACGCGGATAGCATGATCAACGGTATAACGGCAGGCAAGCGTTTTTTTTCGGATAGCCAGTTTGTAAAAACATTTGTGCGAACGTTAAAAATCAGCAACTCATTTTTCTATCCTTTCGATTCTTTGCCTACTGTTTCTAAATTGTATCCGCAAGACAGTACTTTCCGCATTTTTACCTGGCAGTTAAAGAAAGATGATTATATGTATTACCAGAAAGGTGCTATTCAAATGAAAACACCCGATGGATCCCTTAAATTATATCCATTGTTTGATGCATCTATGTTTACGGCAAAACCAGGGGATTCTTTAAGAACCCGTAAGAATTGGATCGGTGCTATTTATTACCGCATCGTTCAAAAAACATTCAATGGTAAAAAATATTACACCCTGCTTGGTTTTGACGATTATACCGTGAGCAGTAACCGCAAATGGATGGAAGTAATGAGTTTTGATGACCAGACCGGCGAACCTGTTTTTGGCGGACCTATGATAACGTTCAAAGACGATACGACCAGGGTTAAGCCTGTTTTAAACAGGTTTGATATTGAATATAAAAAAGAGGCCCGTACCGTGTTTAATTATAACCCGGAAATGGATATGATTATTTATGATCACCTTATATCTGAAACGGAAGAACCCGGCAAAAAAGATACGTATATACCTGACGGGGATTTTGAAGGTTTTAAATGGGAAAATGGCCAATGGGTACATGTGGATAAGGTCTTCAACTTTAAATTAAAAAATGGCGAGTTTCCGCAAGAAGCAACGATTAAAGATGCGAACGGAAACAATGATGAGAAAAAGTTAATGGAGCAATCGGAAAAAAATATTGAAAACGCTAAAAAAAGAGACGCAGAAGAAAAGAAACCGGCAAGGAAAAAGGCAGACAATTGAGAAACGCCTGATTGCTCATGTATTGATTGTTGATTTCGGGGACCGTAGAAATCCGTTTCTTCATTTTGATCCCGGTCCAGGATGCCAATTGTATTTTCCTCAAAAGGCTATTCATTTGACAATTGTTAAAAGCTAACCGCTTTCTTTAGCCAATCAGTTTGTTCTTTGCTTTAATATATTCCTCGTCGCTTAGCACGCCTTTTTGTTTTAACTCAAATAACTTCTCCAGTTCAGCTGTCATACTATGTGATGATGATGTGTTTTTATTCGCCAATCCCATGGCGGTGGCGATTTGGGTGGCCTGCCGCATGCCTTTTTGATTTTCGAAATCAGTTTGTGCCTGTGTAACGGTTTCCTTTAACCGTTTGGGATTATTTACCTTATCGTAAACAGTAGCGCCGACCTGTGCGGCAGTTTGTATTTCTACATTACCATAATTAAAAATATGGCCTAAAAAATTCTGGTTGTACGAAACATTGTTGATTTTCTCCAACGGACTTTCTTTTGCAAAATGACTGAACAAACCAGTTTCATCTATCACCCGCTGATTGGTGACTACCCATGTATATGCCTGCCACTGAAAATATTTTACCACAAAAACGATGATGCCCAGCACCGCAAGTATCCATCCATAATGAATAAAAAAACCTATGAAGAATGAGCCAACGATGGCCGCCAGCATGATGAAGGCAGGCAAAATCATGGAGGTCCAGCTGGTATGGGTTACCAGTAAAACTTTCTCGTCTTTTTGTAAGGGTGTACGCATGGATGAACAGCTTTGAGCTATGAGCTGGTGATTAATGTATAAACCTGAATTTCAGTAAAGTTATAACGCACAAGGGTGCGACGC
>JBDUAY010000067.1:0-17501 GCA_040004415.1 Bacteroidota bacterium | reverse complement strand
ATGTAAACTATTTTGCAAAACAGCGGCAAAGGATAAACTGCCTGAATCGCAACGGCCACCGCAAACTGATTCGGTAAAATGAATATGCGTTACAAATAAAAAGCCCGCAAAACATTCTTTGCGGGCTTTGTCCTTATTTCAATGTCAGTTCTTGATGTTCCCTGTCCCCCCGCTCAAAAAAACATCGTGAAGTTCAACAATTGTGAAGCAACGCCTTCGTATATCGTCTCAATGTTAATTGAATGATCTAAAAAGTATAAAAAATATTCTACGTCCATGGTTCAAAATTCTATTCAACTCATTGAAACTGGTATTCAAAAACCACCATCAAATCTTTCATATCAGTATCGGCCACTGTAGCGGATCCTGACCGTGTTATACTGATAGTGTATTGCCCGGGATCAAACGTCACAGCTGATACATCTTTACTATCGTGGTATTGATCTCCGGTGGTCAATAAAAGTGTTTGCTTCGTACCAGTGCCGGATGCAGCGGTGACGGTTATCGTATAATCATCTGCTGTGTTAAGAATTCCATACACATGCAGTGTTTTAACCTGTATATTCCTGGTTTGCGCAAAATAAGGGAACCGATTGTTGTCTATTAAAAAAACCGATTGCTGCGCACCACTTGCCGGATGCAGCATATTAAACCATTCAGTTGAAAACTCCTGTTTCAGGCTGAACATACGCCATAACAATAAACCATTGCCGGCAAGCGGGGCTGCAGTATTTGCCAGCAAACCTTTAAGATACGTACTAACGTCGTTCCTGAAAGATCCTGCGTCTTCCCGTGCTGTGTATTTAATATTAATGATTACGTCTGAAATGGTATCGTAATCGAACATCCTGAAATCAGGGTCTTCATTCAATGAAAAAGACCAGGTGCTGATAGCGCCGCAACCTTCAAAAGGAAGATAGCGCTCATCCCTGAAATTCATTTCAAAAACACCAGCATCATTTTGTGCTGTACTTGTACCTATCGGTGCAACCGGCGAGGTAATGTGCCTGAAACGAAGATCAGCACCATAGTCATCACTTTGGTAAGCAGGCGAAGTAGAAGTGGTAAGCCGCAACGTGTGCGATTGCAACCTAAGCATACCTGAAATAGTGGTGTATGGACCAGCAATACAAGGGATACTGATGGCCACTGATTTTATTCTGCGAAAATAATGGCCCTGGAAATCCAAATCAAACAACGCTTCCGGAATGCTGAATGTACACGTACCCGTTTGCCTCAGATCCAATAATGCCTGCGGGTTTGTGAATACCACAGAAATATTTTTACTTAACTCCAACTCCCGCTTATTTGCGTCGTAATAAGCTGTCTCCATTCGCCGCAGATCATATTGCATCTTCTCTGCACTCAGTAAACCTTTCTTCAGGCTATCCCAATAACCAAACTGAATAAAAGAAGTTTGGTTGTACAAACCAAGTTCATACTGGTAGCAGCGTTCCGCTTTTTTCGCAAGGTCAAAAACAAGCTGGTAGCTTTGAAAATAAACGGTGGCCAGCTGTCCAATCATCCATTCATACAACTGCTGATTGGTAAATTTACTCCGCATAAAACCCTCTTCTTCTGCAGCATTGTCCATTCGCAATTTATGATTGCCGACATCTTTTGCCGCCATGGCAAGCTTTATTTCAGCAGAAAGCGCCTGCTTCTCCGCCTGGTCAATTTCTTTTTTTGCAGTCGCCGCCTGGAAGGTCCATTCATCCATCCGCCGGTTATAACTTCCTAATGCAGAAGCCATTTGCCCGGTTGTGTTATTGGCAGCGGCTGCAATACCCAATTGCTGACTGATGGCACGCATCATCTGGCCAAGATTTTCGCCTCCAAAAGTTGCACCCGCGCTGGTGGGCGCGCCGATTTTTACGTTTGGAACAACCGCCAGTGATGATCCTATTGCTTCCAGCTCGCCCTGTACCATCGACATTACCATGCCTATCTGCAGCATATTCAAGTGCGACTGCTCGTTGGCATTCATAAAAGTGCGGCTTTGATAGTAGTCATACTTTGCCTGTATAATTGCCTGCGATATTTTTACAGATTCCAACGAAGTATTTGCGTCATCTACTGCCCTTTCTTTCATAGTCAGCACAGCCTTCAACAGGTTCTGTTCATGTGCAGAGCGTAACAAAGACATCGCTTCAGCATCACGTTTTTCAAGCGCCTGCAGTAAAGCACTGCCCAATGATTTTACTTCGTTACAAAGTTCATTTGCTTTTTGGAGCATAAATGAAAAACGATAAGCGGGCTGCCCTGCATTAAGATCGCTGAGGATGCTGCTGAGATCCATACCTGCTGCGGCAGCACGTACCAGCATACCCGGATCGATAGGTGGTTCAAAAAGTGGAAGGGTTCGTACAACACCCTCGATGTTCATGCTGTTTCTTATTTTAAACAATCGATCTGCTACCGTATCCCAATAAGACAATATGTAATCATTCCTGGGAACACAGAAATAAAACATTTTTCCCAATGCTGCGCCACTGCCATTGTTGGTGCCGCTGGCAGCCGGGCCTGATGGTGCAATAAATGTTTCTATATCAACCAATGCGTTCGAAAAATCATCCAGCTTATCTTTTATTTCATCAAAAGTATAATCAGCATGCGATGCACGCGGTGGTATTTGTTGCGGTTTTTCTCCAAGTATATTAGCGGCCAAAATGTACAGGTTGGTTGCTTCGTTAATCGCTTCAATGGTATCCCGCCGGAACAGTTGATCGCCCCAGGCTATTAAGTTATCAATATATTTCATGACCACATTTCTCATGTAAGCACTGATGCGCATGCGTGCAATTACATGTGGCTGAAAAGGATTTTCCATCCATTTATCAATTTGCACAGAAAGCTCCGCTTCATTTCTCAGCAGGTCGTCGAGCGTTTCAATTTTATTTTGAGCTTCTTTCCAAAAAGGCAGAAATTGCCAGAAGCGTTCTTTGTCGCCGCCGGTGCTTTGTGTAGGATCAAAAATGTAATGAAACCAGTCGCGTGCCTCTTCAAAACGTTGATCAGTACTGAGCCTGCATGCAATGGTCATGGGCACATGAAAAAATAATTCCCAGTTGTATTGCGCGTAAGCACCACCAAACGCAAAATCAACTTCACTTGTTGGATAGGGCGTCGTTACCAGCAGCGGCGCGTATACTGATGCACTTCCAAAATTGATGGTGTCGGGTTGTATTTCCACACTCCGCTTCAGCAATCCTTTTACACCATCCCGGTTCAATGCTTTTATAAATGTTTTTACATGAGCATGATAAAAAGTGGAAAATGTAAACCGGTCTTCCATATGGTAAGCGGCCATCGTGTACCCAAGGGAAGAATTTAAATAATCATACTGCGCAGCGCTTTTGGTAAAAATAATATTGCTGGCCAATGCATTTTCCCTGGCTACCTGGGCAGCCGCCTGTTGATTCACATCTGCATCTCTTAAAATATGCAGGTTATTATTTGTCACGACTACCTTCCTTCCCTGCGATACGAATGATGATTTTACCAGTGCATTTTGATCCTGCTTTGCCCTTGAAAAATAATATTCCGGATCATTGAGCGGATTGATGGGTTCTGGTGGCGCGGGATATATGCCGGGATAAGTCTCTGCAATGGCACGCGTCCATGAACCAATAGAAATATTTTCTTTGATTTTCCAGAAATTCCGGATGGGAACTTTTTTGTGTTCTGCATAAAAAGTATTCTTTGCATCCTGGAAGAAAAACTGTTCAGATAACGGATTGCCTGTGTAGTAAGCGGAAGTAACCAGCCGGAATTTCCCCTCGCCGGTATTGGTTAATATTTTTACTGAGTCACCAGCATCCCATGTACGTTCATTGGTCGTGTAATGATAACTTTTATCGTAGTACAATACTTTTTCCGAATCATTTTCCTGCAACATCATTTCATTGAGCGTGGTATTTTTTGGATTGATATAAGGGTAAGTTTTATCAAGATTATTTAATGCACTCACCGGGCCCGTAAAAAAATCTATTGAAGGCTCATTGTTGATGTCCGTAAAAAGAAAAGCTGCTCCGCTATAATCTTTTTCGTCCCTGGCAAAGGACCAGCCGTAATAGCCTCTAACCTGTAATCTCAATTTGCCATCTGATTGTATGCTGGTATGTATCGCCAGCGGTTCTGTTACCCATTGCCGCCATTGCAAATCTGTAAGTTCCAGGTGGTCTGTTTCGATATATTGTTTAGACAACCGCTTAGCAGTCCATCTATTATTTTTAAATTCAGTCCATGCCACCTGTATCTTATAAAACTTAAGTGGTGCATTCACGGTACTGTTGGGGTCGAGGCTATCGTTTTGTTCAGATTTCGGTGTAAGAAATAACCAGAATACACACAGGCGCCGGTTAAAAATAACGGGCACCATCAAATTTCCGTCGATGTCAATGTCCATTTTATCCCAGGCTTTCCACTCACTCTCTTCCAGCGTGCGATGAAAATATTTATGCGGATTTGGATATGACCGCGCAAATACATGGAGTGTATCAATAGCCTTATCGTCCGGTGTGGCGCTTTCAGTCTGGTGGTAAAGGCCAACCACTTCGAGTCGTGCTACACCGTCCAGTTTTTCGAGATAGTTGTAAAACGCATCTTGCACATTTCCATCCGTCAGTTCGTTTTGCAATAGCTGCGCTTCCAGGTCTTTGAAAAACGGCGATTTATCGTCGCGCAGTTCCGGCTCCAGCCAATTTTCAGGATACAGAAAAATTTTACGGTTGGCTTCCCATATGCGGTAGATCTGGCGCCATTGTTTCCATTCATCCGCTTCCTCTCCGCCCAATTTCAATACCGGCTGCAGGGGATTGCTGTTTGGATGCTCAAGGTTCATTAAAACGCGATCGATAAATAATTGCAAACTGCAAATGGCCTGTTTAATGCGCGAGGTCATATTGATGGGCTTCATTTCCACATCAATCAATAAATATTCATATAGTTCGTTCGTGTCTTTCCAGCGTTCATGTTTGGTGCTGTCCGGACCCGCTACCACAAATGCAGCAAGCGCTGCACGTTGTTTCTCGCGCAGGTCATCGCGTAAAGGTTTGGCCAGGCTCAGCCATTGGGTTTCGTCATATTTTGATTTAGCCGCATTTTTCACCGCCTGCGAAGTAGTGCCATCAAAATCATTTGCTATTGCGGCAGTAATCCATTCAGCATGCAGGCCGATTTTATTCAGCACTTTTAAACCCTGGCTGATATGCAATAAAAGATCACCATTGCGAAAATCAGGCGGAAAATTAGTTTTTAAAATTCCCCCACTACTAAGTGTTGCAGCATTTCCTGCCAGCATTTCCAGGTTTCCCCTATCCCAATTTGTTCTTGTTACAATATCCGTAAGCCATAGATTTTTCGCAATTTGTTTGTCTGGATCGCTTGCCCCATCAGCGGTTTGAATAGCATGGTTCACTATATCAAAATAAACAGGCAGGCCCACCGGTAATAAATCACGTGATTGTATCAGCACAATCAATTTTTCGAAAGCAGTAAAATTTCCGGAGGCAGGTGTTACAGGTAAAGCGGCTAAATCGGTGCAACCGGTTAGCGTAACGTTTTTCAAAATATTTTCAATTTCTGTATCGCTGAGTTTAAGCTTATTGATAAAAATCGCAATCTTTCCCAACCTCATATAATCATCAAATAACACAGGCACTGCAATCTGCAATAGGTTATTTGCGTCTGTTGTACGTTCAAACAGTGGTTCTGTCTCTTTCGTGTTGTCAGCGGGATCCGGATATGTTTTCAGGAAATCAATACTATCAAAATCATCTGCCCTGAAATCTTCTTCTATTGCTTTACCTGCATCCGCTGTACTCTTTACGTAACTATGCAACAGAAGCTGCGCGGCAGTCGTCGTTATTTTAAGATTTTCAGAAAATTTTTGTGCAATGGTATTTCGCTGTTCAGCTGGCCCCGCAGTTTCTATGCCCCGCAAAGCCGCACGCAACTCCGATAAAAACACACTCACCGATACATCGTCCGGGGCAACTGTTGTCTGGGCTAAATAGACATGATGAATAAGATACTGTACCTGGTCGGTTGAAAACCCTGATGCTTTTACCATCAGGCATTTGGATATATACCGGAAAGTAGATAGTGGATCTGCAAATGGATCGATACCGGTCATAGCTTTTATCGAAAGAAAATCCTTCACACTCAATTTCAATTTCTTAGCAAGCAGTGCATGGCGGTATAATGAGGAAAGATTAACCAGGTTCAGGTTGTTGCTGGTGACGGCATTGGCCGTTTTCAGGTATTCATAGTCGTTATCTGATATTTGCAGCGCAGCGAATATGGCGGCCGCATGATCGTCCATATTGCCGGTGAGCGCCTGCGCGTCTGCCGTAAAAGCAACATCGGCGGGGTTGATCACCGCCTTATTGCGGAATAATTTTTCATACAGTGACGGAATAAAAGGATAATTGTCTTTTTGCCAGTCTGTATACGTTAATGTTGTATCTACAGCAGACCATAACGCAAGTACATTCGCTACCGGAACATGCAACTGATTTTTTAAAAAATCAGCCTGTGAAATTTTCCTGAGATCATCTTTTGTAAAATAGGCGTCATAATTTTTACGTGTTCCATCGTTATTAAAATCGCTGATGAAAAATGTTTTTGTTGCCAGATCGAGTTCATACATCGTCCAGTCCAGTTTCTTCCGAAGGCGCAAAAATCGATGGATCTTTTTTAAATCAGTTTCATCCATGCCTTGCAATTGTAATAGATCTAATGCGCAAGTATCCGGCGGAACAGGATTTCCGGCTGTATCTGTTGGCTTGGTTACGATGGTTATCTTCCGGCTACCGGAAAGGATTGGATTGATAAAATCGCAGAGCAGCAACGCAAGCATGTCTTTATAACTTAGCGAAGTTTGCTGCAGAAAAAAATCTATCCTTCCGGCCAATGCATTGCTCCAGACTACCCCGGTAATTTGTTTACTTGAATCGAGTGGATCGCTCAAAGGCTTATACCCGGTTTCTTTATCAAACCCATAAAAATTGCATACGGTATTACTTTGGTTTGTGTTGCCTGTAATTTCACCGGTCAGCACTTTTGCTTCCTGCGGAGAAAGCTGCAACCGTTCCATCGAAATATCGAAATCATTAAAGGCTGCTTCTTCATTACCTGCAAAAAATATTGTCATTAACTGGTGCCTGGGCACGCCCAGGTGTGTAAGATAAATCCTGGCTTCTTCCACCGGAAAATTGAAAGGCAGTATCTGTGGAAAAACAGCTTTTTTTAATTCATCGTACGCTGCATAATTAATATGTTCAGGATTTGCTGCCAGCTCTGCTGCCTGCCAGGTGGTTTGATAAGCGCCGGTAACAACAACAGGAGGCGTCTTGTGGTTAAGAATAAAATTTTCAAGCAGCTCTGTAACCAAATCAACATAGGGAAGTGGTGTATTGGTGTTATCACAATTGAGTTCAATAAAAGGAAGATCGGGCCTGCGGCGAATTAATTCCTGGTAGCCATCCGGCATACGTTTATACAAAAAATTAAGGATGTCTGCATAATAAGCAGCGGCACTAAACACCGATGTACATTCTTCACAATCACATGCATCCAGGCTGCCGAACATCGTACGCAATGTTGGATCTGCAACAGCTGCAGCAGAAGGTGTGGTAGTAGTACCAAAATTTAAACCATTGTGTAACCTGCCATACAATGCAAGTGATACCATATATGTTTTTTCTGCCTGCTGGTAAATATTAAATGCATTTTGAGCAGATCCCAGGCTGGTTGAATAGCTTTCAACAAATTGCGATTGCGTAAAGCTCATGATCGAAAAGGCTGCGTCCAGTCCCTGTGATTTAAGCAATTTCATTGAAGCAAAATCAGGCGTAAGTGCAGACAGGCGCTGAATGCTTTGCAATTCAGTCAGCAATTTATTTTTATTGGTAACACCTGAAAAATTAAAATTGGATTGCGCACTGGCCAGCGTAATAGTAGGTGTAGTGGAAATATCAAAAGATGGATTGTTAGCATAAAAAGCCAGCAGATCTTTTTTTGTTCCGGAGAAAACGCTGTCGGTACTTTCCTTTTTTATTTTACCAAAAAAAGATTGCGTCGGAAAAGCATCAGCAAGTGTTGCATGCAATGTTGCGGCATATGATGCCATACGATCGGCATCGCTGTTACCCTGTATAAATGTTGGTATCGCTAATTTACCCGTAACCGAATTTGTTTTGATAAAACTGGTCCAGTCAGCTTCATCCCACTCCGCTACTTGCTGTAATGTATACCCGTTCGCCGCGCTGGCGTTGGCGTTTCCTTTCATCAGCGCGCTGGTTAATTGTAATTGGTTTGCCGTAAGCGCAGAAAATTGAAGTGCCCGTTGTAACCGATCTGCTATACCAGGATCAGCACCGGGCCTGGCAAGACTTGCCCAAAATGATTCTATCGTTCCATTTTCATCAAGATAAGAACTGAGTATTTGCTGCTGCATATTTTTATCAGGAACGGCAAGACTGAAAGCATCGCCCAGTGTTGCATCCATTAATGCAGGCTTTGTTGTTAACGCATAGCCCGCCAGGTAATTCTTCCATTGCTGAACGATGCCATCTGCTTTCGCAACCGTATCGTCACTGATATTGCTGCTGGCCGCCGCATTAGCCAGCGTTGTTTTTAATTGAGCCGGACTTGTTCGTAACAGCACGTCCTGGTTAGTCGGCAAACCTTGTCCGAATAATCCATAGATAACTTCTGCCGGTATCCTGGTTTGCTGTTCCAATTGATGTGCCCGTACCCAATGCCACACCTCGGTATCCTGTTTGCCGGTTTGGTTCGACATAAACTGGACATCCTGCACCGTGAGCGGCTGATTGGCTGCGGTTTTATCAAGTGCGGCCAGGTAGTTTTGCAATACGGTCGTGTTTTTTTGAAAGACCGTTGTTCCTTTATAACGTATATCTGTCACCGTCAGGTTAACTGATATTTTGGGACCAGGCGAATAAATAATATCTGAGCTGGCCAGTACGGTGAGTTTATCATCGAGTGCTGTTACAAAAATAGCGGCAGCCGTGGTGACTATGCCAACAGCTGTTGTTGGATCGGGTATGGTAACGTTAATGAAATAAGCCCCATTGGCATCCGTTCTGGCATCGCCCAATGCGGTTTGACTGCGAATCATTTTTTGATTGATACGAATAAGTAAAGACGCAATTGCATTACCGTTGCTATGCTTTACGGTACCTGAAATGTTGATGATTGCCATTGTTATAAAGTTTACCTGGTGTTACTATTTATTGCAATAAAAATTACTTTATTTATATGATATTATTTTACCGGTTAAACGGCGGTGGTTTATTCCTGTTATTCCACAAACGATTTTGTGCATGGTTAAAAATGCGTCGCTTTCGCCTGCAAGCTGCGTGTATTTCAAATTAATAGCATCATCTTTCTTGCACAGTTCTTCTGTTCTTTCTTTTACGCCTTGGCAGCCTTTAATCTTTCTTTTGCTGCGCTCCACATTGATTGCCGATAACAGGCATTGCGAGATAAATTGAATTCTGGTATGCATTTTTGTCGCCTGTAATATATTTGATAATTCAATTCTGCAAATTTGTACTCATTTGTTCCTGCAACAAGCGGATGATCTTTAATTTCAGCGCTGGTCTTGTGGAAATCCGGGTTTATGCAACATAAAAAGGTTAGGCAATGTAGTTAGACGGATTATCCATTGAAATCATCCAGTAGCCCTGGCAGCAGCAATAAAAGGAAATGATAAAGACTGTACCGGCGATTTAATTCAGAAATGTCAAGTTACGAATTTTTATATTTGGGCATATACCCCAGATCGGGTATACGGCATTAACTTTTCATTACGGCCATTCAGGTACTCACCTGCCGGGAATGCATGCGCGATCAGCGTGGTTGTCTTTGTATTTTTTTAACACTTGTTCGTTGAAGATTGACATCCACTTAATCAAAGCCATTTTTTAAACCATTCGATCACCATTTCAGTATGGCGCGGCGTGAAGCGATGCGGCTGGTTTGCCTCTACGTCTGTTTTGAATTTATCCGTCGCATGATAGGATTTATATTCGGCAGCCGCTGCCTCAAAAGCAATTTGCGCGCCTGGCAAAGGGCAATTTTGATCCAGCGCTGTGCTGAGCAGCAACAATGGGCGTGGTGCAAAAAGACGAATCATAGAAGGGCAATCAAACTCACCGGTTATTCCAGGCAATAATTTATCCCAGAGCGCTTGTACGTTTTCTTTATTAACACTGGTATCACCCAAATCATGTGCTGCCTGCTGATGCGCGGCCCATATTGTTCTTGCCCTACCCTGCCAGCGATCATTTTCCAGCGACCATTTAAAACTCTGCGTTGCAATTACGGGCACCGCTACTTTAATTCTTGTATCAACGGATGCGGCCATCCAGGTTTCGATACCACCTTTGGAAATGCCCATCATGCCAATCCTGCCTGAATCAACATCATTCCTGGTAATTAAATAATCTACCAGCTTCCATAAATCATATACCGTATCAAAGAAAAAAGGATGTTGCTGATGAGCAGCATCTTTATTTTGCCAGGCTTTAATAATTGCATCTGTGTATGCATTATGGCCCTGAATATTTTTCACTCGTTCACCATGAAACCTTCCATCTATCGCAACTGCCATAAACCCTTCTTTGGAAAACCGGTACAGCAAATTCTTCATTTCTGCATTGTCTTTACTGCCGCCTGTTCCGTGCAGACAAATAACAACGGGTAATTTTTTATTGTTACTACCTACGGGTTTATAAATAAGCAACGGAACTTTCACCGTTTCTTCAGCATAAAAAAAATCTTTTTCAATGAACGCAGAATCTGTTACAAAAGATTGGATAAAAGGATTTGCAGGAACGGAATTTCTTTGTAATAAAGTTTTGAAATCTGCTCTTACTTTATCAACAGCTACGGGTTGTGCGTATACAAGGGGTGTACTAAAAAAAAATAATATAACCACCGAAAAACAAATGAGTCTAAGATTGAGTTCCATATGTATACTTATCATTACAATAATTTTAACATAACAAATATATACCTGAAATAGCCGCAAACAGTGGAAATAAATCCACGTAACCGGCCATTAGTTCTAAACGCTGCTGCCCCTGTTGTACTGGCACAATGATTGCCCTGTTAACATGAAACAAAGTCATGATACGCAAATTAAAATCAGGCGAGTACCGGCTTTACGCACGCAAGAAAAATCCGGCAACCAGCAAGCGCCGTAACCTGGGCACATTTTCATCTTTGGCAGCAGCTAAAAAACATGAAAAAGATGTACAGTATTTCAAGCGGCACTGATCATGCACATCAAATCATTTATTCATTATTAAATTAAAAATCATGAAAAACAAGAAAATTTTAATAGGTGTTATTGCCGGGGTTTCAATTGGCGCGATCGCTATTTTGCTGGCAACTGATAGAGGGTCTAATGCAAGGAAAAAGATTATGGATAAGACAAGTGATCTTGCAAGTTCATTGAAAGACTGCCTGGTTAGTTTTGTAAAAGGCGGCAAAGAGGCCGTAGCATCGGCTAATTAGAAATCGTTATTGTAAAATTTATACGAAAACTGCCTGTTGTATTGTTTATCCGATAATACAACAGGCAGTTTTTATTATCTATTTATGTGGCCTGGCTTGCGTGATAAATTGTAATGCGCATTCACAGCAAATACGATGGCGTTTTTATTCCCTTTCTCCCTGGTCGGTGTCCCACCGGCCATTTTGCAGAGAATGCAGGCCATCAGCGAAAATATCATTGCACTGTTAAGATTAAACAGGTTAGAGACATATAGCACAAATTAATTATGAGAATAAAATTTTGCTGTTGGCCGGTGAGGCACCGGCCATGGAAAAAAGAGGTCAACAATAGCAAAAAGAACTCCAATTGTTCTGCACCGGTTGTGGTGTTTTCACCAAAAATGCCCGGAAGATGTTATTCACTCAATTTATATTTCGTCCCGGCGGGACCGCCTGTTGATAGAATAATCGAATTGGACGGATATGGCTCCGGCAGATCCTCCTGTACTGCACGGTCACGGGATAATGCCCGGTACGCCCGGGCTTTTATTAGTTCTTTTAAATGATACAAACAAGTTGCTCCATGGTGCCTTTAGACAAATTGCTTCGTTGGCAAGCCATAATCTCCCGGACATTTGTACCGGTACACCCACCGCAGATAAAAAACCAGTTATCAGCGCTAAGACGGGCACCACTCATTACCAGTTCTTCCTTATATTTGTTTTACCAAAGGAAATGGTGTCTTCCTACTTAACCGCCCCGATAACCGTTGGGACTGATGGCGCCTACAAATTTTAATCATTGGCTTTACGAAGGCCAAATAAATTATTTGTAGGATGATAAAAAAGTTCCGGAACAATTTTGAACATATTGCGATTGCGAATCATCTTGTAAAATGGACGCTGCTTGTTATTCCTGTCTCATTTATTACAGGTTCCCTGGTAGCCCTGTTTCTTTGGCTGCTCGATATATCAATTCATTTCAGATGGAGCCATCCCTGGCTATTATTTTTCTTACCACTTGCAGGTATCGTTATTTATTTTCTATATAAATTATGGGGAAAGAATGCAGAGGCAGGCAATAACCTGATTATGGATGAGATACACACGCCCGGTGGCGGCGTTCCTGCAAGAATGGCCCCGCTTGTTTTAATTACAACCGTCATCACACATTTATTTGGTGGATCCGCCGGCCGGGAAGGTACTGCCGTGCAAATAGGTGGAAGCATGGCGGCTTGGATTGCCAAAATATTGAAGTTGTCTGAAGCAGATATTAAAATGCTTTTGATGGCGGGTATAGCAGCCGGGTTCGGCGCGGTATTCGGTACACCAGTTGCTGGTGCCGTGTTTGCCCTCGAAGTCCTTGCCATCGGAAGTATCAAATATGATGCGCTGATACCTTGTCTTATTGCAAGTGTGCTCGCTGATATCACCTGCGCCGCGTGGGGAATTCATCATACCCAATACCATATAAATTATGGTGGCGAAGGAAAATTATTTCTTTCCTTTTTTCATATTGATCTTTTGTTGCTGCTGAAAGTAATTATCGCCGGCGCATTATTTGGACTGACCAGTTATTTATTTTCAACATTATCTCATGGTATAAAAAATTATAGTAAGCGCCTGGTAAAAACCGAATGGCTTATTCCCGTTATTGGTGGCTGCATTATTATTTTATTTACTTTCCTGCTCGGCACACAGGACTATTTAAGTCTTGGCGTAACCAATCCGGAAAAAGATGCAGTCTCTATCGTTTCGTGCTTCCAGCACGGTGGTGCAAACTCTTTTAGCTGGCTATGGAAATTATTATTCACCGCCATAACATTGGGAACAGGTTTTAAAGGTGGAGAAGTAACACCCCTGTTTTTTATTGGCGCAGCATTGGGAAACACAATCGCCTCCTTAAGCGGCGCACCCGTTGATTTAATGGCTGGTCTTGGATTTATCGCGGTGTTCGCAGGCGCAACCAATACACCAATCGCCTGCACACTGATGGGCGTTGAGTTATTCGGTGGCAGCAATGTATGTTATTATGCAGTGGCCTGTTTCACAGCCTACTACTTTAGCGGCCACACGGGTATTTATAGCGCTCAACGGTTGGCAATATCAAAAACAAATCAGGCTGGCAATAATGGAGAAGTCACGCTGACTGAGCCCTAATGATTTAATTTATTTAACCGGGATAATTGTCGCGCCTCTAAAAAAATAAACTGTTCCCGACCATCATGTTTCAGTCACTTAATAAAAGCAGAAAGCACCAAATCTAGTCCTTTTGATACCTGCCTAAGCCTGTATCTTTGTACTAAACCCGATGCTTTCGTTTGAAACTTTGTTTTCTATCTTTTTACAGATTTCTATTCCGTCTCAATTGCAAACCGAAGATACGATCCCTGCCTATCGTTTTCCAAATTTCCAGCGTTTCCGTTTTGCACCTGTTTTGCACTTAGTTATGCACATCCCTTTTATAGTATTGCCAGCCTGCTGATGCTAATATCTTTACCGTTTGTCCAAACCATTCCATATATACCCTTGGGCATTTGCGTAAAGTCGATTCGTGTTTGCAAACTTCCCGCTACTATTTGTTGCATCAATAAAATATTACCCTGCATATTTACAATTTTCAATTGCTCATGGTTGCCAGAAAAAGGATGATTGACAATAACATAACTATTTGCAGGATTCGGATACAGGCTTATACCCGCCGTGGTTTCCGTCTGAACAGTGATAGTAATAACTTTACTGTAATCAGCATGACCGTCTTTGTCAATCATTTTTAAACGGTAATAATTTTTACCTGTTGAAGGGTTCTTATCTGTGTAATTATAATAAAGCGCCGCTGCACTATTCACCGCAGCATTTACTTTATCAATAGTTGTAAATGAAATGCCATCGCTGCTTCTTTCAATTACAAACGCATCACTGCTTATTTCAGAAACCGTTTCCCAGTTTAATTGTACGTTGCCGTTGATGCTTTTACCAGAAAAATCAGCAAGTTTTACCGGAAGCAGGGCATTGATAATATTAATTGAATTATTATTATACGCCACAAACGCAACGTCACTGTTACCGCTCAGAATAATTTTGAAATACGCAACGTTATGCGAGTTGCTGCTGTTAATGCCAAAAGCATTTAAATCACTTGCCCACAAGCGTATCGGCCTGTCGGTTTTTGTAAATCCGCCTGCAAGCGTCATTGGGTTTTTGCTCGCTTCATAAAAATCAGCTGTCCAGTTACCCACCGGAGGTATATTGGTAAGTAAAATATCAACATAATTGCCTACAATATTTCCGTTGATGTCTGTAAACTCATACCGGTCAAGCGAACCAGATGGATCAGCTATCTGCGTAATTACAATATCAGGAATGTTATCATTAAGGGAAGGCGTAAGAATACTGCTTACCGGGAAAACCAATGAGGCACCAGGCAAGTTTGCGACACAAGTACCCAGGTCTAATCCTTTTATACCATCCGTAAGATAATAAGGAATATTATTAACGGGGGCGGGTGTGCCGGGTCCGTTTGCCACACCATCATACATAGATCCCAATCCTATTTTTGTGTTAGACGTAGCAGCACCGCTTATACTGGTGATGGGAAGCGCCCTGTAATCGCCTGCAATAAAACTTTGCCCGTTACCCGTAAGCAATGCATCATTAACGCCGGTAGAATAACGGTTGCCATTAAATGAAAAAGAAACAAGGTTATGACTGTTGTCAGGTTTAACGGAATTAATTAAAGTTGCAGAACTCTTCCAGTAGCCATTGTAATCTGTTATAACTTCTGAGACATTAAATTGGGCAAAACTGCCTGTTGTGGCAAACAACATTGTGCACAGCAGTAAATATTTATTTACCACAACCAATCTCTTCTGTATAAATGTACGCTCCATAATATGTGTTTTGAAATGATATACACCCGGTCAATCACTATTAGGATGCCATTTTCGTAGATTCTGACAGACAGCTACTTACGTACGCTTACTTATTATTTTTTTCCGGGAATGGGAAGAAAAGGCCAGAATGGAGACCACTGTTTTTGACCGTTAACAGCATCCCGCCACGCCTCCTACGTGCAGGCAATAAAAAAACGCAGGCGATTGCTGCGTTTTTCTACAAAAAATTTATCAGGAAGTTTACTTAAATATCTTATCGAAAAAAGCCCGCATTTCTTTCCACGACGCGGTATCTGCTGCAGCGTTGTACGCAATTGGCATTTTAAATTTCAATCCGATAGCAGTTGCATCCGGATTGGTAAATGCATGTGTAGCGCCCGGGTATATTTTCAGCGTATAGTCGGCACCGATAGAGTCCATTTGCTTTTTAAACATGGCCACCTCTGCAGGTTTTACAAATTGATCTGCTTCACCATGGCACACCAGTATTTTTGCTTTTAATAAGTCTTTATCTGCAGGTACACCAACAAGATTTCCATGAAAACTTACCACGCCCTTTAAATCTTCACCCAGGCGTGCAAGATTTAATACCTGTGCACCGCCAAAACAATAACCAATGGCGGCAATATTATGCGCGTCGGTTTGCGGATAGGTTTTTATTTTTTCGAGTGCCGCATCAAAACGCGTTTTTGCAAGGTGCGGATCTTTATAAAATGGTGAAGCGAGTTTCATAGCGCTATCGGGTGTTGGCGCTATTTTTCCATAACCATATAAATCAACTGCCAGCGCCATGTATCCAAGTGCTGCCAGTTGCCTTGCACGACCTTTTACATAATCGTTCAGCCCCCACCATTCTGGTATGATAAGAACAGCCGGTCTTTTTTTATCATCGCTTTCATCATACGCAAGAAAACTATTCATCGTTGTATCGCCACCCAGATAGGTTATCGTTTCTTCTTTAATTTTCTGCTTCGTAGTATCCGTTGTGCCGGTTGTTTTTTCCGGGGTGGCCGGCTGATTGTTGCAAGCCAGTATAAAAAAACTCACTGCTGTAACACAGGTAACCATGCTGATTTTAAGATTTTTCATTTATTAATTTTTGTTGTTTGAAAATTGATACCTGTTTTCAAAAGTAACGGCGGGTGCAAAGGTCAATGCCTCCCTGGTATCACAAAGGCCGTGCCTATCATTTTTGGACTAACGGCAGCGTTATTCGCAAATAAGTCCGTTTCTTTACCTGAACGGTTTATTCTTCCCAAAACAAAACGCGCGCTCATGCAAAAATTAAATTTCTGTACCAGTTTTCTTATTTCAATCCGCAGTTAAAAATTCTTGTATTGAATGGCTTGTTTGATTTGGCTACGCCTTTTTATGGAACTGAATATACGTTTGATCATCTTGGGATAGATAAAAAATTGAAGAATAATATCAGCATGAAATATTATGAGGCCGGGCATATGATGTACATTAACAATGCAGCTGCGGCGGCATTTAAAAAAGATGTGGCTGCATTTATTATGGAAGGGCTGAAATAAAGAGTAATACAATTGCAATAAGAACATAACAAGCCGCTGCATTCCTTTTGCAGCGGCTTGTTATTGCCGCGTATTATTTATACCTGCATTTCGAATTATCAGATTTTACAAAATAGGATTTGTAATTAATAGCTTTGCGATCGGTACAGCCTTCCAGGTTCAGCAATTCAACTTTTCTAAATTCAACCGGGTGGCTCTCTGCCTGTAATGCTACATAACCAGATGAAAGTGGCGTACCATCTTTTTTAATCCAAAGGCTTGAATCAGCAGCAAATCCACCCGTTGTCCAGGTCATGCCTGTGTTTACAAAACCACCACCTACCTGTGTTTTTTCATACGTAAGCACGGTATCGCCATCAATAACATGATGAATAAGGGAATCGCCATACACAATAGCCTCTGCTGTTACCCATTCGTTTACATAAGAATTTTTTGATTTGGAATCGATACAATGCGCGGCTACCGGCTGACCGCCTATACTAACCTGCGTACCGGGCGTACAGAGATTACCATTATGTCTTTTTTGTTTTTCATCGCTTGCCAGT